>CAXMMT010000025.1:0-56112 GCA_964194555.1 uncultured Boseongicola sp. | reverse complement strand
GTTCGCCATGGACATCCTCCGAGTCACCTTCGCCGAAGACGTCGTCAAAATCGTGGTCGGTGCCACCATGATCGCCCTCGCCATCGCATTCGGAGTCGGCGGGATAGACACCGCAAAGAAATGGTGGGCCAAATACGCCAGTCCCTCAAACTCAGGATCCGACCGGAACTCAACCAACTTCTAGCAACTCGGTAGGTGCCGAGGCTCGACTAGTCGAGCCTCGGCACCTCGAATCACCTACGAGAACATCGTCTTAGGTCGCTCCTGAAGCACCTCATCGACGTAAATGTCCAGCTTCTCGTTGTAGAACGCAACAAGCCCCGCCACCTTCTGAGACTCGGGAAGCGGCGTGTCGTAACCCCATACGACGTTCTCGAGGGTCGTTCCATCGACCGTTGCCGACCAGTACCGTGCTGTGCCTTTGTAAGGGCAAGCTGTGGCCAGATCGGTCGGAATGAGAAACTCCATCCGCACATCGGTCTTTGGCAGGTAATAGCGAACCGGAAGACCGGTCTCGAATAGGAAAGAAGCGTTCGTCGAGTCGGCGACGGTGACACCGTCGATCTCAATCCTCACCCGGCGACTCGACGGAAGGATGTCCAGTCGTGTGTGCGGATCACGCGGGTGCACATAGACTTCCTCGTCTTCCTCAAACCAGTGATCCATCGACTTCCAGAGCAAGGCGTAGTGGCCGGCAAGCTCGGGAATCTTTGGATCGGGATAGGAGTAAGCGGTCCCTTCGCTGTTACCGGCCTTGACCAGATACTGGGTGGCCTCGCCCCGACTTGGGCTTCGACGGGTCTCACCGGTCTCGACCAGGAGATCGGTATTGACGTCGGCAGCAGGGAAGTAGTAGGTCGGGTAGTACGGGACTTCCCAGACCAACAGCGGCGACGTGGTATCGACCACCAATTCGCCTCCGAGCATCGCTCGGACACGCTTATGGCCACGCTCGGTGCGCACTCTTCCGGGATCAGACATGTTCGAACCTCAAACTTCGATGAACCTGCCCACGGGCCAACGCCTGCAACATGGCAAAGATTCCGTTAGTGGTTTGCACCGTCGCTAGTAAACGACCACAGTTTCAAGGGAAAGATCGAGCGCCAATTGCCGGCTTTCCCAGTACTCGCCGAAACGGGAGCGGAGAGAATCCGGGCTCTCGGCGTAGATCCGACGTCCCAGTATCTCGGCGGCCAACTGCAACTCAGCACGTCTCTGGGTTGCCAGAGCCGAGAAGAGTGAGCGCTCCTTTGGGTCGGGGCAGATGTCCGGACGTTGGTGAATCAGCATCAGTAGCTCAGCCAGATCGTGGTCTTCTCCGAGGAAGAGCCCGAGCCGATCAAGCGTCACCGCCATGCCCACCACGACCTCGGGCCAGAGCGGCACGAGAAACTCCATCTGATAGCGCAGATACTTGGCGCGCTTGCGCCAGAGGTGGAAATTGACCACGGTCGGTCTGGTATACGCGGAAACCATCTCAGTGCGCCCACGGCCATAGGTCTCCTCCAGGCCTGACTGGATCGACTTGTACCTGTCCCTGATTCCGAGCCCATAGACCTTTCGAGCATCAGGGTCGGTTGGCCAGGCTGAGTACCTGTGATACGCCCGCTCCATGTTTCCGACCACGCGTTCGATCAGGTTCGGATCCTCCAGAGCACCAAGCTCGATTACGTCTCGACGCTGTGTGAGGCGGGAAATCATCTCCTCGAAGATTCCCTCGGCGAGCATCTCTCCGTATAGGTCCTCGACCACCAGGGCCGCTTCGACAACCGCCGCCGATGATCGAATTTCGCTTGTGAGACGCGCCGTGTTGCGCAGCGACTTGTCCTCGTGCCTGTAGATCTTGTCGGTGAGTTCGCTCTTGACGAGACGCAGCAACGACCGAACCTTCTTGATCGCCTTCCTCGAATCGTGAACGGCTGTGCTGAATTGATCCTCACCGTCAAAGAAACCACCCGCACCCAGCTCCAACTGCTCCATGGTGACCCTCTTCACCCCAACCCCCAACGGTTCGGCCTGTCCAAGAGTCAGCTTCGAGTCGAAAGACGCCAAATCCGGGCCGGTCGGCGAATAGGCGGCCAGAGTGGTCACGTCGCCAGCGTAATGTCACCTCCTATGAGATCCGCGGGTCTTCTCCCCTACCGAATCAATAGCGGCCTCGAGGTGATGATCGCCCACCCCGGAGGTCCATTCTTTGCGGGACGCGACAAGGGCGCCTGGTCGATTGTGAAGGGCATGGTTGAAGAAGGGGAAGACGACCAGCAAACAGCGATACGGGAGTTCGAGGAGGAGACTGGCTGGCCGGCGCCAATCGGTGATTGGTTATCTTTGGGCGAAACCGTTCTCCGTTCTCGCAAGGTGGTCGTGGCATGGGCGGTAGCACGTGACTTTGACCCCATTGCCCTGGATCCCGGTATGTTCCAAATGCATGGTCGCCTTTTTCCGGAGATCGACCGCGTTGAATGGATGACGCCCATGATGGCTAGAACCAAGCTGAGCGAGGCCCAGGGAACCTTCGTTGATCGATTAGAGGCTCACTTGGGTTTGAATGGTGGTGAATGAGAGGTGCCCATGAGTGAGATGCCCGACAACGACGCCGCCTGGCGGGACAAGTTGACATCCGATCAATATCAGGTATTGCGTCAGGGCGGCACTGAAAGAGCCTTCACCGGCGAATATTGGGACACCAAGACTCAGGGGACTTATCGCTGCGCCGGGTGTGGAGAGCAGCTCTTCTCCAGTGATGCCAAGTTCGAGTCCGAATCGGGCTGGCCTAGTTTCTTTCAGCCACTCGATCCCAACAACATCAAAGAGAAAGACGACGCGACCTTCGGAATGGTCCGCACGGAGATCAATTGCGCCAAGTGCGGCGGGCATCTCGGCCACGTATTCGACGACGGTCCCAATCCGACGGGTCTGCGATATTGCGTCAACTCCGCTTCACTCGACCTCGATGAGGGCGAACAGAGCTAGTGGTCTGTCGCTAACGCCCGGGTTTGCTACGCACTTGATTCATCACGGAGATCATCTCTGTGTCATGCACGCCTGCGGGTAGATCGGCAACAGTAAGTTTGCCTTCGAGAAGACTGTCCGACAGGGTGAGCTCGACGTCCAATCGTTGCAGTGCTTGTAGCACCGGTCTGTTGTCGGGAACGATCACAAAACAGAACGCCTCCAAGCCGTCGGCGCGGGCAATTGCGGTGAGGGCTTCAAACAGCAATGTCCCCAGGCCCCGATGCTGAAACTCATCGACGACGGTGACGGCTATCTCGGCACATCCGATCTCGGCGATCCAGATGTAGCGCCCGACGCCGGCGACTTCACCATCGACTGCCGCCCCCCAGGCAACATGAGTTCGCTGATCGACATTGGTCAGATACTGCAATTCACTATGGCTCAGATGACCTACACCCTGACCAAACCGGGCATACCGACTCTCGACCGAGAGGTGTCCGAGACCTTCCTCGATGAGATCACTGTCCTCGGCGCCCAGGGGGCTTAGCAGCACCTCAGAGCCGCCGCGAAGCCGGGTTGTCAGGCGTGGGCGATCATCAGGAATCTCGACGGGCATGGTGTCGTGCCATTGAAGCCGCGATCGCATTCCACGGCACATCCGTAACGGAGGGGTATCTTCATCCCGATGGCGAGGCAAAGGCTGGCAACAGCCACATCGGAGTTTGGGTCGGGCAAGCGCGAGTCACACGACGCCACTGCGTTCTATGAGCGATTCGGCCCGCCGATCATATCCGGGGACGAGCGGGTCGAATCGCCCTCCGCCCTCGATCGGCTGTTTCACGGCGACGCACGAGACATGAGCGATAGCCAGGTTGCCGATCGCTCGGTTGCCCTGCTGGTCACATCCCCGCCTTACTTCGCAGGCAAGGAATACGAGACCGACATGGCTGCTGGGAATACTCCGTCGAGCTACGTCGAGTATCTCGAGATGCTTCACGACGTGTTTGCGGTATCTCTGCACAAACTCGAGCCGGGTGGCCGCATGGCCATCAACGTTGCCAATCTGGGACGAAAGCCGTACCGCTCACTTTCCGCCGACATCATCTCCATCCTCCAAGACGACCTGGGAATGCTTCTCAGGGGTGAAGTGATCTGGCAGAAGGCAAAGGGCGCAGGCGGGAGTTGTGCGTGGGGTTCGTATCGGTCACCCCAGAACCCGGTTCTGCGGGATATCAGCGAGAGGGTGATAATCGCCTCAAAAGGTCGCTTCGATCGTGCAGTCAAACGGGCAACGCGTGAGGCAGAAGGCTTACCCCACGAGGCAACGATCGAAACCGAAGAGTTTCTTCAAGCCACCATCGACGTATGGGAGATTCCACCGGAGAGCGCTACCAAGGTGGGGCATCCTGCCCCGTTCCCGATCGCACTGCCGCGTCGCCTCATCGAGTTGTACACCTACAAAGGCGACCTCATACTCGACCCGTTTCTCGGCTCCGGCACTACTGCGGTGGCTTCAGCCAACGCGGGACGGCACTACGTCGGGTTCGACACCGACGCCGACTATCTGGGCCTTGCCGAAGAACGGCTCAGAACTGAGGTTCAGACGTGACACTCAGAGTGCTGGTCGTCTGCGCCGGAAACATCTGCAGGTCTCCTTCGGCAGAAGCGGCGATCAACGAGGTGGCCCTGGCTCGTGGAGTCGACTGCCAGGTCGACTCTGCCGGCACCGGATCGTGGAACATCGGTGAGCCGCCCCACAGCCAGGTGATTGCGGCAGGCGAACGAGCCGGCCTCACCATCGAAGGACGTGCCAGAAAGGTGAACAGTCTCGATTTCGATCGTCATGACGTGATCCTTGCAATGGATCGGTCCAATCTGAGAGATCTCATGGCGATAGCCCCCTCGCTGGAGACACAGGCCAGGATGCGACTGTTCCGAACGTACGATACGACCTCAGCCGAGGATGAGATCCCCGACCCCTACGGCGGGCCCGATGAGGGCTATGACGAGACGATCAGGCTCGTACGTGTCGCCGCGGAGGGATTCGTCGAGTCACTGGTTTCAACCAGGGTGGAGGATGCGGTGGCCCTCGAGTAGGAACTCCAGTGCTTTCCCGTGTGGGTCATCTCCCATCCTCAACTCCTCATAGGCCAGACTCGACCCGTTGAACGAGGTGCTGTTCCAGTAGGCGTTGGATCGATCGATGTCAGACCAGGACGCCACATAGAGATAGGGCTCCGGATTCGCTCCATCTCCCGGTGAGGCCCCATAGCTAGCTCGCTGTCCCTTCTCATAGTCACCCATCTCGGTGGCCGGGTCGAAATGCTCGGGCCAGAGCTGCACTTCGGAGACGTCATCTCCCTCAACACCATGACTTCTCAAATCGTTGAGCACGGTGAACCCGAAATCGAACCAGTCGCCAATGGCGAGGCTGGCCTCCTGGCTCACCGGGAGTTGGGCATCGGGATCAGAAGCCGTCAGGGGATCGTGAAAGTCTGCGAACCACTCGACCTCGTATTCATTGCCGAAGAATTCAGCGGCCTCACGAACACTTGTTATTGCCTGGGTGGCGACGTTGCCATCCTGGCTATGCACGAGTTGGTCACCCTCGATCCGGGCGACACGACCATCGAACTCCGGTGTTCCGAATCCGCCCGGGGCGCCCTGGAGCCCCATTCGTCCTATTGCCTGGTAGCGGGCCGGACCCAGGACGAAGAAGGCTAGCTGATGAAGCGAGTCTCTCGTCTCCGCGAGATGAGAGGGCAGTTGCTTCAGGGTCATGCTTTCGTTTCCTCCTCGTTGTCAGGCTTGCGCCAGAATGTTGCTAACTGGCCGATGGCGGCCAATATCCCGGCGGCGAAGATGCCGGCGCCAACCGCTCCGGACAGGGTTTCGTCGAGATCCAGGGCGGCATCCACCGAAGCCGAGCCAGGTCCGATCATCGCCAGGGCAAGGGCTATGACAGCAAGGGTCGCCACATACTCGTACCCCTCATCGGGGCGGTGAAACACGAAAAACCCGACGAAGCGGTGAATCGACCAGAAGGCAACAAACATGATCGCGGCCAGCCCTGCGGCCGCCACCGACGTAAGCAGCCCGAAGATGAGGGCGAGCCCGACGGTGATCTCCATCGCAGATGAGATGAAAGCATTCAAGCGAGGAGCTTTGAAACCAACTTTCGCGAACCAGTTGGCCGTGCCCTCGAGACTCCGGCCATGGTTGACGCCGTGGGCAATGATCACCAAGCCTGCCCACAACCTCAGCAGCAGAAGGGCGAAATCGATGCTGTCCATGTGTCCTCCGTTGGAACCGTCATAGAGATAAATGTCGTCTGCCCGTCCATTTATGCCCAACTGTCGAGAGTCGGACAATCGTGACCCCGTTTCGGCGTGTCAAAGTCACCCTGAGAGGTGAGGTTCGAGATAGGGGCGCGTTTTGGTTACGACGATGTCTACGGTTCTGGCCTATGAGAAGTTGGGTCGAGGGCGTCTTCGCCCTAATCATTATCGTTGGGTTTGGGCTGGCGCTCTTCTTGTTCAGCGGCGGGACCCTCGGCGAGGGAACCACCGACACGACGGCACCGATCACGGTGGATCCAGACGCCGTGGTACGCGGCGAAATCATCGCCGGCAGCACCGGATGTCTGGCATGTCACACAACCGATGGCTCACCGGGCTCGGGTCCGACCTGGAAAGGGCTCGCCGGGTCGAGTCGTCCTCTTCAAACGGGCGAAGTCGTCATCGCTGACGATGTCTACCTGACGAACTCGATTCTCGACCCTGGCTCCCAGGTGGTCGTCGGCTTCGACAACATCATGCCACCGGATTATGGAGACTCGCTGACCGAGTTTGAAGTCGGGGATCTGGTGGAGTACATCAAGAGTCTGGCCAGCTGACACCCCAGGTCAGACAGATATAGCGCAATAAATGTGACAATACCCGACTCAAGTTGTAGAATCTCTGGTAACTCAACTCAATGACACGGAGGTTCAGTAAACAATGCCACGCGCTGTAGGGATCGATCTCGGCACCACGAATAGCGTCATCGCCGTCCTCGAGGGTGGCGAGCCCGCCATCGTCGCCAATGCCGAGGGCGCCCGCACAACCCCTTCCATCGTCTCGTTCAAGGACGGAGAGGTCCTCGTTGGCGAGGTTGCCAAACGTCAGGCGATCACCAACCCCGACCACACCGTTCGCTCCATCAAACGACACATGGGCACCGACTGGTCGATCGATATCGACGGCAAGGAGTACAACTCCCAGGAGATCTCGGCCCGCATTCTCATGAAGCTCAAGCGGGACGCAGAGTCTTACCTGGGTGAGACGGTCACCGAGGCTGTCATCACCGTTCCCGCTTACTTCAACGACGCTCAGCGGCAGGCGACGAAGGAAGCCGGCCAGATCGCGGGTCTCGAAGTCCTGCGAATCATCAACGAACCGACGGCATCGTCGTTGGCCTACGGTCTCGACAAGGAGACCGATCACACGATCCTGGTGTTTGACCTGGGTGGTGGGACCTTTGACGTATCGGTCCTCGAGATCGGCGACGGAGTCTTTGAGGTCAAAGCCACATCAGGCGACACGAATCTTGGCGGCGACGACTGGGATGACAAGGTCATCGAATGGCTCGTCGAGACTTTCAAGAATGACAACGGCGTGGACCTCGCTCAGGATCGCATGGCGCTCCAGCGGCTGAAAGAGGCTGCCGAGAAGGCCAAGATCGAGCTCTCGACTGTCGCCGAGACCGAAGTGAACCTGCCGTTCATCACGGCCACCGATGCCGGCCCTCTCCACCTCCAACAGAAGCTGAGTCGCTCCGAGTTCCAGAAACTCACCGAGGACCTCCTCGAACGGACCAGACGGCCTTTCGAGCAGGTGATCAAGGATGGTGGCGTGCCCGTCGAAGAGATCGATCACATTGTGCTGGTGGGTGGGTCGACACGCATGCCGGCGGTACAGGAACTCGTCAAGAAGCTGACGGGAAAGGATCCGCACAAGGGTGTCAACCCGGATGAAGTCGTCGCCGCGGGAGCCGCGATCCAAGCCGGCGTGCTCAAGGGCGACGTCAAAGACATCCTTCTGCTCGACGTAACCCCCCTCACGCTCGGCATCGAGACCAAAGGCTCGGTCATGACTCGAATGATCGAGCGAAACACCACAATCCCGACGAAACGCTCTGAGATATTCACCACAGCCGACGCCAACCAGCCTGAAGTCGAGATCCATGTGCTTCAAGGTGAACGAACAATGGCCACCGACAACAACAGTCTGGGCAAGTTTCGACTCACCGGAATCCCGCCGGCCCCAATGGGAATCCCCCAGATCGAAGTCGCCTTCGACATCGACGCCAACGGCATCGTCCATGTTCACGCAAAGGACCTGGCCACCAACAAAGAGCAGAAGATGACCATCACAGGTGGTACCGCTCTCGCCAAGGACGACATCGACCGAATGGTCGACGATGCCGAGGCCTACGCCGAGGAAGACGCCAAGCGTCGGGAGGCTGTGGAGACCCAGAACCAGGCCGAGCAACTCGTCCATCAAACCGACAAGTTGATCGAGGAACAGGGTGAGCAGATGACCGAGGACGAGAAGTCGAGCGTGGAGACCGCTTTGGCGGAGCTCAAGGAGACACTCGCCGACGAGCACGTCGAAACCGAAGCGCTCCGTTCCAAGATGGATGAGCTCATTCAGGCGAGCCAGGCAATGGCCACACGTCTCTACCAGCAGGCAGCGGCCGAGCGGGCCGGTGAGCCGGAGGCTGACGACGACGCTTCGGACGAAGACATAGTCGAGGCAGAAATAGTTGACGAGGATGAGTGATCTCAGAGCCGACCAGGCCACTGGGACTGATTCCGAGGACGACGACTCGAGCACTGGAGGAGTTGACCGGTTGTTGCCCGCAGAGCAACGAACCACCGCCGCAGACCCACACGCCCTGGGTCTGGAGTTACCGGACGACAAAGATGACGCCATTGCATTGCTGCTATCTGCGGTTGCCACAGCCCGGGATGACGCAACCACATATCTCGACGACCTCAAGCGGGTGGCCGCCGACTTCGACAACTACCGAAAGAGATCTCAACGCGATCAGGCCGTCATGCACGAGCGGGCGACCGAAAGGGTCGTCGAGGGTCTCCTACCTGTGCTCGACACGTTTGACGCCGCCCTCGCAACAGAAGCCAATACCGAAGCGGAAAAACAGCTCTACTCCGGGATGATCAACACTCGAAGCCAGCTTCTCAACGCTCTCGAGGCTGCTGGACTGGAGGTGATCCCAACCTTCGGGGAGTCCTTTGATCCTGAGATTCACGAGCCGGCAGGAGCACCTGCCGGGAGTGGTCAGCTTTATGTCTCACAGGAATTACGCCGCGGTTACCGGCTGAACGGAAGGGTGGTTCGGGCGGCACTCGTGGTACTGGAAGGAAGGGAATGAACCGAGATTGGATCGAGAAAGACTTCTACAAGACTCTTGATGTGTCCGACGAGGCCTCCACCGAAGAGATAAAGAAGTCCTATCGAAAGCTGGCACAGAAGTATCACCCCGATACCAACGCTGGTGACGCTAAAGCCGAGGAGAGGTTCAAGGAGATCTCCGAGGCATACTCCACGCTCTCCAACGCCGAGCAACGCAAGGAGTACGACCAGGTCCGTCGGGTCGCCGGACCGGGAGGCTTTCAGGGTTTTGGGGGCCAACCCGGTGGATTCGGTGGGCAGCAAGTCAGGGTCGAGGACATCCAGGATCTTCTTGGTGGATTTGGGGGAGCCGGTGATCTTTTCGGGTTTGGCTCCGGGTCGCGAGGTGGCCCATCCCGCGGGGCCGACCTTCAGACCGACCTAACGATCGGTTTCGATGATGCCGCCCATGGCACCACCGCAGCAATCAAGGTGAGAGGAGCCACAACCTGCTCGCGCTGTGGCGGCGTCGGGGCCGAACCGGGAACGTCGGTAACCACGTGCCCCACTTGCGGAGGTCGCGGAGTCGTCGCCCAAAACCAAGGGGTTTTCTCCTTCTCCCAGCCGTGCTCGCAATGTCGAGGGGCCGGTCAATTGATCGAGACGCCATGCAACACGTGTCGCGGTAGTGGATCAGAGAACAAGACTCGGGAGGTGAAGCTGAAGGTTCCAGCGGGTGTCAGTGACAGCTCAACCCTGCGGTTGAGAGGCAAGGGCGGTCCCGGAGCCAATGGAGGGCCTTCGGGCGACTTGCTAGTCCGTCTCCGCGTCGCCCCGAGTCAGACCTTTGGCCGCAAAGGCAACGACCTCACCCTGACTATCCCGATCACCTACACCGAAGCCACCCTCGGCACCAAGATCGATGTGCCGACCCTCAATGGGGGTGTCAAGGTGAAGGTGCCGGCGGGCACACCAACCGGTAAGACCTTTCGGGTACGAGGCAAGGGGATAGCCCCGGAGCGAGGCCGATCAGGAGACCTCCTGGTAACGGTTCAGGTCGCCGTGCCCAACAAAGTCTCCCGCGCCGAGAAGAAGCTTCTCGAAGAGCTCGCCGCCCTCGAATCCGACGAAATCCGGGATCATCTGAGATGATTGGAGAGCCAGATCAATGACTGAGACCACAAGAGCCGTCTTCGTAATCTCGGTAGCAGCCGAGCTCGCCGGGATGCATCCCCAAACCTTGCGCATCTATGAGCGCAGGGGTCTGCTCGACCCGTTCCGGACACCGGGTGGCACCCGGCGGTACTCACAGGAGGACATCGAGCAGCTCCAGTTGATCCAGGAACTCACCAGTCAGGGTCTCAATCTCGAAGGGGTAAAGCGTGTGATCGCCCTTCAAGAAGACAACCGGAGACTGAAGAAGAAGCTCGACCGGCTTCGTGACAAGCTCGACGAGATGGAGGAGGAATCCGAGAGACGGCTGGAGGATCTGGAGCGGTCCTACCGTCATGAGATCCTTCTCAGAAGCCAGGTGCGACCGATGTACGGGCAAGGCAAGTAATGGCCGACAGCTACAGCGGGCCGGTGCGGATCCTAGGTGACGACGGCATCTTGCTCACCACCGGACTGGCCGCTCTGGAGACCGACTCCGAAATGGGCAGTTGGAAGGGTGCACTTCAGACCCTGATCGGCACCGCTGTCGCCGGCAAGGCGCTCGTGGTAGATATCGAGATTCCGGGTGGAGAAAGAGGACGGGCGCAGCTGACGCCTTCGGTGCAGACCGGCGAGAGATACACCTCAGACGTCACCGGCCTCAGTCGTCAACCCTTTTAGGTGGCCTCGGATTCCGGAAGCGATTAGACCCGTATATGGGTCTAACTACCTCAGGTTCGTTGGACCACCGAGCGAATGAGGCCCATGCGGGGGCCTGGCATCTCGAACGAAACAGGTCAGGCACAACTAAACCCGACCCTGGGTTACCTTGCCGAGATGAGAAGGTCCGGTGCCCTTGTTCTCGCCATGGTAACCGCCTGTGCCACAGGAACCGTTACCACCACCGACTCGACGGACACCGCCGGCTCGCCGAACACGATCGACGAGGACAACCCACCCGGCCCTTCCACGACCACAACCCAAGCTGGCCCACGCCCAACTTTTGCATCTGCGCCGGATTTTCCGAGTGGTCCGCTTGATCCGACAACAGAGGAGGGGCTCGAACGTCTCCTCAGCCAGATCTACACCAGGGAGTTTGACGCTTCCAACCTTCTGCAAGTCGTCGAAGGCGGGGACATCAGGGCCGCCTGGGCAATCGCAGACCTCATGCGCTTCTATCAGACCGGCCCGAATCGCGATGAGCTGCTCTGGGCGTTCACCCAACTCACCGGAATCGAGTACGTACCGACCCGTGTCGACTTCAAATGGGCTCTCGACAATCTCATCGCCTGGGACATGCCCGCATGGGACGGTTATACCGATGTGAAACGTCAGATCTACACACCTGTGGACTCAGTCTGGGAGAATTTCTTCGACGAGGATCATGGCGTCGACTGGCGTCTGATCACATGGGGCGGCGTGATCGCAGACGAACGACCGCTAGGTGACAACGGCCCCTGCAATTGCATCCCGTCTCTCGACAACCCCGAAACCACAGATGCAGCCGGTGGTAGTTGGTACGCCGACGACAGGGTCGTCTTCGGGGTTGTTGTCAACAGTGAGGCATTGGCACTGCCCATACACCAGATGGAAGTTCACGAGATGGTGAATATCACACTTGGTGGCCGCGACCTGGGCATCCCCTACTGCACTCTTTGTGGCTCTGCGCAGGCGTATGTGACCGACAACGTCGAGGGCACCGACCGGGTCGTTCTTCGTACTTCGGGATTGTTGTCGAGGTCGAACAAGGTGATGTATGACTTGACGACCGGATCGATGTTCGACACTTTCACCGGTCAAGCCCTGACGGGTCCCCTGGGTGAAGCCGGTGTTGTTCTCGAGCAGGTGTCAGTCGTCGGCTCGACCTGGGGAGATTGGAAGGAAGCACATCCGGACACCAAGATCCTCGCCGAGGATGGTGGAATAGCCAGGGTGTACCGCGACAACCCTCTTGGCAGCCGGGACGCGTTCGGCCCCATCTTCCCGGTCGGAAACGTCGATCCGCGGCTCTCGACCATGGAATCCGTGGTTGGGGTAATCGCTCCAGATGGCACTCCAATCGCCTTCCCAGTCGATTCCGCTCAGGACGTCTTGGCCGGCGATAGTGAGATCGAGTTTGAAGGCGTAGTTGTAAGACTCACCGACGGAATCCGGGTGTTCGCCCCGGACGGGATCGAGCTGACCGCTCACCAGGCGTTCTGGTTCGCCTGGAGTCAGTTCCACCCCGGGACCCTGGTCTGGATGCCGGGCTCCTGACCGCCTGGATCCATCTCCCCGACAATCCCCGGCACCAAGGCCGGAACAGCCGATAATCAACACATGGAATGGCTTGCCGAGGCGCTCGGGATCGCTGATCGAACCATGCAGCAGATCATGTTGTCCGTGGTCCTGCTCGTTGGCCTCATCATCCTTCGTTGGGCCATCCTGAGATGGCTTCGTCCACAATTGGGAGACGTCGAATCTCAGTACCGGGCTACCAAGCTCACCAACGCAGCTATCACCGTCACTGCGCTCATCAGCCTTCTCTTCATCTGGGTCGATGCGTTTGACTCGCTGACAACGTTCCTCGGTCTTCTATCCGCCGGCATCGCCATAGCGCTCGGCGATCTTCTCAAGAACATGGCGGGATGGGCTTACATCATGACCAGGAAGCCTTTTCAAGTGGGCGATCGAATCGAAGTGGTTGGGCGACGCGGCGACGTTGCCGATGTCCGACTCTTCAGGTTCACGCTCATGGAGGTCGGTAACTGGGTCGAAGGTGACCAGATCACCGGAAGACTCGTCCACGTTCCCAACGGTGTGGTCTTCACCGACGACTTGGCCAACTACACGGAAGGGTTTGAATATATCTGGGAAGAGATAGGTTTCACGGTCACCTTCGAGTCGAGTTGGGAACGCGGCGAGCAGCTTCTGCGACAGGCGATCCGAACGGCGGTCCCCGAAGCAAAAGAGGAGGCCAGCGAGGGAATATGGCAAACCGCCCGCGACTACCGGCTCACCATCGGCGAGCTCGATTCAGACGTATTCATTCGTGTCGACGACCATGGCGTCACCCTCATCGGTCGCTACCTTGTCAACGTCCGCCAGCGAAGAATGGTCGAGTCGACACTCTGGAGAAGTATCCTCGACGCAGTCGGCGGTGAGCCAGCGGTCAGCTTCGCATACCCGACGACACGTACCTACTTCGACTCGCCGATCGAAGTGACCAACAACACTTGATCAACTGATTTCGAGCTCGTTCCCCGACACCGACACCTTGAGCGAGTCGTTCTCGCCGAACCGACCCTCCAGGATGGCTGTTGCTATCGGGTCGGCAAGGTCCTGCTGAACGACTCTCTTCACCGGGCGAGCGAACGACGAGTCGGAGAGTCCGAGTAGCAGGTGGATGCGCGACGCCTACCTCTCGGAGGAGATCTAGATAGAGAAAGCGAGACGTTCCAGGACTGGGTCATGATGGCTTCTTCTCTCCCGACATCAGAAACAGGACATGACCGCGAGGGCAACGACGACTGAGCAAGCCAGCATCTGTGCGATGTCGAAGCTGGCAGGCGTAATGTCGGGGAAACGAAGCAACAAAGGGATTCCCGACGGGACCGACCCAGCTGCCGAATAAGGAGGTACAACATGGACAACGAGGTTTGGCGATGGTTGTGGACGATCTTCGCAATCGTGATGGGGATCGGCGAAATCTTCACGGCCGGCTTCTTTCTGCTTCCCTTTGCCGTCGGGGCGGCAGCGGCAGCCATCCTGGCGTGGCTGAACGCCGCGATTCTGGCGCAGTGGTTGGTCTTCTTTGGCGTATCCATCTTCTCCTTGGCCTTTCTCCGCCGCTACATCGGTCGTCAGGACGAGGGCGAGCAACCCAGAGTCGGGGCAAACCGTTGGGTCGGTTCCGAGGGCTTGGTCCTTCAAAGACTTGACCCACAGACTGGAGCAGGAATGGTTCGCATACTCCATGAGGAGTGGCGCGCCACAGCCTCTACGCCTATCGAAGTAGGGAAAAAAGTGGTGGTGAGAGAAGTCAAAGGAGCTCGACTGGTAGTCGAGCAGTTGGAAAACTGACAACGAGTCAGGTTTTAGAAAGGAAGAGAACATGGCAGGAGTAATTGCACTCTTTGGGATCCTCGCTCTGGCGTTGATCGTCATCGCGGCCGCCGGATTCAAGGTGGTCCGACCCTATCAGAAGGGTCTGATCGAGGTCCTCGGCCGGTACGACAAGACGGTCGGCTCGGGATTGCGCTGGGTCATGCCGTTCATCAAGCGGCTGACGAAAGTGGACATGCGCGAGCAGGTGATCGACGTTCCACCACAGGAGGTCATCACAAAGGACAATGTGGTGGTCACCGTCGACGCGGTGATCTATTACGAGGCGACGGACCCGGTAAAGCTCTCGTACAACGTCGGGAACTTCATCCTGGCAATCACCAAGCTGGCGCAGACCAACCTGAGAAACGTAATCGGTGATCTCGACCTCGACTCGGCTCTCACCTCACGCGACATCATCAACAGCAAGCTTCGTGAGATCCTCGACGACGCCACCGATAAATGGGGTGTTCGAGTAGTTCGTGTCGAGATCCAGCGGATCGAGCCGCCAGTAGACGTGACGGACGCCATGCATCGTCAGATGAAGGCGGAGCGCGACCGGCGAGCCGCCGTCACCGAGGCGGAAGGCGAGAAGCGGTCGGCGATCCTCACTGCCGAGGGAGTAATGCAGAGTCAGATACTCGAGGCAGAGGGGCAGGCCGAAGCGATCAAGCGAGTGGCCGACGCCGAGAAGTACCAAAAGCTCACAGTGGCCGAGGGAGAAGGCCAGGCCATCGAGCGGGTGTTCGGGGCCATTCACAACGGAAATCCGACACCGGACCTCCTTGCCATCAAGTACATGGAGGCCCTCGAAGGAGTGGCCGACGGGAAGGCCACCAAGATATTCCTGCCGCTGGACACCTCCGGTGTCCTTGGCTCAGTTGCCGCAATCGGCGAACTTTTCAAGGAAGCCTCCAGCGACGAGACCAACACCTAACCGATGCCAACGCGGAGAGGCCCTATCGCAAGGGCCTCTCCCACAACCCCGAGCACCTCAACTGAAGGTCGCCTCAGCCTCCGACGCGATTCATGCTGAGAAGGACATCCTCAACGTCCTGCGGGTTCCAGGGTGGGTAGAAGACCATCGTGTAGACGTCGCAACGCTCCCCCGGGGCCTCAAACCAGCCTGCAACCCACGTACCACCAGGGTGTGGTCCCACCGCCGCCCGGGTGCCGTCGATCTCGACCTCACCCTTGTCCGCCGGCCAGTCCACTGCCGGCAGGGTGCCCCGAATCATGGCAATCGCCACCGTTCCGTCGGTCCGGCCGAAAAAGGTCGTCTGGGTGCCGCCAACGGAAGTCCACACATCGGGATCGATTCCCTCCATTCTCAGACCATCCCCCCCGACACCGAAAGGGAGGAACCCGATTTCGTATGGGGCGGGCGGACACTCATCGATCGCAGCTGCCCTGGTAGTGGTCGTGATCGGCTCGGTCGTCGTTGTAGTCGCGACGGCAGGAGTGGTGTCAGTTGTCTCGACCGTAGTCGCCGAGCATGCGACAACCACCAACCACAGGAACACTGACAGCCATCGCATTGGTCGGCGATGATACGGGTGCCATGCCCGTTAGCGGAACGCTCGCATGAAGCCGTCGCGGGATCCGAGATAGATGGTGCCATTCCAGATGGCGGGGGTTGCCTCCAGACAGGACTCGCCGACCTCGATCGTCCACTCCCTCACCGGCAACCTCGGGTTGGCGAGCGAGTAGCCCCGCAACTCCCCAGTGCAGGTAGCCACAATCAGGGTGTCATCGACGACCGAGGGTGATGACCAGGAGTGCCAGCCAACTCCGTCGCTCCAGACAATCTCACCTGTGTTGGTCTCTACTGCGATCAGATCACCGGAGTGGGTGTTCACGTAGAGCAAGCCCTCATGAAGCGCCGGCGTCGCCCAGATTCCTGTGTCATCGGCCCCCGACGTGAGGTCGATCCCCCAGATTCGTGGCTCGGCGCTGGTGTAGGGGTCGAGCTTGATCAACTGCCCGACCTCTTTGTTGTGGTCGCGTTCGACAGACTCCATCTGCGAAGGCTCATGCTCGATGGAGACGTAGAGGAAGCCGTCCTCATCAATGACGATAGTTGCGTCGATATCACCACCTGCGTAGTAGTCGAAAACCACCGGAGCCTTCCCGTCACGAATATTGGAGACATCGAGGCCGAGAACTCTGCCCCCCGAATTGCCGAAGTAGACACGCTGCTCGTAGACCACCGCAGAACTCTCGATTGACACGTTGCGGCCCGACTTTCTCAGCAGCTCGTCGTTGTATCCCGGAATTGCCAAAAGCATGTGCGGATCCACGTTGACCAGCCCGTCGCCCAGGTACTCACGGTGGAGCTCAAAGGCAAAGAACCAGCCGTTCTCGCCACCCTCGTAGAGAATGTCATCGATTATCACCGGGTTGGCATCCCAATCGTTGTTCCAGATCCCGTTGACGGCGTTGGCGTCAATCGACCACATCTGCTCCGGGTTACCGCGATCGAGAGCAACTATTCGAAGCTTGTTGTCACGTGAGCCGAAATAGAGAAGCGGATAACCGTCGGGATCGATGGTCACGCTCCCTTTGATGATGTCGTTTGTCTCGAAACTGGTGCGGGTTTCCTCACCCGTTTCAGCATCGACGAAGTGAACAGCCCGGTCGTACGCTCCGAAGATGAGCTCGGTGACACCGTCGGAACGCTCGTAGACCACAGGCTGACCGGTCCAGCCCATCCCGCACCAGACCTTCGACTCGCCGCCCGACGTTGAAGTGCTGCACATTGGAACACCCGGATATTTCCATTGCTGTGACGGGTCGGCGGAAAGGGGGCCGGTCCCGTAATACGTCCGAGTGGGATTGCCGCGGAACATGGTCAACCCCGGCCTCGTGCCCCAAGGCTCGCCGACGCTCCAGCCTGGAACAGTGTCCGGCTCTCTGACGAGGATCTCAGAGGTAGTGGTTGTCGGCGGGATCGTTGTGGTGAGGGGGATGGGGATTGTGGTGGTGCTCACATCGCCATCAACCGAAGCGACGGTGGTTGAAGGAGGGGAGCCTGCTGTGCCCACACCGTCGTCATCCGCAATCAAGAAGAACGCTATCGATCCAACAAGCACGCCAAAGACCACAGTCACGATGAGAGGGCCGGTGCGCCCCTCCATCATTTTGACGTGTCTAGAGCCCCGGACCGCACTCCGGCTCTCCTCTGAGGACAGGGCGGCCATGAGTCTCGATGAATGCCGGGATCAGACACGCCTCGATGGTTCCGTCGGGGTGGACGACGGCACGGGCCACCGCTGTAGTAGCACTTGGAATCGAGTTGTGGGGCCACACGAAGTTGCCCAGCGACCAGAAGACAGCCGCTCCGTCCACCATATCTAGAGGCTGCATCCGATGCGGGTGATGACCGAAAATGATGTCCGCCCCGGCCTCGATCATCGCGTTGGCATATTCGATGTCATCAGCCCTGGGTGTGGTGTCGAGCTCCACCCCCCAGTGAATGGTCACGATCACTATGTCGGCAATCTTATTGGCAGCAGCCACGGCTTCCACCATCTGATCGAGGTGGTCTCCGCTGCGCATCCCTGGACTGTCCTCCGTCGCGTACCAACTCGGGCTAGGAGCCACACCCCCAAAACCAACCACCGCAATCTTCCAGCCCTTGACCCAGAAGAGAGCGGCTTGACCTGCCTCGCTTAGGTCCTTGCCGGCCCCGACGGCCGCGACGTCAGCCGCCAGGAGTTGGGCCCTCCCATCGACCAGGGCATCCTTGCCGAAGTCTCCGGAGTGATTGTTACCCATGTTGGCAACGTCGATTCCGTTGACACTGAGCGACGGAAGCGCTTCGGTCGGGCATCTGAAAGTGAACGCCTTGTTCAGAGGCTCTCCAATATCAGACGGCACACACTCCAGATTGATCACAGTCAGGTCGTCGTCGACAAAGAGGCCCTCGAGTCCGGACCAGGCGTGGTCCCAGCCATTGGACCTGAGCGCCGGGATATAGCTCGGATCGATTGCGACGTCACCGGTTCCATGAATCACGAGTGTCCCCTTCGGAGGCTCAGTCGATGTGGTGGAACGCGGAACGGTCGTGGTGGTGGTTGGAGGAGTGGTGGTGGTCGAAGTCGTCGTCGGGGTCGGAGAAGCCGTGGTCGTGGTGGAATCGAGCGCCACCAGGGGATTGGTGCTGGCCGGAGCCTCTGGCGTGTTCCACAGCGTGAACGACAGGACGCCAAGAAAGACACCACCTATGAGGATAATGAGGAGTTTGAACGCTGAACTGGACACGGCAGGAACAGGCTAAATCGCCGATCAGCCTAAGGGTGTGCACAGCACACCCTTAGCTACAGGATCTGGCTCAGGAAAAGCTTCGTTCGATCTTCCTGCGGGTTCGTGAAGAAGTGCTCCGGTGTCCCCACCTCGACGATATAGCCGTCGGACATAAACACCACACGATCTGCCACGGCGCGCGCAAAGCCCATCTCGTGGGTGACCACGATCATCGTCATGCCGCCTTCGGCTAGCTCGACCATCACGTCGAGCACTTCCTTGATCATCTCAGGGTCGAGAGCGGAGGTCGGCTCGTCGAAGAGCATCACCTTTGGCTTCATCGCCAACGACCTGGCTATGGCCACACGCTGTTGCTGACCACCGGAGAGTTGCCCCGGGAACTTTCGGGCTTGCTCGGGAATGCCGACGCGCTCGAGGAGAGCCATTGCGTTGTCCTCGGCATCCTTTTTGGACTCGTGACGAACCTGGCGCGGGGCAAGTGTGATGTTGTCAATCACGGTCAGATGTGGGAAGAGGTTGAAAGACTGGAACACCATCCCCGTCTCACGACGGATCTCCTGGATGTTCTTGATGTCGTCGGACAGGTCAATACCGTCAACGACGATCGTCCCGCGGTCGTGCTTCTCGAGACGGTTGATACAGCGAATCAGGGTCGACTTCCCAGAACCAGAAGGACCGATAACCACAATCACCTCCTGCAAACCGACATTCATGTTGATATCGGCCAGAGCCTGGAAATCGCCAAAGAACTTGTCGACGTCTGTCAATTCAATAATTGCCTGGCCTTTAGCCTGGGTGGCATCGGAATAGATCTGGGGGTTCTGCTCGGTTGTCATCTGGTTACTCGCAATCTACGTTCCAATCTCTGACTCTCGCGTGACATGGCAAAGGCGAATGCCCAATAGCCAATGGCAACAAAGACAAGCGTCTCCGCTATCCCAACACCACGGAATGCTTCTTGGGCATGAATGATCTTGCGGACACCAAGGAACTCGAGGACGGCGATGATGGACAGTAGCGACGAGTCCTTGAACAGGGAGATGAACTGTCCGACCATTGCAGGTATCACCGCGGTGAGAGCCTGGGGAAGGATGATTCGTCGCATGATCGGCGGCGGCGCCATTCCCATCGCCTGACCGGCCTCGGTCTGACCCTTGGGCAAGGCCTGGAGCCCACCTCGAACAATCTCGGCAATGTACGCAGCAGAGAAGAACGTCATGACAGCGATTGCCCTGGTGATCGCTGAGAGCAGGGTGCCCGCCGGCATCATGAATCCGAGGATGAACTGACCCATGAATAGCAATGTGATCAGTGGGACACCACGAATCACCTCGATATAGGCCGTCGCCATCATTCGGAGAGCGGGCAGAGTTGAACGACGGGCGAGAGCCAGGAGCAAACCGAGGGGGAATGCCAACACGATAGCAATGGCGGAGACCATCAATGTCAGGTGAAGACCGGACCACTCGTCCCAGCCGATACCCGGTGTGTCGACCACGGCGTAGATCGCCCTGATGCCAAGAACCACAACTCCAGCCCCTACGAGACGAAGTGCGATTCTCAGCCAGGTCGCATCGAATCGATCTACTGGTGCTATCGAGTAGACAGAGATCCCATAGACGATGCCCAATGGCACCCAACCACCGGCATCGAACCCGGAGACCGTCTGAAAGCCAATGACCAGGAAGGTCATCGTCAAGAGCCATCCCACATTCCGGAACCGCCTCGGCAGACGACGAGCCTGATATCCAGCACCGGCTATGACCATCGAGCCGCCGACAACGAGAAAAGGATTGATGAAGTTGCCGACATCATCGGTGGTGGCAAAGAACAGCAGCAATGCAATGAAGGCAACCAAAGACCACATGCGCGCCAGCGTCCCAGCGACGCTCCCCCGCTCAACTACCAGACCAGCATCCTCTGCGCGGTCACGAGATGCCGCTGAGTTAGTGCCAAGTCCGATACCAAACGCAAGGGCGAAGATCATGATCTGAGTGATGAGTCTCCACTGCTCATCACGAGGAAAGGTCCCCTGCATGAACAACGTAAGGTTGACCCGGACGGCATCCCACTGCCCTGTCACAAACAGGAATCGCAAAGCGCGGTACGCGACATAGAGAGTCAAGGGCAGCAACACGACAGTTATCAGCCCGGACCACCAATTGCGGAACAGGTTTTTCTTGACCCAGTCCAGGCTGCTTTGCTGCGGTGGCGCCGGCGCCGTGGTCGTCATCGGGATTCCAACTGAAGTCTGCGGTTGACGACATTGAGCGTCAACGAGATCGAAAGGGAGAACACCAGGTAGACGGCCATCACAATGATGAATGACTGGAAGGCGGGCCGACCGTTCCCGACCGATGTCTTGGTCAAGGCCGTGATCTCGGCGTAGCCGACTGCAGTACCCAAGGATGTGTTCTTGACCAGGTTGAGGTACTGGTTGATAGTGGGTGGCAAAGCGATACGCATCGCCTGGGGAAGGACCACGAATCGGTATCTCTGGAAGGCTGACAACGCGACCGCGTTGGCCGCTTCGGACTGGCCCTGGTGCACGGCAAGGATCGAACCTCTGATGATCTCAGCGAGATGACTTGCCGTGTAGAGGCCGAGAGCAAACGTGACCGAGATCCACCCCCAGTTGGCGATGAAGCCGCCGTCGACACGTCTCCGGTTCTCCGAGATAACAGGCCAGGACACGTCAAGCGGCTGGCCAGACGCGATGTATGCGACAACCAACGAGGCAACTACGACACCGGTGAACCAGAGAACCCGGTGATGTGGCTGACCGGTCTGTTCAAAGTGCTTGGTCCGTCGGCGCCACATATAGGCTGCAATGACAATTCCCGCCGCGAGTATCACCCAGAAGAGAACCAACGATCCCGTCGCGGTGAATCCGGGGACTCCCCAGCGGTCGTTGTTGATGATCAGGAGGGTGTCGTCGCTGCCGGGGAGCTTGAGCTCCCAGCTCTCTGAGAAGATCGGGAAGGGTCCGAATGTGAACACTGCGAACCCGAAGAAGATAATGAGGACCAGCGGTGGGATGTTCCTGAAGAACTCGACATAGAAGGTGGCAAGCCGGGCCACAAGCCAGTTGTCCGACAAACGGGAAACACCCACTATCAGACCGACTACCGAGGCAAGGATGACCCCGAAAATGGCGGCCAGAAAAGTGTTCTTGATCCCTACGAGGGACATCTGCCAGACGGGAGAACGTATGGCGAACTCCTCGTGATAGGGAATCGCCGTGTTTGTTGGTCCGAAGAGGAAATCGAACGACGTCGATATACCCAGCCTGTTCATATTGCTGATCAGATTGTTGACCAGCCAATAGGCGATCCCGAAGACGACAATTACGGCGACCAGTTGGCCCACCACGCGTATAACGCGGACATCGCGGTAGAAGGGCGGGCGCGCCGCTTCGCTACCTTGGGGTTCTTGAGTCTCTGTCGTCATTCCCTAGAAGATGGAGAGGGCGGCCTTGCGGCCACCCTCTCTTAATCGTTTTCGTACTAGCGGTAAGGCGGAACGTACATCAGACCGCCTTCGGTCCAGATGTTGTTCGGGCCGCCCTCAAGGGAGAGACCGATCGCCGGGATATGGCGGTCGAATATCTCCTTGTAGTTGCCGACCTGGGTGACAACCTGAACCGCGAAGTCGGACGGAAGTCCGAGACCGGGGTTGAAGTTATCCGTGCCAATGAAGTTCAGGATGTTCGGGTTGTCGCCGGCGTAGCTGCCGATGTTGCCTGAATCGAGGCCAAACTCCCAAGCCTGGACGGTCGCCATGACCGACCACTCCACTGCCTGTGCCCACTCTGTGTCGCCATCGGAGACGACTGGGCCCAGAGGCTCCTTGGAGATGATCTCAGCCATGATGAACTGATCTTCGCCACCCTCGCCCTCGATTGCGGACTTGAAAGCCGCGAGCTGGGAAGCGTCAGAAGTCCAACCTTCACACTGGCCCTCTTGGTAGGCCGGGTTGAGCTGGGCGTTGTCCTCGAACACGACACTATTGAACGGGATGCCTCGGGCACCGAAGACCGCGGCCAGGTTCAACTCAGTGGTCGTACCAGAGAGAACACAAATATTTGCGTCCGCAAGGTCTTCCAAAGTGGTGAATCCAGTCGAAGCCGGAACCATCATTCCCTGACCGTCGTAAAAGACGGTGAACAGGAAGGTGGCACCCTCTTGACCGTCACGGGTGGCGGTCCAGGTGGTGTTCCGAATCAGTAGGTCAATGTCACCTGACTGGAGGGCAGTGAAACGCACATCAGCGGTAAGTGGCTTGTACTCGACCTTGTCTGCATCACCGAGGACTCCAGCAGCGACTACTCGACAGAAGTCGATGTCGAAACCGTTGTACACCCCGGCGTCGTCTACGACACCGAATCCGGGCAGGCCATCGTTTACACCGCAAACGATCTTGTCCGCCGCAATAACAGCAGCGAGCTTGCCTCCCGTGTCTCCGTCACCGCCGCCGTCTTCGCCAGCAACCGCCTCGGTCGTGGCGGCAGCGTCATCGTCCGAGCTACACGCGGCAAGTATCAGCATCAGGGCGACGAATGCCGCCAAGAGCTTGGTAATTTTCATCTTTCCTCCGTATATCGAAAGGCGCGTGAAGCCAGGTCCACACGCTCAGCGATCGACACTAATCCGATTCTCGGGGTGGTGCGTCGCACAACCGCTTCAACAGTCCAACCCCCCTCGGTTCGCCAGCGGCGAGCCAGCCTTGATACGCTTGCAGTTCGGTTCACAGGAGGACCAATAAACCAATGAAGAACAAAACACGTTTACTAGCGATTCTGGCCGTCTTCGCCCTGATCGTCGCAGCCTGCGGTGACAGTGGCGGTAGCTCCGGCGGAACCGCCGCAGAGGGATTCACCGACCTTGAAGGTCGCACGGTGACGGTCGGCGTCGAGAACGCCTACCTGCCCTTCAATTTCATCCCGCTCGGAGGAACCGAAGGCGAGGGATGGGACTACGACGCATGGACGGAGATCTGCAAGCTCCTCAACTGCACTCCCGACTTCGTCGAAGCCGGATGGCCTGCGGTGATCGACCAGGTCGCCCAGGGTGATCTGGACACCGCGGCAGACGGCATCTCGATCACTGACGAGCGCAAAGAGATCGTCGATTACTCGGACTCCTACATGGTGGTCCAGCAGAAGTTCATCGTCCAGAAGGGGGACGACCGCTACGCCAGCGCTCAGGCCCTCATCGACTCTGACGCCATCGTCGCCACCCAGGTGGGAACGACCAACTACGAGTTGGCCGAGGATCTGGTCGGCGCCGCCAGGATCCAGGCGTTCGACCAGTTCGCCCTTGCAATCCAGGCGTTGATCGCCGGGGATGTTGATGCTGTGATCATCGACGACGCCGCCGGTCTCGGCTACATCGGTGCGGATGCCGATAGGATCGAGACGATCGACGACGGTTTGCAGTCCGATCCACTCGGGTTCATCTACCCGCAGGGTTCGGATCTGGTGGGTCCGGTCAACCAGGCGATCGCGGAGCTCAAGGACAATGGCGTCTTTGATGCTCTCGGTGTGAAGTGGTTCGGAGTGGACTTCGATCTGGGATACGACGACATCGAAGAGGTTGGTTAGCCTCAATTCGACTAGATTAAGGTGCGTCAGATCATTGATCTGACGCACCTTTCTTCATGAGCTCACTAGCTGACCAGGAAGCCGATCTGATAGCTCCCCACCCCGGGGGGGCCTACAAGTTTGACAGCCGTGAATTCCCATGGTGGCTGGCCGGCCTGCTGGCGATCATCGCCGCCATGGTCGCCGCCATTCTCTTCAGCGAGGAGTACCAGAAAGCCTTCACCCGGATCTTTCCGGTCCCTCTCAAGCTCATAGAGGGCATCGCGATGACCTTCTATCTCACCATCGGGTCATTCATCGTGGCCACATTCATGGGGCTTTTCATCGGACTGGCACGTGTCAGCAAGAAGACGGCGGTGAGCAACCTGGCCGCCCTCTACATCGAGTTCATCCGGGGCATCCCGATGCTGGTCTTCATCTTTGCGGTGGCGCTGGTGCTGCTTCCAGACTTCGCTTCTCTCATCGACCAGCCCAGTCGTGCAATACCCATGGCCGTGCGGGGCGGGATCGCCCTCTCACTTTTCTATGCGGCCTTCATCGCCGAGGTGTTCCGCGCCGGCATCCAGTCGGTGCCGCGCGATCAGTCTCAGGCAGGCACGGCCCTCGGCATGACCGACCGCCAGGTCATGAGGAAGATCGTCCTCCCCCAGGCGGTGCGAAACATGCTGCCTGCTTTGGGGAACGACCTGATCGCCCTGATGAAGGACACTTCTCTCGTGTCGGTTCTCGCGGTTCGCGAACTGACCCAGATGGCAAGGCTCTATTCGGGGTCGAGTTTCCGATTCCGCGAGTCGTTCTTCGTCTTGATGGTGATCTACGTCGTCCTCACTCTGGGACTCAGCCTGATGCTGCGCTGGTACGAACGCCGGGTGGCCATCCCCGGCTATTGATCAGCTAGGAGAGCACCGATCGGGAGGAGTTACCTGAGGTAGTTACGCCCGTATATGGGCGTAACTACCTCAGGTAACGCGGCCCAAGGTCCCCAACACCCGCTCGACAACCGAATCGGTGTCCATCCCCACCGACTCCATGACATCGCCTACGGCTCCGAACGGAAGAAATCCGTCGGGGACTCCGATGCAGGTGATGTCCTTCGTGACTCCCGCATCAGACAGCATCTCCATGACGGCCGCCCCAAAACCACCGGCGACCACACCGTCTTCGAGGGTGACCACGCGGTCGGCCGCGCCGGCCCATTCGACGATCCTCGTGTCGAGAGGCTTGACCCAACGGGCATTGACAACACCGGCCCTTACGCCTTTCTCCCCCAGGTCGACGGCCGCCTTCTCGGCGATCTCCACCATCCGCCCCACTGCGATCAACAGGACTTCGTCGCCATCACTCAGTCGATCCGCCTCACCGATTGTCAGCGGATCAACCGGTATCGATGGCACCGACACCGCCCCTGCTTTCGGATATCGAATGGCGATGGGGCCGTCGTGATCCGCCGCCGTTTCGATCATGGCGCAAAGTTCGGTCGCATCCGCCGGCGCACCGACGACGAGATTGGGGATCATCCTCAGATACGAAATATCGAAGACCCCGTGGTGAGATGGTCCGTCGGGACCGGTGATGCCCGCCCGGTCGATGAGGAACGTGACCGGAAGATCATGTAGTGCGACGTCGGCAATTATCTGGTCGAATGCCCGTTGCAGGAAGGCGGAGTACACGGCAACTACGGGCTCTTTCCCGGCCAGCGCCATGCCTGCCGCCAATGTGACTGCATGTTGCTCGGCGATCCCCGTGTCGACGACACGTTCGGGGAATCGCTGCGCCATCTGCTTGAGCCCCGCTGTCGAGATCATTGCGGCCGATACCCCCATCATGTCCGGGTGTCGCGCAGCGGCGTCGACCAGAGCACGTCCTGCCACATCGGTCAGTTTGAGCTCAGACTTCAGGGCGCGGCCCGTCTCGATGTCGAACGAGCCAACACCGTGGAGCTTCTCCTCCTCGTCTTCGATGGCAGGCTTATAGCCATTGCCTTTCTGGGTAACGACATGGACCACGACCGGCTCGCCAAGACTCTTGGCGACTTCCAGCGTCTCCTCCAGCAGGGCGATGTCGTGGCCATCGATCCGACCGCTGTACTTGAGGTTGAGAGCATCGAACACGGTTGCCGGCTCCAGAATCTGCTTGACGGCGTCCTTGACGCGTCCGGCCAGCTCGTCGGCGGTCTCACCGACCAGCGGCAGGCCGCGAAGCAACTTGGAGATGGTCCGTTTCGCCTTCTCATAACGGGGATCAATCCGGAAGTGGGCAAGATTGGCCAACGCCGCCAGTCCACCAACTGTGGGGGCGTAGGAGCGACCATTGTCGTTGAGAACGATGATCAGCCGTTCAGGCCTGGTCACCGCGATGTGATTGAGAGCCTCGTAGGCCATTCCCCCGGTGAAGGCTCCGTCGCCGATGATGGCCACGGTCCATCCGTCATAACCGGCGAGAGCGTGGCCAAGCGCATAGGAAAGAGAGGTTGAGGCATGGCTGTTCTCCACGAAGTCGTGCTCGGACTCGTCCGGACTCGGATAGCCGGAGAGACCGCCGGTGTGGCGCAGAGTGTCGAAGCGACCGGCGCGACCGGTGAGAAGCTTGTGAACGTATGCCTGGTGCCCGACATCCCAGATGAGACGGTCGCGAGGGGAATCGAAGACCCGGTGCAGGGCGATGGTCAACTCAACTACTCCCAGATTGGGGGAGAGGTGGCCACCGGTCCTCGAGACTTTCTCGAGGATGAAAGCCCTGATCTCCTCGCACAGCTCGTCGAGCTGGTCGGCGGTGAGGTCTTGAAGATCTGAGGGTTGTGAGATTGACTCGAGCATGGTTGAAGACACAGTGGGACAACAGGGTAGTTGCCGATCAGGTCTTCACCACCAGCAGACTCCTAAGGACTTGAGTACCCGAGTCCTCCAAGGAGGAAGGTGCGCACTCCACGCGTGACTTCGGAGAGGATCTTCTCGTCGTAAGTCCCGGCCGCAATCAACACACGCGCTCCAGCCATGATCGTGTCCTGGATCAACTGGCCGGCCAACGCCGGCGGCAAGGCGTTGAAGTGCCCCTGGCTTACACCCTGCATGTAGAGATTCGCCATCTCCGACGAGAGCTCGCCGTGAGAAGCCCCGATCCGCTCCTGGGCCTCGACGCTCATGCGGCCGGCGTCACGATGGAGGATCACGCCGAATACCCGGTCGGTCGCCACGAACTCCACCGTTCGCGCCGCCAACTCGGCAAGTCTCTCAGGAATCGACAGGTCGTCGGGGACGGATTCGATGAGATCTGCCAGCACAATGGGCAGTTCCTCTTCCACCAGTGAGGCGATCACATCATCCCTATCGGAGAAGTAGTCATAAAAGGTGGTTCGGCCGACACCGGCGGCCAGGGCAACCTCGCCGAGCGAGATGTCGGCGGTCCCGGTGTCGTCAATCAGATCCCGCGCCGCCTGTAGCAAGGCGCTTCGCGTCAACGCCTTGTGCTCGTCAATCGATGCGGCTCGGATGCGGGGCATGCAACAAGGCTATCCTGCTTGACGGGCCATGTATTCCCGACACCTCGTCGGTAGACACGCTTAACTTGTCTCTCTAGGAGGTATCGATGGCCGAAGAACAAGCAGAACCAGCCGAAATCCAGGTTCGCGTGGCCAGAGGGCGACCCCTGACCGGAGCGATTCTCGGCACCCTCATCGGACTTGCCTTGGCAGTCTTGCTTCAGCAGCAAGGAGTCTGGCCACTGGACAAGATCACGGTGTTCCTGATGCCGGCCGTAATCGGGGTCGTAGGACTGGTGCTGCTGAGTGTCAAGCGCGTGGGGGCTCCAGGGCCGATGATCGTTGCTTTCATCATCCTCATCCCGATGGCCGCCTGGGGCGCAACCGGGCTCGGCACCATCAATGAAGTCGGACAACTCAACGGCGGATGTGAGGTACAGGCACAAACCTCGGTACCGGACACCACCAACGTCACGGACACCAGCAAGCAGGACCCGTTCTTGATCGACCCCCATGGCAGCCTGCAATGGGCAGCCACCTCGCCGGTCGTCTTCGATGACTACCCGTGGACGATCTGGGTCGAGATCGGAGGAGCACAGATCACACTCGATTCGGAGGCCTCCGAAAACAACGACGGTGGCAGCCAGATCAACATTGGCGACGTGGGGAACGTCACTGAGTATGCCGAGTCACGTGGCATCGACATATCGCAGTTGCGGGGTGTCTACAAGGTTGGTGGTGACGCCGCCAACACCTGCGACGGATTCGGCTTCGTCAAGCTGATCGCCGAGCCGTTGGAGACCATCATCGCCAAGATCGCCGCTGCACTGGCTGCGCTTTTAACGATCCTTCTGCTGATCATCGCCTTCACCGGGCGCACTCGCCCCGTCGAAGTGCCTGTCGACACTGCCGATGGTGTGGCGACTAATGCCGGGGACGCTGCCTCTGGAGCTGATGCTGCCGCTGCCGGTGCGGTGGCCGCTGCAGCTCCTTCGAGCGAGGACGATGAAGAGAGCGACACCGCGGAAAGCTACGAGCCAGGCGCCGAGGATCTCCCCGATAGGGACGATCTGACCTAGCTCGTTTTGTCAGGATCGGGTCATACCGCGACAATCGTGGTGTGACCCAAGGTCCTCTGAGTCTCGCCCAAGACCTCGTCGCCGATTGGAAGGACCAAGCGGCCTGCGGGGGATACCCCAACGCCCTCTTCTTCCCTGGCCCGGACGCACCATCCAGAGCGGTGGAACGTGCCCGGGCAGTCTGCGCGGTCTGTAGGGTCGCCAAGAATTGTCTCGAGTACGCCTTCGAATCCAACCAGCGTTCCGGTATCTGGGCCGGCACCACTGAGGACGAGCGGAAGTCCCTTCGTCGCAAGTGGCTTGCTGCCCGTCGTCGTAGCGCCTAGTTATTCGGAACGCGAGAACGATGAGCAAACAGGCCGAATACGTGCTGAGAACTGTCGAGGAGCGGGGTATCCGTTTTGTCAGGCTCTGGTTCACCGACGTTCAGGGGTTTCTCAAGTCCGTCTCCATCAGTCCCACAGAGCTCGAGGTCGCCTTCGAGGAGGGGATGACCTTCGATGGGTCGTCAATCGACGGGTATGCACGGGTACAGGAAGCCGACATGCTCGCCCAGCCCGATCCATCGACCTTCGCCGTGTTGCCATGGCGATCGGAACAGCAGGTCGCCCGGATGTTCTGCGACATCTACACACCCGATGGTGAGGCGTTCTCTGGAGATCCGCGCATCGTCCTCAAGCGAAATCTGGAACGCGCATCGGAGATGGGTTACACCTTCTACACCGCTCCCGAACTCGAGTTCTTCTATTTCGAGGATGACGGACCTAACCCTCAGGTGCTGGATCGCGGCGGCTACTTCGACCTGACGCCGCTCGACGTTGCCCAGGAGTACCGAAGAAAGACGATCAACGCCCTGGAGCAATTGGGTATCCCGATCGAGCATTCCCACCACGAAGTCGCTCCAAGCCAGCACGAGATCATCGCGCGCTACACCGATGGGCTGACCATGGCCGACAACATCATGACTTCCCGACTGACGGTGAAGGAGGTGGCCCTTCAGAGTGGCATCTACGCGACGTTCATGCCCAAGCCACTCGAGAATTACGACGGTTCGGGCATGCACCTCCACGTCTCGCTGTTCGAAGGCGACGTGAACGCCTTTCATGAGCCGGGAACTCAGGGCGCCCTGTCAAAGGTCGGCCAAGCATTTATCGCAGGCCTGCTTCGTCATGCAGCAGAGCTGACTGCCGTGACGAACCAGTGGGTCAACTCGTACAAGCGCCTCGTGGCAGGCTTCGACGCTCCGATTTACATTTCGTGGGCGCGAAACAACCAGTCCTCCCTGGTCAGGGTGCCATCGGTCAAGAAGGGGAAGCCGTCTTCGGTGAGAGTCGAGTACCGGGCAGCCGACGCCGCGTGCAACCCCTATCTAGCGCTTTCAGTGATCCTCGCTGCCGGCCTTGCGGGCATTCGGGAGGGTTACGAGCTTCCCCCTGAGGTAGCGACCGACGTCAAACGTCTCACTGCAGCCGAGCGGTCGGCTGCCGGTGCCAGAAGACTGCCGGAGACCCTGTCCGAGGCACTCGACCTTCTTGAACAATCCGACCTCGTCGCTGAGGCGCTCGGTGAACACGTTTTCGATTGGTTTCTCCGCAACAAAAGAGCCGAGTGGGAGCGGTATCAGCACCACGTTTCAGGATTCGAGCTCGACACCTATCTGCCGATCCTGTGATAGCAGCGGTCTTCCCGGAAGGCTGGTCCGAGGATCTCGCCGACGGACTGGCCCTGGCGGGAGTCACCGCAACCCCTTTGACGGAGCTCACACCGGAAGATCCGTCGCTGCACGAGGCCGACGTCCTGATCGTGGAGTTGGGCCCGCAACCAATGCGAAGGCTGCGAGAAGTGAGTCGTATCTCGGAGATCGTCGGGTTGCCCACCTTGTTGATCGCCGCGCCGGAGCAGATGGCCCTCTTCGAAAGCGCTGTCGGTATCACCGATTTCGCAATCACCCCCGTCGAGCCCGTCGAGTTCCGGCTCCGGCTTCATCGTCTCCATCGCAGCGAATCATCGGATGAGGTTCTGCGGTTCAAGGATCTCGTTCTCAATCCTCTCAACTACCAGGCGGCTCTAGCGAACGAGCCAATGGACCTGACTTTCATGGAGTACGAGTTGCTTCGCTTCCTGATGGGAAACCAGGTACGTGTCTGGTCGAGGGCGCAGCTTCTGTCGAAAGTGTGGGGCTATGACTATTACGGCGGCGCCCGCACGGTTGATGTCCACGTCCGACGTCTCCGCGCCAAACTCGGTGAGGAGCGCTCCTCCTGGATCACGACCGTCCGATCGGTCGGGTACCGCTTCGGCTAAGAAGGGCGGTCTCAACCCCTGCAGACGCTTCATGGCACAATCAGCGCGATGGGATTTCGAACCAAACAAGTACACGCAGGGGTCGAGCCTGACCCGACCACCGGAGCGATTCTGACCCCGATCTACCAGTCGACCACCTTCGTCCAGGAGTCGGTCGACAACTACATGGGAAAGGGGTACTCCTACTCCCGTGCCGGCAACCCGACGGTGCGGGCACTGGAGGAGAAACTCACCGCACTCGAAGGTGGCCTCGACGCCACCGCATATTCCTCAGGGATGGCCGCAACGGTGGCAGTGTTTCTCGGTCTTCTCGAAGCGGGCGATCATGTTGTCATCGCCGATGTTGTCTACGGGGGGACCTACCGGTTCGCCGACCAGTTTCTGACCAAATTCGGAGTCGAGGTCGATTTCGTAGACGCCGCCAACATCGATGCCGTCCGGACGGCCATCAGGCCCAACACCGCGATGGTGTTCACGGAGACTCCGGCCAACCCAACACTGAAGGTCACCGATCTTGCTGCCGTCTCCAGCATCTGTGGGGAGGCTGGGGTCCTCCATGTCTCCGACAACACCTTCCTGACCCCTTACTTCCAGCGGCCGTTCGAGCTCGGGACCGATATCGTCATCCATTCGACAACCAAGTTTCTCGAGGGCCACAACGCCACCATCGGAGGCGTCGTTGTCGTCAAGGACGCGGAGCACCAGGAGAAGATCGCCTTCGCACGGATCGCCGCCGGGCTCGTGATGTCGCCGATGGTCGCCTGGCTCACGCTCCAAGGCATCAAAACCCTGAGCGTGCGCATGGACAGCCAGTCGGCAAGCGCTATGACCGTCGCCGGGTTCCTCCAGGAGGACGACGCTGTTGACTATGTCAACTATCCCGGTCTCCCCGACCACCCCCAACACGAGTTGTCCCAAACTCAGGCGAGCGGCTTTGGTGCAATTGTCGGCTTCGAAGTCCACGGTGGCGCAGAAGCCGCCAAGTTGCTCATGAGCGCGGTTGAGCTGTGGAGCCTCGCTGAGAACCTCGGGTCGGTTGAGTCCCTGATCACACATCCAGTCACAATGACCCACGCCGCCGTCCCTCGCGATGAGCGGATGGCAGCAGGGATCACGGACGGGCTGGTCCGTCTCTCGGTAGGTCTCGAGGACGTCGAAGACCTGATCGAGGATCTGGACTCCGCCCTCCGCCGAATCTGAGGATGCGGTTGAGCCCCTGGCTCAAGAGAGCTCTCGCCGGTGCAACCCTCGTCGTAGCTCTGCTGGTTGTCCTCGCCACCACGGGACCACGCCCGGATACCGAGATATCAGGGTCGATCCGACGTATCGGGGGTGTTTGTCTCCAACTCGATCGGTGGGATTTATTCGGTTGGAGAGTCGTCGGCCAGACGCACACAGTCTCCGACATCCAAAACGGGAGGTGGCATGAGACATCCGACAGCCTGGCATGTGCCGCGGTTCTCAAACAGAACTATCTCGTCAGAATGCCATTCGACGCTCCCAACGACACGTACCGGATCTGTGGCCTGGCCGACGAACAACCTTGTGTCGAATTCAGACGGGTGCCGTTTGAGGGGTCGCCCGGGCCCTGACCAGGGTGTCACGGGCGAACACGACACCGTCGTCCGTGTCTATCGGGCGACGCACAACCTGCGCCTCGATCACCGTCAGACCGCTCAGCCACCCCCTGATCGACCCGACATCCCACAGGATCTCGGGAATCTGCGGACCGCCATGACCATCTTCGATGTTGGATCGATCGTGCCCGATCAAGAAGATCTCACCACCCGGCTTCAACCAGTCGGCAGCTCTCTCGACCAACGGTCCAAGCTGGTCCTCGGAAAGGTGAAGATAGGCGATGAGAACCAAGTCAAAGGCGACAGACGGTTCCCAGGCGAGAACGTCAGCGACGACGAAGTCCACCGCGTCGGAGATAGCCCGGCCTCTCTCCACAGCTACTTCGGAAAAGTCCACCGCCGTCATGGTCCAGCCAAGCTCGCTCAGCCAGATGGCGTTGCGCCCTTCGCCCGAAGCCAGATCCAACCCGACTCCGGACTGTGCAGGACCAAGGCGGTCGGCAACGAAGAGATTCGGCTTGACCGACCAAAGCCGGTCGGTGGCCCTATACCGCTCGTCCCAGCTTCCGGATTCCAACTAGTGCCCCCCAAAGCAAATACGCTGACGTTTCAACGGACAGATGACCCCGATCGCGGCGTCCTCGTCCTCGACGCACCGCCCGCGTGCGCCTGCGTCCTGTGTCCTGGCGAGGCGACACCTCTGTCTCGCCGAAACGTGCGCCCGTACTTACCTTCGAGAGCACTAGCCGAACTCGATTCCCTGAGCGAGCGGAAGGTCGTCGCCCCAATTGATCGTGGTGGTCTGGCGTCGCATATATGCCTTCCATGCGTCCGACCCGGCCTCGCGGCCCCCACCCGTTTCCTTCTCACCGCCAAAAGCGCCACCAATCTCCGCACCGGAGGTTCCAATGTTCACATTGGCAATGCCACAGTCAGATCCGGTGTGGCTGAGAAACCTCTCGGAGTTCTTCAACGACTCGGTGAAGATCGCCGACGAGAGACCCTGCGTGACGCCATTCTGGATCTCGATCGCCTCTGCGAGGGTATCGAATTCGATCACCCAGAGAATCGGGGCAAAGGTCTCATCCTGTGTGATCGAGGCATCCTTGGGGACGACGACGATCGTCGGCTCCACAAAATACCCTGAGCGGTGTATCCGGTTTCCGCCGGTGACGACCCGTCCCCCTTGCTCGCGGGCGATTTCGAGAGCTGTCATCATCTGGTCGATCGCCTCCTCTGACACCAGAGGTCCCATCAATGTGGAGTCGTCAAGAGGGTCGCCGACAGTCACCTGCTGATAGGCCTCGACAAGACGACTCACCATTTTATCTGCGACAGCACGATGAACCAGGAGACGGCGCAGCGAAGTGCAACGCTGCCCCGACGTACCCACCGCGGCAAAGAGTGTCCCGCGGATCGCGAGGTCAATGTCGGCATCGTCCATGACGATGAGCGCATTGTTGCCTCCAAGCTCGAGAATGGAGCGGCCCATACGCTGCGCGACGGCTGGACCCACGATGCGACCCATCCCGCACGATCCCGTTGCCGACACCAGAGGAACCCGGGTGTCGTGGTTCATTGCGTTGCCCACCGTCTTCCCGTCACCGACGACCAAGTTGAACACCCCTTCGAACCCGGACCCTGCCATTACGTTCTGAGCGATCTTGGTAACGGCGATCGCAGTCAGAGGAGTCCGCTCGGAAGGCTTCCATACAACCGTGTCGCCGCATACGGCAGCAATAGCCGCATTCCACGACCAAACCGCCACCGGGAAATTGAATGCGCTGATGACCCCCACCGGTCCGAGCGGGTGCCAATGCTCGTACATGCGATGACTCGGACGCTCGGAGGTCATCGTGTTTCCGTAGAGCTGACGCGACAAGCCGACGGCGAAGTCGCAGATGTCAACCATCTCCTGAACCTCGCCAACACCTTCGGGGAGAATCTTTCCCATCTCGAGCGTGACGAGACCACCGAGGGCATCGGTGTTCTCCCTGAGGGCATTGCCCAAACGGCGGATGTAATCGCCGCGTTTTGGCGCCGGCAGTTGCCGCCAGCGCTCGAAGTTCTCAACAGAGTTTGCGACCACCTTGTCGTAATCATCGATCGAAGCAAGGGTCGCCGTCGCCAACGACTCTCCGGTCGCCGGGTTGATCACATCGACGGTCTCGCCACCGGCCTCCAACCACTCACCGGCAAAGACGCCTGAGTTTTGAGACTCGATGCCAAGCGAATCAAAGATCTCCTGGGTTGTCATCTCGCGGCCACCACTTCGATCTCTACCAGAAACTCACCGGGAAGTGCCCCGGCCTGTATCGCCGACCTGGCAGGCAGCTCCAGATCGAAATAGGAACCGTAAACCTCGTTGACCGCCGGGTAGTCGTCGATGTCAGCAAGGAAGATCGTCGACTTGGCGATGTCGGAATACCCGAGCCCCAGGTCGCCAAGGATGGCACCGATGTTCTTCATCACTTGATGGGACTGCGCAACGACATCATCGGGGCTCCGCTCTCCAGTCATCGGGTCGAGCGCAACCTGACCGGATAGAAAGACCAGGCCACCGGCCTCGGTCGCGAATGAATAAGGACCCATCGCTGACGGCGCCGATGGAGTTTGGGGAACTGATTTGGCCAATGGGAATCTCCTGGTCTTTTCCACGAGCGTACAACCAAAAAGAAAGGGCCCGGCGGGCCGGACCCTTCAAGACCAGTGGTGAGTTGGGTCAGGAAAAGGAGTTACCACATCCGCAAGATCGGGTGACATTGGGATTCTCGATGGCGAATCCCGCACCCATCAGGCCTTCCTTGTAGTCGAGCGTGGAGCCTTTGACCATCTCGGCGCTCTGTGGATCGACGACGACCCTGACGTCGTCGAACTCATCGACGAGATCGTCATCATCGATTTCGGCATCGAAGTACATCTCATAGGAGAAGCCGCTACAGCCACCGGGGCGGACAGCTACGCGCAGGGCAAGGTTGGGATCACCCTCGGCGGCGATCAACTCAGCAACCTTGACGACTGCGAAATCAGTCAGGTTGACGGTCTTCTGCGGCTTGGTCGATTTGATGCTGAGAACTTGAGTCATCTGCTCCTACCTGATCTTCTCATGGATTATAGCCCAAATCAACGTGTGGATCATTTCCCCTATCTCGGTAGTGGAAATTATCATGATGTCCATGGTAACCCGAGAGCAGGTACTCAAGACCTTAGAAGGGGTCCAGGATCCCGAGCTGGGCGGCAATGTCGTCGAACTCGGGATGATTACCGATGTCGTCGTCGATGGGTCGGCTGTGGAGATCGGCCTCGCTTTGACGATTGCCGAATGCCCGCTGCGATCTCAGATCGAAGGCGATACGTATCGACGGGTTGGATCGATCCCCGGTGTTGAGAACGTCAACATACGAACCACGGCCATGACCAAGCGTCAGCGGGCCGGCCTCATGTCGGTCGCCAGGCAAAGGGCCCGCGACAGCGCCGAGGCGACGCTGGTAGCTCCCACAACCCGCGTCGTAGCGATCGCCTCGGGCAAGGGAGGGGTTGGCAAGTCATCAATTGCTGTCAACGTCGCAGCAGGTCTTGCCAAAGCGGGCTACAAGGTTGGTCTGCTCGACGCGGACATCTGGGGCTTCTCGATTCCGAGGATGCTCGGGGTGACAGGGCGTCTCGAAGCACACCCCCAATCAAAGCTCATCCAGCCGATCGAGGCTCACGGGGTCAAAACGGTGTCGACAGGTCTCATCATCGAGGACGAGGAAACAGCTCTCATGTGGCGAGGACTGATGCTCTCCAAGGCGCTGGAGCAGTTTCTGAAGCAGGTGGAATGGGGCGACCTCGACTATCTGTTGATCGACATGCCTCCGGGCACCGGGGATGTCCAGATGGCTCTGACTCGAATGCTTCCCCAGGCCGAGATGGTGGTGGTCACGACGCCCCAATACGTCGCTCAGAAAGTGGCGATACGCGTGGCTGACATGGCACGCAGATCTCACATGCCCGTTGTCGGGGTGGTCGAGAACATGGCCGGGGAGGTTTTTGGCCACGGAGGTGGACAGAACCTGGCCGACGAGCTCATCGTTCCTCTACTTGGCTCGATCCCACTCGACCTGGCAGTCGTCGCCGCCGGGGACAACGGAGACCCCGTGATCCTCGCTGAGGGCCCAGGCCCCGCGGCTATCGCGCTGACGGCTCTCGTGGCAAGACTCATTGAGGCGATTCCACCGGCTGAGCTGGAAACTTGCACCGGCAGAATCGCCAAGCTGCTCGCCGACCTGGAGAACGGAGCGGCCTAGACGAGGACTAGGTGACGTATTTCGGCGAAGACCCGTACTGGTTTTCGCCGGGATCCCCGTCGGTGAAATAGAACACGAGAAGGATGATCGGACCGACTAACGGTATGAGCGATACCAGCAACATCCAGCCACTCTTGTTCGTGTCATGCAGACGACGAACCGCCACGGCCAGAGAGGGAACGATGACCGCAAGCGCATAGACCACGTAGAGAATCACCCCAAGCGATCCCAGCGCGTCGCTCATCGAGCCCAGAATGAAGGCAAGTATGAAGATCACGATGTAGGCCGCGAAGTTCAGCAGAGCGAACCACCAGAGTTCGGCCCGTCGAGCTCTTCCCGTGAATTCGGCATACTTCCCAGTCAGGACCGACTTGTAAATTTCAAGCGGTGAGCCTGGGTCGCGGGTTTCTCGAACTGTCACTGCATCACTCCCTGTCGCCTAGTCGAACTCACCAAAACTACCATCCACCACTAGGTCTTCGGCGGCATCCAGAGCTCTACGGAGAAGGGCTTCTTCTCGATGCCCTCCACCACGAACGTGGTCATGATCTTGTCGGCAATCGTCTGGCGCTTGGAATCAACGATGGGTAGCAGGTATCCAAGCCCACAGATGAGGCTGTCGACAATATGGGCGAACTTGCGACCGATTCCGGCGCCGCTGCCGATCAACTCCCCCTGCTGATTTACCAACCTGATCCCCATGATTGCCTTGCCCGGTGTTTGTCCTGTGAGACCATCGAGGTGCCCCATGTAGACGAAGTAGGCAAGACCGACCAGACCCATCAGCGAGCGCATCGTCACACTATTGACCAGAAAAATCGACACAATCCAAATCGGTGCGTAGTCGATGAGGAAACCCAGGGCGCGGGTGCCCCACGATGCGAGATTGGACGGGATGGCATGTGGCTGGGGGCTCGGAGACTCGGGTGTGCTCAATGCTTCTCCTACTTCGGGCAGGTGACGATAGACTCGGAGAAGACTCCCACGCCTCGCTGGGAGATACTTTGTTCCAGAGGGGACTAGTCCGTACGGAGATGAACGGAATCGTCCTTTAATTACCACTCTCCGTGATCAACACTGTGCGCAGAACGTGCGCTAGCACACCAGGGGCTTGGGGTAACGGGAGGCCCTCGAGAAGGGATCCGCAAGGATCCCTTCTTCGCGTCGGGGTGTGGGTCGGGACTGGCGGCCTCTTCTAACCGCAGACCGATTTGACCAGCGGATAGGGGTTGACCGCCCCTCCACCTCCCGGGTGGAACTCGAAGTGAAGATGCGGCAATGAACTCGAAGCATTCCCTGTGCTGCCGTTGTATCCGACGACGTAGCCTTCCGGCACTTGTTGACCGACAGAGATGGAACCGAAGTCGTCCATATGCGCGTAATAGAACTCGTCACCATTGTTGGCTCTCAGCCACACCCCCTTTCCACCAAGGCCGCTGTTAGAGATTCGCTTGATGGTCCCCTCATAGATCGCGGCCAGGGGAGTTCCTCGTGCCGCGATCATGTCGACACCCTGGTGGGTGCGCCCTCCCGACCGTCGAGCTCCCCAGGTGTCGCTGAATGACACCGCGCCGGCAACCGGGCACGTTCCGTTGCCAGACGATGGAGGGGTAGTAGTGGTGGTCGTGGTGGTCGTAGTCGAAGTTGTACTTTCACCATCTCCGGTCGTAGTGGTGGATGAGTCACCCGCTATCGTCGGGGTCGTTTGTGCAGAGGTGGTGGCCGTTGTTGAAGTTGCCTGACGGGCGGCCTCTTCCTGACGACGTCGCTCCTCCTCCTGGCGTCTCCGCTCTTCTTCCTCCCGGCGGCGGCGCTCCTCTTCTTCGCGTTGCTGCTGGGCTACCAGTTCGTCGTAGATCGACTGTGCCGCGACCAGGTCATCCAACAGCTCGACGGCCATCTCCTCCAGTTCGGCCGTGACAATCTCCTGTTCGTCGGAAGCCTCTGCCAGACGACTCGTCTGAGTGTCGAGTTCTCTTCTGAAGACTCTCAGCTGGTTGATTACGCTGTCGTCGACGCCGCTCACCTCACGCAGATACTCGAGACCCGCTCCGAACTCGTCGTCATCGGCGTTGATCAACACGGAGAGCGAAGCCAGGCTCGTCGATCCCATGTAGAGCTCGACCGCGACCTCTTCGAGTCGTTGCTCGGACTCCGCAAGCTGCACCTGGGCAAACTCAATCGATGACTTCAGGCCTGCAATCTCATCCTCGAGCTCCGCCTGACGCGCCCAACCTTCCTGAACGGCGTCGCCCAGCTCCTGAGAATCAGCGACGATCCGGTTGACCTCCTGGCGAGCGCTGTCGATATCTTCGTCCGTGACCTGAGCGATGGCCGGTACGGCCACGGCGATGACCAGGAGTGCAGCAAGGATTCTGGCGAGGCGTTTCATGAGGGGGTGGGAGACACGACAATCACGTCGCCGCTCAAGGCTATTCGACCTTCGCCGCTGAGTAGCGTGATGTGAGCTTGAACCGAGCGGGACGCCAGCGGATGAAGCGACGCGTCAACATCTGCGTAGACCACCTCAACGATGTCGGAAACGGTTAGGGACCCGGCAGCGATCGCCTCATAGATCTGTTGGTGACGCTGGCGCCGGTGCGCAAGATACCAATCGACAACAGTGTCGGGGTCATCCATCTCGTCTCCGTGGCCCGGGAGGAGAGTTCTGAGACCCTTTCCTTTCAACTTCTCGAGCGAAGTCAAATATGGACCCATGTCCTCGACCATCACCGAAGACCCACCCATGATGTGATCTCCCGTGAACAGCGCATCCTCCGCCCTGAAACACAAGTGGTCATCTGAGTGGCCGGGCGTGTGGATCACATCGAGACGCAGGCTTCCCACATCGAAACGGGCGCCATCCAGAAGCCTGACGTCAGGATCGAATTGTGGTCCTGGGGCATGCCCGACGGCAGGCACGCCGAAATCCTTGGCGAGTGGATTCGCCATCGGGGCGTGGTCTATGTGGGTGTGAGTGACCAGGACCGCGACGAGCGTCCTGTATCCAACCATGTCGAGAATGGCTTTGGCGTGCTTGGAATCGACCGGGCCAGGATCGATGATCACCACCGAACCGTCCCCGTCCTCGAGTATCCACGTGTTAGTTCCCGGGCCCGTGAAGGGACCGGGATTGTTGGCGAGCACGCGGTCGATTCTCATTACGCGCCCTCCGCTGGAAGATATACCGGGATCAGCGAGCCGTCGGGTGCCTCTCTTGGCTCGATCAGCGTCCGACCATCGGCACCTGATGCCGAGGCAATGGCATCGTTGATGGAAGAGCGACGCGACAGCCAGTGAAGATGCGCCAAGGTCGGGAGAATCATCGGCCATTCTTCGCTTTCATATCGGTCAAGGGCCAGTTCGGGTGTAGCCCACGCGTGGTCCACCAATTCGTCGGAGTCGAGTCTGATTGGTGGTGTCTCCCCTGCCGTCAGGAGGTAGAAACGCGTGTCGAAGCGTCGCGGCGCAATCTCCGGCGTGACCCACCTGGACACCAGAACAAGCGACTCTCCCAAGAGGGACAACCCGGCGGTGCTCACGTAGTCGAAGAGCTCCTCTCCGCGCAGATCAGGACATTGACGAATCCCACCCGTCACAGCAAGAAGCCCGGTCTCTTCCGCCAGTTCTCGCAACGCCGCCGACCGATGGTCGTGGTCGTCACTATTCCCGTCGACGACCCTTTTTGCCAGACCAGACCTGTCAATCGCGTCGACACCCCCGCCGGGAAAGACAACGAGGCTGCCGAAGAATCCGCGGCTGTGCCGCTGGACCATGAGTATCTCGAATCGGTCCCTGTTGGGGCGAAGGACGATGACGCTCGCTGCGGGGTCGGGGTCAACCGAGGGGAGTCCCAAGACCTCATCCTATTAACGCAGCGGATCTGACCTGGCAGACTCCCGGTTGTGACTGTCGACAACCCCTATCGTGACCTGCCTTCGGTGGACCAGTTGGCCGCCGAACTGGAAGCCAGTCCCGTTCCCTGGCCCCTGGTCGTGGACGTAGTGCGTGCAGCCCTGGAGCAGTCTCGCCAAGACATAGAGGAAGGCAGGCAGGTTGATCCTCGCCGGAAGGCCGAGGATCTTCTCAGGATTCTCGAACGTAGCGACGCCACACAGGTCATCAACGCCACCGGTGTCCTGCTCCACACCAATCTCGGTCGAGCGGTGTGGTCTGCGCCGGCCATCGAACACGCGGCCAATGTGGCGACCAACTACACGAACGTCGAGATCGACATCGACACCGGTCGGCGAACCAGGCGCGGCTCATATGTGTCGGCCTTACTCAAGACGCTGACCGGGGCCGAAGACGCCCTCATCGTCAACAACAACGCCGCTGCGCTTCTCCTGGCGTTGGCGGCAACATCAGCAGGTAAGGCGGTGCCGGTAGCGCGCGGCGAGCTGATCGAAATAGGAGGCTCATACCGGCTGCCGGACGTGATGGAGGCAAGTGGTTCGAGACTCATCGAGATCGGGACGACCAACCGCACTCGGGCCGACGACTATGCGACGGCCCTGCAACTTCACAGGTGTGGCTCGATTCTCAAGGTCCACCCGTCGAATTACCGAGTCGAGGGATTCGCCGAGGAGACAAGCGTCGCCGAGCTCGTCGAGCTCGCCCATTCGGGCGACATCCCACTCATCTATGACATCGGATCCGGGCTTCTCGATGCCGACACGCCCTGGCTCGACATCGCCACTCCATCCTGGCTCAGAGGCGAGCCGGCCGCACGACAGTCGTTGGCGGCAGGAGCCGATTTGGTGACTTTCAGCGGTGACAAGCTCCTGGGTGGGCCACAAGCAGGAATCATCGTGGGAACCGCAGAGGCGGTGAGCATTCTTCGCAAGCATCCCTTGGCCCGCGCGTTGAGGGTCGATGGGGTTACCTACGCGGCGCTCGCAGCCACTCTCGGCGCATACGCCGGTCGGGACGTAGGCCAGATCCCTTTCTGGCGGCAGGCTCTCATGTCGACGGAGGATCTGACCGGACGAGCCTCTGCCATGGCTGACCATCTCGGGGGTCAGCTGGAAGACGGCCAATCGACCATCGGTGCCGGGAGCGTGCCCGGTATGACGATCCCCTCTCCAGTGGTCGTCCTCGCTGATGAGGATCATCTCTACGAGTTGCTGCTCGGAGCCGACGTTCCGATCCTGACGAGAAGGGAGAGGGGGTCGCTGGTCATCGATCTCCGGACTGTCGACCCCATCTTCGATCAATCGATAATGGAAACGATTGATCTATGCCGTTGATCGGAACCGCCGGTCATGTCGATCATGGCAAGTCGACTCTCATCCAGACCCTCACAGGACGAGACCCCGATCGTTGGGAGGAGGAGAAGAGACGAGGCCTGACCATCGACCTCGGTTTTGGGTGGACGACCCTCCCCAACGGAACCGACGTCTCGTTCGTAGATGTTCCCGGACACGAGCGCTATCTGAAGAACATGCTCGCCGGAATCGAAGCCATCGACATCGCCCTCTTCGTGGTGGCTGCCGACGAGGGTTGGATGCCCCAATCCGAGGAGCATCTCGCGGTGCTCGACCTGCTCGAAGTCGGCACCGGAGTGGTCGCTTTGACCAAGTCTGATCTCGTCGATTCAGACCTCCTGGAACTTGCCACAGCCGAGGTGACCGACAAGCTCGGGGGGACCTCTCTCGAGGACGCCGAGATCATTCCCGTATCGGGAGTAACCGGCGACGGCATCAGCGCTCTTGTCTCGCATCTTCAGGAGCTGACCGCCTCCGCGACGCCGTCGGACATCGGCCGGCCGCGTCTTTGGGTCGACCGGTCCTTCACAGCCAGTGGGGCCGGGACCATCGTCACCGGGACACTCCTCGACGGCCCTGTGGTAACCGACGAGCGCGTCACGATCTACCCCGGCGGAAGATCTGCCCGCATCAGAGCGATTCAAAGTCACGAGAATCAGGTCGAACACATCGGACCGGGGCGGCGGGTTGCTCTCAACCTGAGCGGAATCGAGCGCACCGAGGTTGGGCGCGGCGACATGATTGGCCTACCTGATCAGTGGACAAGCTCCACTCGCTTCGTTGCCTCGCTTCGGACTGCCCGGTATGTGGACGAACTCGAGCGTCGAGGCGCCTATCAACTTCACGCAGGCAGCTCGGTGCACCAAGTCGACATCGTAGGTATGGAGGATGGTGTCGCCGTCTTCGCCACGTCTGAGCCGATCCCACTCACCGTCGGTGACAGGTTTGTCGTCAGAGACACAGGAAGAAAGCTTGTGGTTGGCGGCGGGCGCGTGCTGGACCCGGAACCAGGAGCGACCAGGAACGCGATGACCCTGGCTCGTTCGATCGATCCGGACGCCCATGCCGATGAGCTAGCAGCCCGGTTGATCTCCATTCGAGGCAGTGCCGATTCGGCAAGGATCTCCGCGCAGACTCGAGGGGGGAGTCCGCCTGATGCCATCAAGGTCGCCGGTCAACTCCTTTCCACCGAGGCGTTCGGCTCTCTTGCCGAGAAGGCAGCCAGGTTGGTGAGGACAGAACATGACAAGCATCCACTGAGAGTCGGTCTACCTCTGGCGACGCTTGCCGAGCGTCTCGGTGTGAACAGCGAGATCGCCGAACTGGTGGTTTCCGAGACGTCAGGCCTGGAGCGCGTCGGACCCGATATTGCCGCGTCGGGTAGGACAGTGGGACTGCCTGAGAGGGCACAGGCCGAATGGGAGCGCGCCAGGGCCGAACTCGGGGTCGCTCTGGCCGTGCCAACGGTCGCCGAGTTAGGGCTGGATTCGGAGTTGCTTCATCTTCAATTGAGAAGAGGCGAGCTGGTTCGGGTGAGCGATGACCTGGTGTGGCTTCCCCACCAGATAGATGAGATCCGGCGTCTCCTCGGATCCCTGCCGGAGGAATTCACGGTCGCCCAGTTCCGTGATGCTGCTGGGCTGTCGCGGAAATACGCCGTCCCGTTGTTGGAGTGGGCTGACAAGGAGGGACTCACAGTCCGAAAGGGCGATACCCGGACGCTCCGGTGATCGCGCTCGCGTCAGGTTGCGTGGTGGTCAGCCAGCAAGAGCAGCATTACGCCGCTCGACCTCTGTTAGTCCTCCCCAGATGCCAAACGGCTCGCGGATGGCCACGGCATGGGAGAAGCAGGGATCTTGGACGGGACACACCCCACATATGGCTTTCGCCTTCATCTCTCGTCGCTCCCGCTCCTCTTTGCGTTCAAAGGTCGGAGGCGGAAAGAAGAGATAGGCGTGATTCCCACGACACAGAGCAACCAACTGCCAATCGTCCATGTGGGGAATCTCCTCCCGGTTCTAGCGACAACCCGAGACGAAGCTACAGACTCTGCACCCACCCTTCAAGAAGAACTTTGGATCGGGCTCGATAAATTTCGCGATCTCGCTCTGAAATCAGCTGATCAATGCTCAACTTCGAGATAGAGCCCGTCTACTCCGATCACGGTGATCTCGTCCCCTTCGGCGATGCCCGCTTCCCGATGAGCGGTTGCGCGCCAACGGGCACCGTTCACCTCAACCAGACCGTTGGGTTCGAACTCGACGAGAGCCCGGCCGGCATGGCCGATGAGGGAGTCACGGCCGATGGTTTGTGTCGACAACCGGGCCCGATGAACAGTCGGCATGGCCAGCAGAAAGAAGAAGAGCACGCCGAGCACCGACGGCAGGACCAGCCACCATCTCGGATCTATCTGACCCGCGCCGTTCACGAAGAACATCCCGGACAACTGAAGGAGAATCGCTCCGGTCACGGTCATCACCAGAACCCCTCCCTTCTGATGGGCAACGGTGAGCAGAGCCCAACTCGTTATGGCAAGGACCAGGGCCCACCAGCGCACCGGCAGGTTGACTACTCCCCAGCCGGCGAGAAGCAACGAGATCGAGGCAACTCCGGCGGCGACACCAGGGCCCAGGGCGAAGAACTCAAACGCCACCATGCTCAGGCCGATGACCAGAAAGAAGAAAGCGGCCTCGGGGGTGACCGCCAACCTGAAGAATCTGGTACCCATGCCCGGCTCGCGGAACGTTGTTGTCTTCAGGGTCACACCGTCTCCGAACTCCTCGATGGTCGAGACGGTGACCGGCCCATTGGCAGTCGCAAAGGTCCGACCGTCGAGATCCTGCAAATACTGACGGAGTGTCGGCTGAAGTTCGAAACCGGTCTCCTCGGCAGACAGAACGGTGTCGTCTCGATCGAGATCATCCCCGACAACCCGGGGCTGAAGATGGCCGAGTTCGGACCCGGGTGCGATCGCAACCTCACCGGCGCCCATGGCCATCAGCGCTGCTCCCCCATAGGCAACCGCCGGCTCGGGTCCGACCCATACAGCAACCGGCAATGGGGGACTTGACAGCACTTCGACCAGCCTTTCGTATGCCTCACTGTCGAGAACTGCCTTCGAGTTGACTTGAAGAACAGCCAGGACCTGACCTGAGGAAGCGGCAAGCTCGATCGACTCCGTCATGAAGTCGAGCGCGGACCCGTCGAGCGGTCCGCTGACATCGATGACGTCGATCCCACCATGCGCATCGTGAGCCAGGGCCACGATCGGGATCGCCAGAAAAAGCACGATGAGAGCTAGACGCCGCACGGCTTGTGAGGTTAGGGGCGGGGCACCAGTATCCGATCTCGGGGTGCTACCACTAGATACCGTTTTGTGACGCGATTCTCGCCGGGGTTAACGTGGCCACCCGATGCCGAAAGTCATTCTTGTCACCGATGCCTCATGGGTGGCCAACGAAGTGAGGGCCGGACTGTCCCTCGGTGAATGGGACATCGAGGAGATCAGCGATCCACGATTGACGACGAGTCTCGTGTTGGAGACGCGCCCCGACGCGGTCATTGTCGACATGCAGGTGGGCAGCATGGGAGGGATGGCCGTCATCAGAGGGATAAGAGGCGAGGTCGATGAAGCCGACCGCCCCCGGACTGTCTTGCTACTCGACAGGTCGGCTGACGAGTTCATCGCCCGACGCGCCGGTGCCGATGCCTGTGTCCTCAAACCGATCAACGCATATGAGCTGCGGACCGCGCTGCAACGCGGGCGCGCGCCTTCTTCTATCACCACGGAAGAGGAATAGAGAAGCTGAAACTTTCCGACGCCGTGTCGACTTCGATTCGACTTGGTGTCGATGTGTGCGCTCCGCGGCCATGCGGAGTTGGAGCGCGACATCTCAACCAACCTGATCCACTACTTGCCGATCGTGACGACGGTGGTTGCCATCGCCTTTTTCCGTGTGTTGTGGCTGCATTGGCGTCGCGACCCTTCGGCCCGATACGTCATGTGGTGGATGATCGGCGTTGGTCTGTACGGTCTGGGCACCCTCACCGAAGCGATTACCACCGTTTTCGGCTGGAGCGAACCTGTCTTTCGCACCTGGTATATCGCCGGCGCCCTACTAGGCGGTGCTCCCCTGGCCCAGGGCACCGTGTATCTGCTGCTTCCGAGGCGGACGGCCGATCGTCTCGCCGTTGCGCTTGTCACATACGTAGCCATAGCTGCGGCATTTGTGGTGTCTGGTCCGCTCCTGTACGAGTTGGCGGAGCCGCACCGGCTTTCCGGGGATGTTCTCGCCTGGCAATGGGTCCGGCTCTTCTCGCCGTTGGTGAACCTCTATGCCGTGATCTTCTTGATTGGCGGGGCGATCTGGTCGGCGTGGCGTTACTGGCGTCGAGGTGACGCCTCATCCCGAGTCCTCGGAAACATTCTGATCGCAGTTGGGGCGATTCTCCCCGGAATTGGTGGGGGGTTCGCCCGGGCCGGAGTTGTCGAGGTTCTCTACGTCACAGAGCTGATCGGGCTCCTTCTCATCTGGGCCGGCTATCGCGCGATCACAGGAGATCGACTCATCTCGATACACCGGGCCCAACGGCGGGCATCAACTCCTTCCATGACCGAATTGAACTGAGGTAGAACCTTGAATCAAATGAAATCCCGGATCACTCTTGCGGTGATGACCGTCATGGTTGTCGCAGCATGTAGCCCCGCTGAATCTGTCGACCCCGGCCCCTCATCGACGGCCACCACCGAAGCCATCCCTCCCCCGCCGTCGACAACCACGACCACCATCGAGGCAACTACGACCTCTGTCGTCGATGAAAGGGTTTTCGTTGGAGCGGAGGGCGTGGAGACCACGATCACCGACATCTCGCGCATCGTGTCTCTCAACGGCGACCTGACCGAGATAATCTTCGAACTCGGTCTTGGTGACAATGTCGTTGGTGTTGATGTCACAACAACCTATCCCGCTGAGGCGGCCGCGCTGAACGATCAAGGCCAGACAGTGGGTTTCGCCCAACAGCTTGCAGCCGAAGCTGTGATTCGGTTCGACCCGACCCTGGTCATCGGTGATCAGCAGGTCGGGCCACCGGAGGTGATCGAACAACTTCGAGAGGCGGGGATTCCCGTAGTCATTCTCGAGACCCAGACCACCCTCGATGGGGTGGAGACCAAGATCGGTCAAGTGGCGGAGATTCTCGGAGTTCCGGCAGAAGGTGCCGAACTCGCCGAGAGGGTGATGGCCGAGATCAACGCGGCACGCGATCTCGCCGAACCCGACGAGTCAGACCCCACAGTGGCATTTGTCTATGTGCGAGGACCGCAGGTGGTGTTCCTCTTTGGCGTCGGAATGGCGACCCAGGCGATGATCGAGGGTGCCGGTGCGATCGACGCCGGCGCCGAGGCAGGTGTGTTCGGGCCGGCGCCGCTCACCCCGGAGGCACTGGTCGCTTCAGCACCCGATGTGATCGTCTTGCCCGAGGCGGGTCTGGCAGCTTTAGGTGGGATCGAAGCTTTTCTCGAACTCCCCGGAGTCGCCGAGACGCCGGCCGGCAAGAACAACGCGTTCCTTGCATATGACGAGGCATATTTCTTCAACCTCGGGCCACGAGCCGGTCAGGTCTTGGACGAGTTCGTCCGCGACCTGTATCCCGGCATCGGTTGACAGAAACCTCAGATCTCGCGACAGAATCCGACCCGTACGCGGGTCGGCGGCGGTGGGTGGCGCCTGTCGTCGGCATGTTGTTGACCGTTACAGCTTGGGCAGCCCTCTCGTTCGGAGCGGTGGCGGTGCCTTTCGAAGAAGTATTCGGGGTTCTCGCCCGCAAGGTCGGTTTGAGCCTGTTCGCCGAGCCCTCCCCACAGGCCGAGGCAGTGGTGTGGAGCATTCGAATGCCGCGATTGCTTCTCGCCTTCACGGTGGGGGCCGCACTAGCCCTTGTCGGTGGGATGCTTCAGGGGCTCCTGCGCAACAAGCTCGCCGATCCCCACCTGCTCGGTATCGGTCCGGGGGCTGCGATCGGGGCGGCGATCGGCTCGGCCGCCGGTGGGGTGCAGGGAGCGATCGCAGGTGGCGTGGCAGCCGGAGTGATAACGGCATTCGTCATAAGAAGACTGGCGCGGAGAGCGTCGATCGACCCCACGCGAATCATCCTCTCCGGGGTGGCACTCGGCGCAGCGCTGAGCGCGTGGGTTGGGTTTGTGGTCTTTGGAGCAGACCGGGCCACGGTGCCTCCCATCGAATTCTGGTTGCTTGGCAGTCTGACCGGGTCGACCTGGAGAGCGTTCTGGACGGTGTCGGTCTTCATTGTCATAGCGGGCATCGTCATGCTTGCCTCCGGGCGATTCCTCGACGTCTTGGGACTCGGCGAGGCGGACGCAAGGCATCTGGGGATCGATGTCGACCTCGTCCGCACCGTTCTGCTGATCGCCGCGGGAGCAGCCGTCGGGGCAACGGTGGGGGCCGTGGGGGTAATCGCATTCGTTGGCCTTCTGATTCCATCATTGCTCAGACCTGTAACCGGCCCAATGCACGGCCACCTGTTGTGGGCCGCACTTGCGTGCGGGGCATTATTCGTCGCCGCAGCGGATCTTCTGGCCCGCCTCGTCTTGGAGCCGATCGAGATACCGGTCGGTCTCGTCACCGCGGCCGTTGGTGGGCCGGTGTTTCTTTGGCTCTTGACGAGGCGCCAGGATGTCTGACGCCACAGTGATCGCCCGTTCGCTCACCTACCGGGTTGGAAAAGCCACGCTTGTCGCCGGGGTTGATTTCGAAGCAGCCCCCGGCGAACTCGTCACGGTCATAGGACCGAACGGAGCAGGTAAGTCAACCCTCCTCAACCTCCTGGCAGGCAACCTCCGGCCGACTGAAGGTGATGTCCGTCTCGACGGCGTGCAAATATCCGAGGCGTTACCACGAGATCTTTCCCTTCTCCGCGCAATGCTCACTCAGCGAGAGCCGATCGATATCCCCTACACGGCGGCTCAAGTAGTGCAGATCGGACGTTTTCCTCATCGACGCGATGAGAACAACAGTGCGGCCCAGGATGCAGCTGCGGTGGCCGACGCCATGGCGATCACCGACACCACTCGGTTCGCGGCTCGTGTGTACGCCACTCTGTCGGGTGGTGAGCAGACCCGTGTTTCCCTTGCGCGGGTGCTCGCTCAGGAAACGCCGATCGTGTTTCTCGACGAGCCGACAACCGCTCTCGACGTGGCTCATCAGGAGCGGGTAATGGCTGAAGTCGTACGCCTTTCTCGGCAACAACGATCTGTCGTCGTAGTTCTGCACGACCTCAACGCCGCGGCCATCCACTCCGACCGGATCGTGCTGATGGACCGGGGCGCGATTGTCGCCCGCGGTCGACCACGCGATGTGCTCCGCCAGGACCTGCTTTCAGACGTCTACGCACAGCCGATGGTGGTGGTCGATCACCCGTTCCGCGACTGCCCCCTCGTGCTTACCGGTCGAGGGACTAGTCATTGAGGGTCGGTTGAGTATGGCCAGATAGTTCTGGGGGCTTGTGGCCGATAGATGCTCTTGATGCGCAGATATGCCACTGTCACGCCTGGTCGGGTGGCCTGCATTTCGTGTGGGCGACCCGACTCCCGCTCTTTGTCGTATTCGGCGTCTGATATGTCGATTAGGTCGCTAGACCGATTGGGTTCTGCTCTTTGTCAGTCAGGATGTTCGGCATGACTCTGGGTCATAGCTTCGAGTCGGTCATGGAAGCCGCAAAGCTCGGCGCCGATTGGGCTTGGGCTGTTCTCTACGGAGAGATCGCTGGTCCGGTTACGGGCTTCTTCAGGAGTCGTGGGGTGGCTGATCCCGAGGAAGCTGCCGGTGATGTGTTCTTCGAGTTGGCTCGAGGCCTGATGAGCTTCGAAGGAAACGAGGATTCCTTCTACACATTCGTATTTGTCATCGCATACAAACGTCTTCTAGTTGAGAACCGCTATTCGAATCGCAAGCTGCGGACCGTGCTGGCCGATCGAGTTCTGGACCGTCTTCACGACGATGCCGAAGTGATGGGCGTCATTGCCGAGCACCAGGTTCCAGAGGAGGTCCGACTAGCCCTTGAGATCCTCACCCCAGAACAACGTGATGTGCTCTCGCTGCGGATTGTTGGCGGACTGTCCATTGATCAGGTTGCGGAGGTGTTGAACCGCGGCGTGAAGAAGGTCAAAGCCGTCCAGAGACGTGGGATGGCGCGAGTTCGTAGTCAGCTCCCGGCCGAGACTGTCCTGGCATGAGATCCGAGAGGGCACTTCGCGAGGACATGTGGAGCGAACTGATCGACCGCGATCTGGATCTCCTCCTCGATGGCAAGCAGCCGCACAACACCGACCTGGCGCCTCTGAGGTCTTTCGTGAACATGTTGGGCAGCTTTGGTGCCACAGAGCTTTCGCCGGGGTTCCCTGAGGATCATGCCGCTGACGGAGCGGCCATGGCACGAGCCCGGCTTTCCGACACCCCCATGCGGCTGTCAACCGGTCGACGACTGGCCTTCGGGTTGAGGCGGCGGGTTACCGCAGCAGCGACGAGTCTGATGATGATCGTTGGGATGACCGGTGTCGCTTGGGCCGCCGACTCGGCTGTTCCCGGTGACTGGAATTACGGATTAGACCGCGCCCTCGAATCCGTGGGTATCGGGGCCGGAGGAACCGAAGAGCGGCTCCAGGAGCTCATCGTCGTCCGCGAGAACGGGCATGTCCGAGGAGTCAGTATCGCATCCGGGTCTGGCGCGGACTCGGTTGCCAGTTCGGATGATCCCGTCGTCGGTCTGGAGAAGGCGGCAGCCACCGCTGTTGCCACCACTCGTGGAAGTCAGCGTGCCATCGATATTGGAGGGGCCGTGTCGAAACTGCTCGCCTATCTAGCCGATACCGAGAAGGCCCATGGCCCAACAATCTCAGAGCTCGCCAAAGAGTTCAAGCAAGCCCAAGGATCCTCAGAATCGAATAGGCCCGAAGTGAATCCTGGAGAGGACAACCGACCAGACCACGCCGGCAAACCCGCTTCGCCAGGCAACCGCTAGCCCAGCCCTCCACTATCCGTAACACTCGTGTAACACGCCCTGCCAATCTGGCCTGGCACCAACCTCGCCCTCTGTAGCGTTGCAAGCATGGGAGCGGCGGCAGACTGTGAATCCATCGGTGTCGGCCTGCTCCGTCAGCCGGTCAACTCGATCACCACCATCGCATTCGTGGGGGCTGGTCTTTGGATAGTGTCCGTGCGCCCGGATCGTCGCTGGGTGGGCATGGCGGTGATGGCGACCGGCATCGGGTCGTTGCTGTTCCATGGGCCAATGCCGGCCCGGGCGGAATGGGCCCACGACGTCACACTCGCCTGGCTGCTACTGGTCGTGGCCGGTACCGGGACCAGGTGGGAGAAGACCACCCATATCCCTGGTTTGCTCGGCCTCGGAGTCCTCTTCGCCGTCATCCCGGCGATCGCCGATCCGCTCGCGGTGGTCATCACGGTCATTGCTCTGGTAGTCAGAATCCGAATGGATCGATCGCCTCACACTCGGGGTGCGCTGGCCTTGCTAGGGGTCTCGGCGATCGTTGGCCGCATCGGCGCCACGGGCTGGCCACTGTGTCATCCGAACTCGTTGCTCCAAACCCATGGCCTCTGGCACCTGGCTGCGGCAGCCGCCGTCGTCTGGTGGGCGACCGGCTACGACCCCGGTCCCCAGTCAGTTGACACCGGGCTTCCTGAGTCATGAATCCGGGAACCAGTCGCAACGCACCATCAGGTGGGATACGAGGAGGAAAGAATCGGCCAGGGCATAATTGACGAAACTTCTCTCGAAGCGGGGCTGACCAGCCGCGAGAGCTCCTCCCGATGGAGCCCTCGCGTAAGGCGGCCCTCTCGGACGGCCCTGACGTGGTGTTTGCCTCCGGTAAACACCGGAGGTTTGAGTCGGGACGGCCGGATTCGAACCGACGACCTCAGCGTCCCGAACGCTGACCTCATCTGCGAACGTCTCCCAAGCCAGGGTGCCAGGCAGATGTTCTTCGAGTGATGCCGTGGCCTCGGCAAACAAATCCATCAGGCCATCAAAGTCGTCAGTGGTGACCTCCATTACAAGACGAGTCTCGTCCAAGGTGTTGCAACGATCACCTGAAATCGCAGGCAATATGTTCGGCTGGAGTTTCCCCCGTGAGCCGGACACTCTGATAATGGGCCATGATTCGCCTTGGGAGGGAGTCCGATGGAGGGACAGAAGACACAACGTACGAGGCGGAAGTTCTCAGACGAGTTTCAAAGGTCCCCGGCCTGGAGACTCCGCAGGTAGTCGAATGAGAAGATCCCTGTTCGGTGTCCGTCGGGCCGGAACGTCAAGTTGATCCCGTAACTGCCGACCAGCTTCGCGTCGCCAATCTCCACTTCGATCGGTCCCCTGAGAAAGACGGCAACACGTTGCGCACCTTCCGGTTCGCGACACGTTGCGCATGGGCACGCTGCTCGCAGTTCTCGGGCGCTGAACCGTTGCTCAGTGCCGTCCTGCCACACGAGAAGCATCTGAGTCCCGCCCTCTATCTCGATGCGCGTCAGCGGGTCCACGGTGCCAGACGGTAACCGCGCGCGGCGAAAAGGGAAGCCAAGGAGGCCCGCCCACAAACGGCAATACGCATCCCTCACCGGCCACGCATAATCACCTGAAATCGCAGCCGTTATGTGCGGGGCTATTCTCCGTTGCGGAGGTTGCTTCTGTAGGTTGTTGAGGGTTGGTCCGAAGAGGTGAAACCGATGCAGACTGTCATTCCGAGCCGGTTCAACGGTCCGGTTAACTCGGGGAACGGGGGATATTCTGCCGGTTCGCTCGCCGAGTTCCTTGATGGGCCGACCGAGGTGCGGCTCCATACGCCGCCTCCCCTTGATCGACCTCTTCGAGTTGAGAAGACCGACGTTGGTCTCCTCGCCTTCGACGGCGACGACCGGGTCATGGAGGCGAAAACGACGGGGCTAGACATGGCGACACCACCGCCGGTGTCTTTGAGGGAGGCGGAGGACGCTACGGCAGGCTTTCCCGGCTGGGAACTCCACGGGGCCTCCTCCTGTTTTGTCTGCGGACCGGATCGGGAGTCTCCGGACGGACTGCGAATCTTCCCGGGACCGGTATCGGGTAGAGAGTTGGTAGCAGCCCCCTGGATTCCGGATACCAGTTTGGGAGAGTCGGACGGGCTGGTATCAGATACCGTGATCTGGGCTGTGCTCGATTGTCCGGGAGCGTGGGCTGGAAGAGCAGCAGACGCTGAAGGGATGCCGTACTTTCCGACGCTTGGGACAATGACCGCTTCTATCGATGGGCCTGTGCATGTTGGGGAACGTCACATAGTCATGGCATGGCACACCGCCACGGAACGACGAAAGCTCTTCACAGAGGCAGTTCTCTACTCTGAGGACGGATCGGTCAAAGGTCGAGCACGCCACATCGAAATCAAGGTGTCCGCTGACTGGGCTAACGGTTGAATCCGTCTGGCCGCCGGGTTCCAGAGGTTTCTGTGTTGTCTGGTGTACATCCCCTATCTCAGGGCTGCTTGACCGCCATGGCGAACCTCGTGAGGTTTGGAATTAGCGGTTCGATGCGTACGTCGGCGAAGCTGGCCGCCTCGATGCGCTGTTCGATCCGTTGCGGCGTGAGGACGACCCCGTCGGGGGCGTTGAACATGCAGGTTAAGAACCAGAGCGCCGCGTCCGGCGGTCCGCTCTGGTCGTCATCGACCATGAAATCGTGCACTACGAGCATCCCGTCGGCCGGCAACGAGCTGTAGGCGAGGCCGAGCAGATCGTCGATGGCGCCAGCACTTACAGCACTGAGCAGATACGACATGAGAACAACGTCGTGGCCCTGCGGCCATTCCCCGACTGTGGCGTCTGCCTCGTGGTAGTCGACACGATCGCCGAGACCCGCCTCGTTGACGAAGTTTCGGGCGATGTGCAACGCGTTAGGAAAATCGAGGATCGTGGCGCGCAGCCCAGGGTTGCGTCGGCACAGCATGATAGTGAAAGCACCACTGCCGCCGCCGACGTCGAGAAGACGGTCCCGCGATGAGAGATCGGCGTGTTTCGCCAGGACGGCTGCGGGGCCCAGCGAACCGGCATGCTGACCGCGGCTGAAGGTCTCGGCGCGCTCCGGATCACGCATGAGTTCCTCGTACTCGCCCCACACCTCCGAGCCGCCGTCGCCCCGGATCAGCGAGGTGAGGTCGCCGAACGCCGGATAGATGAGCCGGTCAGTCTGGAGCCGGAAGTAGTCGCCGAAATAGTTCGGTCTGCCCGGCACCAGGTAATCGTTGCAGCCCGGGGCGTTCGTGTAGCCGTCGGTGTCTTTGATCAGCAACCCCAGGCTGGTGAGCGCGGTGAGCAGCGTCTCGAGCCGGTTGGCTGCCAGGCTCATGTCGGAGGCGAGGGTGGAGAGCGTCTGGGGGCCATCAGAAAGCCGCGCGAAGAGCCCGAGATCGACGGCGGTGAACAGCGCTTTGCTCGCCTTGAAACCGTAGGCGATCCGCGCGATCTCGCGTACGTCACCAACCGCTGCCACCATGTCCACCCCCTGGTTGTCTCCCGCCGGCCAGCCAGCCAGCCAGCCCGCGACCCGGTGCTGTGAGAGAACTGTAGTGAGCCTCGCCCAATAGGAAGCGGCGGCCCTCGGCTGTTCACGCGGGCGTTCAACGAGGTGCCCATCTTGAAAATGGGCCGCCCATAAGTGCTGCGAGCTCAAGGGTTCATAGCAACACTTCGGCGAGTTTGTCTGATGGTGACATCCCGTCGAGGGTCTGTCGAGGTCGTCCGTTGAGCGAGTGTCCCGCCTTGTCGAGGTCGGCCTGGGTGAGCCGGATCGTCTTGCGATCCCTTCCGGTATGGCGGGCGATCTCCGAGATCGTCCAACCCTGCTTCGCCAGTGCATGAATCTCCACGTCTTCCTCCTGTGTCAACATCAGGGGAGGGCTCTTCACCTCACCGGTTAGTCGTTGTTGACAGCCAGCTTGGAGAGGGCCCCATGAAGGACATGAGCAGTCCATCGACGGTGAGCCGTCCTTCTCGTTTCCTCAAGGTGATTTTCGACGCGCCTTCGTGGTTCTACCGGATCGGCGTCGGCTGGATGCTGGGCAAGCGAATCCTCGCCGTGACTCATCGAGGTCGGAGGAGCGGCCAACCCCATCAGACGGTTTTAGAAGCGATGTTCTTCGACCGGGATACGGAGGAGAGTGTGGGCGCTTCTGCCTATGGTCCCCGTGCGGACTGGTATCGGAACCTGCAGGCCGAACCTACGCTGAGAGTCCAGACTGGCCGAATGGACTACATTCCTGTGCAACGATTCCTCACACTCCAGGAAGCAAGGAACGCCGCCGCTCGGTTCTGTCGTGAACATCCCTGGGAAGAGAGAATGGTTTTCCGAGTGCTGCCAGCGATCGGTGCAGCAATCCTGATCGACTCAGAATCGGCTCCGACGGACCTGTTGGCATCGCTACCGATGGTCGCATTCCGACCCAAGGTGTAACCATCCTGCGTCCACTGAACGACAGGTCCGACTACTCAAGAACTGACCGCACATAACCGGCCAAAGGCATCCCTTGTCCTGCACGCATGAGTGTCGTTATGTGCGGGCGAGTGGAGCCGTGACTCTTCTGAAGACGGGTCGTGGGTTTGCATCTGA
>CAXMMT010000024.1:0-33412 GCA_964194555.1 uncultured Boseongicola sp. | reverse complement strand
TCAGTTGCCCGCAGACTTCAGGATCTTCCTTTGTTGTCTCAACGGTTTGCGACTGGTGACCTTTCGTTGTACCAGGTCGACGCTATCTCCCGGATGGCTACTACTGATACCGAGGCTGGGCTGATCGAAGAGGCTCTTGGTCTCAGCAACCCTGCTTTGGATCGGAAAGCCCGTCGGGCTCATCCTCCTTCCAGGGACGATGAGCGGACAGTGTTTGACCGTCGGGCCCTCTACTTGCAGTGGAACCTCGACGAGTCAGAGTTGAACCTACGGGCCAATCTTCCTGGTGTTGAAGGCGAAATCGTTCAGAAAGCCGTCGAGAAGGCCGCCAACCGGATACCTGTCAACCCCGAAACCGGTTTGTTCGACGTCTATTCACAACGTTTGGCAGACGGCCTGGTCGAAGTGTGTGCCACTACCGGAGACCAAACCACTACCTCTCCACCTCAGATTGTGGTTCACGCCGACCTCGACGCTCTGGTAACCGAAACCTCTGGTGTCACCGAACTCGGTTCCGGTGCTCTCATCCCCAACGAGACCGCAAGACGACTTTCCTGTGACTGTGTTGTGGAAACGGTGATCACCGACGGCTCCCAAATCATCGGGGTGGGGAGAAACAGTCGGACTGTTCCCGGATGGTTACGAAGACTGGTCCATCATCGTGACGGAGGATCCTGTCGGTTCCATGGATGTGACAACAAACACTGGCTTCAAGTTCACCACATTGTCCACTGGTCGAAAGGCGGGACTACTGATTTGGACAATCTGATCCTGTTGTGTGGCTTTCACCACCGGTACCTCCACGAAGACGGCTGGCATATCACCACTAACTCAAACAGCCAGTTTGTTTTCCGCAAACCAGACTGGACCCCCTATCCGTCGCCCAAACAAGACTTACACCCCCGGCTCAAACAACTCGTAGAACCCCGACCTACTTAGGGCCCGCCCCGTTTCGGGGGGCCCCCGCCCCGGACGCAAGCTTCTCCAGCATCTCCCAGTAGCCGGGCCATGTCTTATTCACCACGCCAGGATCGGACACGAAGACGTCTCTCACCCGAAGCCCGACCAGGGCACACGACATGGCGATTCGATGATCACCATGAGAATCGATGGTCGCGCCTGCCAATGTGCCAGGGCGTATCACCAAACAGTCCCCCTCCACCGAAACCGAACCACCAAGCCGGGACAACTCAGTCGACAGTGCCGACAAGCGGTCGGACTCCTTGAATCGCAGTGATCCAAGACCACTTATACGACTCACGCCGTCGGCGAACAGGCAAGCGACGACGAGGGCCAGAGCGCCGTCAGGCGCCGATGCCATGTCGGTGTCGATCCCCTTCAGCTCTATCCCGTCGGCATTCACAATGAGGCTTTGATTCTCCTCCGAAATCGCACATCCCATCTCGCCGAGACGCCGGGCAACCAAAGAATCCGGATGCTCCGAGGTCTGCGTCAAGCCTTCGAGCACGACCTTCCCGCCGGTAATGGCCGCAGCAACCATCGGGTAGACAGCAGACGAAGCATCCGGCTCGACCACGTAGTCGGTTGGGCGGTAACCGCTGTTGGCAACTTCGAACCCGGTGAAGGTCCGGGACACCTCTGCTCCGAAGGCGTCCATGACCTGAAGCGTCAGCGCGAGATAACCGAACGAGCCCTCCAAGCCTTCCACCCTGAGCGTCACCCCTTCGCTCGTCACTGGGGCCGCTATCAGAAGGGCAGTGGCGAACTGACTGCTTTTAGAAGAGTCAATCGTCATCTCGCCACCCCACAACCCTCCCTGGCCATTGATAGATACCGGAAGAAAACCGTCGGTGGTCGTCAACTGCACTCCCTGGTCTGTCAGAGCTCCAACGAGTGCATCAATAGGCCTTTTGCGCAGATGCCCCTGACCGTCCACCACGGTCCTGCCTTCGACGAGGCACGCAAGGACCATGGCGATTCGGGCGGTGAGCCCGGACTCGTGGACATCCAATTTGGCATCTGGTGCCTCGAGACGGCCGCCGGTTCCATCCACCGTCCAGGGCTCTCCCCTGTCGTCGATGGCTACGCCAAACGAACGCAACGCGCCGACCATCGCCACGGTGTCGTCGGCTCGCAAGGCTCCGTAGATGTGGGATCTTCCCTGTGCGAGGCCAGCCACGGCGAGGGATCTGATCGTCGCCGACTTCGAACCGGGCGGCCTCAACGTGGCGTCAACTGGCCCTGACGCCGTGCGGACTTCCAGAGCAGCCGTCACTCAGATGTTCCTGATTCGAAAAGGTCTCGGACCTCGGACGCTGACAGAGTCCGGGACTCGCCGGGCTGTAGATTCTGGTCGATGATCGGTCCGATGGCGGTGCGGACCAGACGAGTTGTCTCATGGCCGATCGACGCCAACATCCGCCGTACCTCGCGGTTTCGTCCTTCCACCATCACCATCTCGACCAACGATCGACCTTCGGATGACTCCACCAGACGGGCCGAGACCGCCCGGGCAACACCATCCTCTAGTTCAACCCCGGAGACCAGTCGCCTCAGCTTGGATGCCGACGGCACGCCATCCACCATTGCCAGGTACTTCTTGGTTATCCCATAACGCGGATGGGTGATCCGATTGGTGAGTTCACCGTTGTTCGAAATCAAGATTAGACCCTCGGAGTCTGCGTCCAGTCTGCCGACGGGATACAGACGCTTGTCCGAGGAAATGAGGTCAACAACGGTCTTTCTCCCCTGTGGATCTGCTGCAGTGGAGATCACCCCGACGGGCTTGTAGAGAAGATGAGTCTCCAACTCGGGGTTGACCGGCAGTGGGACGTCGTCCAGTGTGAGAGTTTGGTGCTCGACGTCTACACGATCTCCGAGGCGCGTCGGGTTGCCGTCAAGACCAACCCTCCCCTGTTCGACTGCTTCCTCCGCCTTTCTTCTCGACATCAGCCCGGCATTGGCGATCGCCTTCTGGATGCGAATCCGTTCCGCCATGAGGCTAAGCGTTTCCGGGCCGGAGGCTCTCCTCCAACGAATCAACGAAACTGGCAGGCGGCAGATGGTCTGCCAGTGGTGGTAAGTCTTCCAGCGAGGTGAGCCCAAGCTTCTCGAGAAACAGCTCGGTGGTCTGATAGACAGCGGGGTTGCCGGGCAGGCTGAGTCGTTCTCTCTCCTCGATGAAGCCCAACCGCTCCAGTGTGCGTATCGCCGAGTCGGAATCCACACCACGCACCTCAGAAACCTGGGTGCGGGCTATTGGCTGGCGATAAGCCACCACTGAGAGAGTTTCCAGAGCCGGGCCAGAGATCTTCCGAGCGGTGGCCGAGGTCGCAAATCGCTCCAGGTAGGAGTAGGCATCGGGATGGCTGTACAGACGCCAGCCCCCCGCGACAGAGCGCAACACCAACCCGGCGCCACGGGTTTCCATTTCCTCGAGAAGCTGTAGGAGCAGATCCTCCACATGTGATGTTGACACTTCGAGCACCTCCGCCAACTCGGTGGCTGGCACCGGCGATTCGGTCACGAACAGCACTGCTTCGAGGGCGGCAAGTTCGTTCATTAAGCGCTCTCCAATATGAGTTCGGTCAAGATGCCCACTCCGAGGTCAGGTCGATGCTGGGGTCGTCTCGGTGACGAACCTCGATCGACGACAGCCAATCATCCTGGGCCACCTCTATCAGACCCCAGCGGGCCATCTCGAGTAGAGCGAGGAAATAGGCGGCGACCTCAACCGGACGGTCGCAGTGTTCGGTCAGGTCCTCGAAGCTGGAGATGGTGACTGCCTCGATTCGAAGACGCAGATCCTCTATCGCCAACTCGACACTCGGCAGCTCCAGATCCAGGTGGTCGAGATCGACCTCCTGAGAGGACCTCGTAAAGACCCGGGCAGCGAGGGCAGCCAACCCGGTGGCGTCGATGGGCATGGCTACGTCAGGCAAAGGAGTCCGAACATCCTGGTCGAGACCGGATACCCGGGGCACATATCGATTGCCGTCCTGAAGCCTTCGCTGAAGCACCGCTGCGACGTCTTTGAAGGTGACACACACCAACAACTGCGAAAGCAAACGGTCTCGTTCCTCGATGAGAGCCAGCTCGTCGTCGAGTTGGATGTCACCCGAATTCGGAAGCAGAAACTGGGCTTTCAACTGGATCAGGGTGGCCGCGATGAGAAGAAACTCCGAGGTGACGTCGATATCCATCTCGCGCATGTCGTCGAGGAATGAGATGTACTCCTCCACCACTTCGGTGAGCCCCACCGCTGTTATCTCGACCTGGTGCTTTGTTATCAATTGAAGAAGCAGGTCGAGAGGCCCTTGAAACACAGTGGTGTTGACGCGGAATGTCATTGAGCAAGAGATTATTCAGACAACATCTCTGGCTCTGGCCTTTGGCGCCTGATCCGCGGAGATCAGGAACTCCCAAAGTTGGCTTTCGATGGTTTGAGGCCGCTCACCCTGATGATGAAGCGCGAATTCGATGGCGAGCGGCGGTGCCCCCATCCGGATGAGCTCTCTGGCTCCGATTCTTCCATGGTCCTTGTAGAGGAGCATCCTCCTGGTGAGTGGAAGCCTGAAAAGCATCATGATCGATGTGACGGAGCGAGCGATCACCCCGAGACGAGCATGACGTTTCCCGATGTCGTGCATCAGCGCCGCCGTGATGACAGCGCCTTCGTCGCGCCCATCCGAGATCACACTGAGAGCGGCGTGATATCCGTGCCGTTGATCCGCTGTCATTTGTTCGAAGAACACCTCGGCCATCTCATCGGTGAGCCACGAGTCAACGTTGGCCCGTTCGGAGATTGACAGCGGCTTTGACGTGAGGACGTCGAAGAACCGTCTGATCAGATGGCTCAGAGAGCCAGGGACCCGTGTCAGGAAACCGCCCGGGACTTGCAGTCGACGCAGAGGACCGACTCGGGTCGGAATTCCATTCGATCGGCTCCGATCTCGTCGCCACAGTTATCGCAGGTGCCATAGGTTCCAGCGGTGATGTGAACCAAAGCCACATCCACATCGTCCAACTGGCGCTTCAGGGAGTCAACCACTCCGAGCACCTCTGTGCGTTCGGCAGTCACGGCAGCGGCGTCTGCGAAGCTCTCGCCGAAGTCGAGGTCGGCCTTGAGATCCCCCGATTCGACCGCGCCGAGCTCATCAAGCTGATGTACCAGATTCTTTCGCTCGGTTCTGAGCTTCTTCTCCGCTGCTGCGATGTCGAGCGGCATCACCTACTCCTTGGATGTGCCTGAACGTAAATCTCCATCACGTGGGCGGGGGTTACCCTCGTGTAGACCTGAGTAGTGCTGATTGTAGCGTGCCCCAGTATCTCTTGAACAGTTCTGAGGTCCGCACCTGCCTCGACCATGTGGGTCGCCGCGGAATGTCGTAAGACGTGGGGCGACACCCGCTTCGGCTCGATTCCTGCTCCATCGGCGTGCTTCTTGACCACGTTAAACGCCCCCTGTCGTGAGAGTCTTCCTCCCCTCAGATTGAGAAATACCGGATCGCCTGACTCCGAGCGTTTGAGGAGCGACAGGCGGTCGGGCAGCCATCGTGAAATGGCTTCGACTGCCTTGGAACCGAGCGGCACGAGACGCTGTCTGGAACCCTTTCCGGTTACCAGAACGATCTTGTCAGTCAGATCGAGGTTGCCCAAGTCGAGACCCACCGTCTCCGACACGCGCGCAGCTGAAGCGTAGAGAAACTCCAAGAGGGCAGAATCGCGGCGGGCACCCGGGGTCTCAGAGCCCGGTGCTTCCACCAAGGCGACTACCTCCTCGATCGTGAGGGCCTTGGGAAAGGGGTCCGGGCGACGCGGAGTGTCGATGAGACTCGTCGGATCGGAAGCTCTCAACTTCTCGATGAGGAGGAATCGATGAAGACCTTTGACCGCGGCGATCTTTCGCCCGATGGTCGCATTTGTCAGACGTTTCTGCCGCAGTTGGCTGACGAACTGCTCAACCAGATCAGCACTCGGCTCGGTGCCGTCCAGGAAGAGCAGATATTGAGTGAGGTCTTGCTGGTAGGCGGTGAGCGTGTTCCGGGCTAACCCCTTCTCGACCCGAAGCGATACCAAATACTCCTCGATGCACTCAGCCATCGAGAGTGAGCCAGAGCTCAGAGGGCTTCGGCGGCAGGGACGTGGTCAACGCCGAGGCTCTCGGCGACAGCGCCATGACACACACTCTCATCCACGATGTTGACTCCCGACTCGAGTTCCGGGTGGGCGGTGATGGCATGTCGTACGCCCTCGTCGGCGAGGGCTACTACATAACGCATGGTGGCGTTGGTCAGAGCGTAGGTAGAAGTGTGGGGCACAGCCCCGGGAATGTTTCCCACCGCGTAGTGGAGGACGTCGTGAACCGTGAAGACGGGATCCGTGTGGGTTGTCTCCTCGGATGTCGCGAAGCAGCCTCCCTGGTCGATGGCGACGTCCACAAGCACAGCACCTCGTTTCATCGATCGCACCATCTCATCGGTGACGAGCTTGGGTGCCGAGGCACCGGGAACCAGAACCGTCCCGATGACGAGGTCGGCCGCGAGGACCTGATCCTCCAAGGTCAACTTGTTGGAGTGAAGAGTGCCGATCCGACCCTGATAGAGAGAGTCGAGCGATCGAAGCTTGTTGATGTCGGTGTCGAGAACCACCACGTCAGCCTGCATCCCCATTGCAATCACCGCGGCATTCGACCCGGCCATGCCGCCACCTATCACCACAACCCTGGCAGGACTCACCCCGGTCACGCCTCCAAGGAGAATCCCTCTCCCACCCTGCGCCTTCCCGAGAAAATAGGCCCCCGCCTGTGTCGCCATGCGCCCGGCAATTTCGGACATGGGGGCGAGCAGGGGTAACGAGCCGTCCGGCATCTGAACGGTCTCATAGGCGATGGCGATGATACCCCTCTTTGCCAGACCTGCGGCTAGCACCGGGTAAGCGGCCAGGTGAAGATATGTGAAGAGGATCTGACCTTGCCTCAACATCTCAACCTCAGACGCCTGAGGCTCTTTCACTTTCAGGATCATTTCGGCGTCACCGAATACGGCTTCGGCGTGAGGAACGATGGTGGCGCCCTGCGCCTCGAACTCGTCGTCGTGGATGGTCGAGCCTTCGCCGGCGTCCTTCTCGATGAGCACCTGATGGCCACGGTCGGTCAACTCGCGTACCCCAACCGGTGTGATGGCGACACGATCCTCAGCGGTTTTGATCTCCCTCGGTACGCCAACGATCACGAATGAACCCTCTTCAGACTATGCCACGAGGTTAGTGGTCAGTCGACGGTCACTTCTCGTGACTCCTCGGCGGCGATAACCGGCCTCGACGCTCGCTTTCTTCCGGCGGCTCCGACGAGACCGGCGAAGAGCGGGTGCGGGATGTCTGGCCTCGAGCGAAACTCAGGATGGGCCTGGGTGGCGACAAAGAACGGATGATCCACCAGTTCGATGTACTCGACGAGATTGTCGTCCGGGGACAACCCGGAAAGACGCATGCCGGCCGCTTCGAGATCCTTGCGATAGTGGTTGTTCACTTCCCAGCGGTGACGGTGCCGTTCGTACACCAGCTCCTCGTCGTGGAGCGATCTGACGATGGAGCCTTCGGCAAGCTTTGCGGCATAGAGGCCCAATCGCATTGTGCCCCCTTTTTCTTCGACCTCCTCCTGGCTTTCCATGAGATCGATCACCGGGTGGGGTGACGACGGGTCAAACTCGGTGCTGTTGGCTTCTGTCAGCCCCAGAACCGCCCGGGAGAACTCGATGATCGCACACTGCAAACCGAGACAGAGACCTAGGAACGGGATGTTGTGCTCGCGAGCATATCTAATCGACTGGATCTTTCCCTCGACACCTCTATAGCCAAACCCTCCCGGAACCACCACTGCATCGAGATCCTCCAGATACGCGTCGGAGAGAAGCCCGGTCAGCTCGTCGCTCGGAATCCAACGGAGATCGAGTTTCAAGCCGTGGGCGGCGGCACCATGTCGAAGAGCCTCGGCAACGGAGAGATAGGCGTCGGGAAGCTCCACGTACTTGCCCACAATCCCCACCGTCACCAGATCGGTGGCATCCCGGGCCTTTTCGACCATCGCCTGCCATGCTTCGAGGTTTGGCGGACCGGTGACAAGGCCAAGTCGATCACAGACAACATCATCCATCGCACCGGCATGTAAGACGAGTGGAACCTCGTAGATATCCCCCGAGTCGGGCGCGGCGATCACGGCACGCGGCTCTACGTCACAGAACAGGCTGATCTTCCTGCGCACCTCATCGTCGATGTCCCGGTCGGACCGAACAATGATCAGGTCGGGATGGATTCCTTTGCTCCGCAGTTCGGCAACAGAGTGCTGGGTCGGCTTGGTCTTCAACTCCTCAGATGTGGCGATGTATGGCACCAGCGTTACGTGGACGTAGAGGACGTTCTCCCGTCCCACGTCGTTTCCGTATTGCCGGATCGCCTCCAGGAAGGGAAGACTCTCGATGTCACCGACAGTACCGCCCACCTCGGTGATCACGACGTCAACCTCTTGTGAGGCGACGCGCTGAATGCGCTCCTTGATCTCGTTGGTGATGTGTGGGATCACCTGCACGGTGTCGCCCAGATAGTCACCCCTTCGCTCCTTCTGAATCACAGACAGGTACACGGAGCCAGATGTGACATTGGACGAGCGCTTGAGGTTCTCGCCGGTGAATCGCTCGTAATGCCCGAGGTCGAGGTCGGTCTCGCCGCCATCGTCCGTCACGAACACTTCGCCATGCTGGAACGGATTCATCGTGCCTGGATCGACGTTGATGTAGGGGTCGAGCTTTTGGTTGACGACCTTCAGACCACGTGCCTTGAGCAGACGTCCGAGAGAAGCCGCGGCTATCCCTTTGCCGAGGCTGGAAACCACCCCACCGGTGATGAAGACGTACTTGGTCGCGGTTGGAGCGGGAGAAGGGCTCTCGGAGATGGATTCCGCAGTAGAAAGAGGCCCGTTCGTCACGGGATTTCACAGTAGCACCCAAGGGCGGCGATGCCACCTATTGGGCACTCGTGTCGAGAAGTTCGGCGGCCGCCTGATGTCCTGCCGAACTCTCCGGCAACCCCGCAAGCATGCGCGAGATCTCCCGCACCCTTGCTTCGCCGGCAACACGGTGAATTGTTGCGGTGCCCTGCTCGCGTTCGACGACATAGTGAACATCGGCATGCGCGGCGATCTGGGGAAGATGAGTCACACACAGGATCTGACTCTCCTTTGCGAGATCGGCCAATTTTCGCCCGAGCGCGAGAGCTGTTGCGCCTCCAACTCCGGCGTCCACCTCATCGAACACCAGTGTTGTGGTGCCAGATCTCTGAGTGGCCAGCCTCACTGCCAGAACCAGGCGGGACAACTCGCCGCCTGATGCAACCTTGTGTACGGGCCCTGGTTCCATCCTGGCATCAGAGCTGAACCAGAGTTCGATCCGATCGGCGCCATTGGGCCCTGGCTCTCCGGACTCGATGCGGAACTCGATTCTGGCCTCTCCAAGACCCATATCCTCAAGATGAGAAAGAGCCTCTCTGGCAAGTTTCGATGTCGTGCCCGACCGCGCATCAGTGAGTTGAGCGCTCGCCGCGATGAGAACCCCGCGGGCCCGGCTCACTGCTGCTTCCACCTCACCTGCAGTTGACAGCAGGGAGTGGAGTTGGTCGGCTCTCTCCCTGGCCTGGGTGCCGAAGTCGATCACCTCGCCCAGAGTTCTCCCGTACTTGCGCTTCAGTTCTCCAATAGCGGTGAGACGTTCTTCGACATGGACGAGAAGACTCGGATCGGAATCGAGATCGTCGGCTGCACGACGCACCGCTCGTCCAAGTTCGGCGATGTCGGCCGCCGCGGCGTCGACCTCTTCGGTGAGCGATGCCAGACCCGGATCCAGATCCCTGACTTTGCGAATCCTGGAGACGGCCTCACCGCCGTCTTCCGACATCCGGTCGATCGCTCGAAGCGTCTCAGCCAGATGCTCTCCGATTTCCTCCACGTTGCGAAGCCGCAGCGCTTTGGCCTCCAGTTGTTCGTCCTCGTCGGGCTCGAGATCGGCTCTCTCGATTTCTGACGTCTGGAACCTGACCAGATCGAGCTCGCGACGGAGAGCCATCTCGTCCCCACCCAATAGCTCCAGGCGATCCTCCGCCGCCTTCAGATCATCCCACGCCGATGTGTATGCCGCAGAGATCCTTTGTCCTGCAGCGTCCAGAGCAGAGTCGACCAGGAAAAGCACATGTGATGGTCGCCTCAGTGAGAGCTGATCGTGCTGTCCCACGATCTCGACGAGAGCGCCAACCCGGTCGGAGAGGGTGTCGGCCGACACTGTCATGCCCTCCAGATGGGCTCTGCTATTGCCTCCCCGGGGCACGACCCGGTTAACCCCTAGCTCCTCATCACCGTTTCTGAACAGTCCGTCGGCCTGCGCCTTGTCATCGAACGGCCCAACCGCAGCCGGGTCGGACTTCTCACCGAGAATGAGACGGAGCCCCCCAAGCAGAAGGGTCTTGCCGGCTCCGGTTTCGCCGGTGATGACGGTCAGTCGGGACGAAGGCTCGATGGTGGCCTCCTCGAGCACGCCCAGATTGCGAACTCGCAGATGCTGGAGCATTAGCGGAGCCTGAACTTGTCCTTGACCAGGCCGGAGAAAGTCCGGCCATCCAACGACACAAAGCGAGCGGGCCTGTCGCCCTTGCGGATGGTGACGGTCTCATTCTCATCGAGTTGGCCAAGGTCGGTCTTGTCGACGCTGACCTTCACCTTCCTATCACGGCTGACCGTGACTTCGATGGTGGTGGTGTCAGGGAGCACCAGTGGCCGGTCGAACAGAGAATGCGTGGACACCGGGGTCATCACGAGAGCATCAACACGATGATCGACCAGAGGCCCTCCCGCGGAAAACGAGTACGCGGTCGACCCGGTCGGAGTGGCGACGATGAGACCGTCGGCTTTGTAGGTGACGAAGGGCTCACCGTCGATGACCACGTCGAGACTTACCAATCTTGTGCTGTCTACTTTCTCCACAACCACATCGTTGACCCCAAGCTCGGTCACCCCGCCGACGGTTGCGGCGACAGTGGTTCTCTCGTCGATGTCGTAGTCCCCGGTGAAGAGTCGCTGCACGGCGGGCTCCAGATCAGGAGCCTCCGCTGCTGTGAGGAAACCTATTGTTCCCAGATTGAAGCCGATGACGGGCACGTCCCAGATGAGCGACTGTCTGACTGCTGCCAGCATGGTGCCGTCACCGCCGACTCCCACGACTATGTCGCGTTCGCTCTCGTGATTCGTGATCACCGACCCGCCCAAGCTCTGTATCTGGGCTGTGAGCGCAGTGGCGAATTCCCTCGGGGCGTCACGATCCTGACGCACTTCGAGTGCGAATCTCAAGTTTGCGTTGGGGGACACTAGCTCTCCAGCTCGTCCAGGATTCGGTTCAAGAGATTGGCCAATTCCGCGGCCGGCTCGGGAAGAGAAGCAGGGTCGAGCTGCTCGAGTTGCTCCAGGGCATTCTCGAGTTCTTCGATCTGGGCGTCGCTGAGGTTCATGTGGGGTCGATTATGCCTGCGAAAGCAGCAGAGCCACGGCTGATTCGAAATCAGCCACTACATGGTCTGCAGACGAGACGTCGTCGTCGATGGTGGAGACTCCGGTGAGAACGAGAATGGAACGCCACTCCGGCTCCGCTGTTGCCAGAGCGATATCGGTCTCGATCCGATCGCCGACCACCCACGCCTCTCTTACGCCACGCGATCTGATCAGGTCTCTGATGGCCTGATTCGGTTTCCCTGCAACCTCCGGCTCCCGCCCCGCGGCCGTCGCAATAGCGGCGATCAGAGAGCCGGCGCCGGGGAGGAAGCCTGTCGGAGTCGGAAACGTCGCGTCGGTGTTGGTGGCCAGAAATCTGGCGCCCGAACGTATCGCAGCGGAAGCCGCGGCGATGACGTCGTAGGTGATCTCTTTATCCATCCCCACAACCACCGACCTGGCTCTACCCGGATCGTTCGTCACTGCCACACCCGCTTCGGCCAGTGCGTCGATTACACCGCTCTCCCCCACCACCATTGCCGGATGGTCGTCGAGGGTCAGCATCGAGCATGCGGCCATCGATGATGTGATTACCTGGGAAGAGTCGGTGGCAACACCCATCACGGCTTCAATCTTGGATGCTGCCCGGGTCGGCGACCTCGTCGAGTTGTTGGTCACGTAAATAATGCGCGCCCCGGCATGGTTGAGACGTCGCAGCCCATCGGCTGCACCCGGAACTGCCACATCCCCTCGATACAGCACACCGTCGATATCACAGATTACGTCGATCAAGGGTTGAAGAAGTGGTGGAGTACCCTCTCGTAAAGGGCCGTGGTGCGCTCCACCGACTCCACGGAAACTCGCTCGTCGTGACCGTGGAAGAGGGCAAGCATCTCGGAGAATGTCATCCGATCGTCAAACAAACCCACCCCATAGGCGATCGTTCCCTTGGGTCGCCAGAAACGAGCGTCGGTTCCGACGTTCATCAACGTCGGCAAGAGGTTTCGGTGACCTTCGAGCTCTTCGACGCTGCCGGCTATCGCATCCCACAGGTGGTTTCCGATCGGGCTGATGGTTGACTCCTTGTCCATCTGAGGCGCGATATCAATGTCATCCCGAGCGCTGCCCATTGCCTTGAACAAGTACGAATCAACGAAATCTCGGTCCATACCGGGAAGGGCGCGGATGTCGACCGACGCTTTCGCCCCATCGGCGATGATGTTCGCCTTCATACCGGCGTCCAACATGTTGGGCGACACCGTCAGATGGGTGACAGCGTGCACGTATCTCGCAAAGAGCGGGTCGGTCACCGCCAGTCTGTCAATCGCCTCGTCCACTCGATCAGGATCGGTGAGAGCTTCCTTCAGATCATCTTCCAACGCAAGGGCGCTCAAGAAGTTCACCCATTCCGGACTGATCGACACCGGAGTATCCGCTTCGAAGAGGCCGTGAAGAGCCTCGACCATCTTCCGCAGTGCGTTGTCTGATTGGTATGGCGCAGAACCATGCCCGGGGGTTCCCGTAGCCGTCAAGGTCGACCAAAAGGCCCCCTTCTCTCCGATGGCCACAGGGACGAGCGGCTCTGCGGCATATGACGGGGGTGGATAGGCGACCTCGGTCAGCAAGTAGTCTGCCCGGACCAGGTCCCATCGCTCTTCGACCAGGGCCGAGGCCCCGAATCTTCCTCCACCCTCCTCATCCGCCACTGCGATGAAAACAAGGTCACCTCTCGGCTGGGTTTCGCCTGTCAAATAGGGACGCACAGCAGCGGACATCGCAGCGGTGACGTTGAGCATGTCGATCGCTCCTCGGCCGTACACGAAGCCGTCGATGATCTCACCGCCAAAGGGATCCTGGCTCCATCCGCTTGGTTCAACAGGCACAACGTCGAGGTGGGGCACGAACGCCAGCGATGGGGCGTCGGGATCAGTTCCGCTGATCCTGTAGATCAGCGATTGACGTCCCGGGGCGGGCTCGAAGATCTCCCCTGCGACTCCGAAGTACTCCAAGAGCGTTTCCACTGAGCGGTGCTCCTCGCCAGAATCCCGTGTTCCGTCGTTCACACAAGCGTTCTGGATCAGAGTCTGCAGGAGCGAGATGACTTGTGAGCTCATTGCCTCAATTTCTCTATCAGGTCGTGCATTGTCGGTGTTAGCGGATAGGAGTCCACCATGTCCAATTCCACCCATTCAGCTTCATCTGCATCATCAGACGCGGCCAAGTTGCCGCCGGTTGCGGTCGCGTAGAAATCGATCAGGACGATGTGGTGTGTGTCGGTGATGTGCTCTCCAACCCAGGCGATCTCCCCGACGTCGACCGCCAGACCGGTCTCTTCGAACGCTTCACGTCCCGCCGCGGCCTCGAGGGCCTCGCCGACGCGCACCTTCCCTCCCGGGACTGCCCAAAGGCCTTTTCCAGGCTCGTTTCCCCTCTTTATCAAGAGGAGACGCCCTTTCTCCACGATGACGACCCCAACCCCGATGAGCGGAAACTCACTCACGGTTGTCGTCGTGATGCATCACGATCGATCTGGCGCTGAACCCGCCCGCCTCGAAGAAGTTCTTGGCAAGACGATGACCGGGGAGAACGTGAGCGTCGAACTTGGTGATCCCCCGTTCACGGAGCATCTCGATGGCCAAGTCTCTCATCCCCTCTCCCACGGCGACCTCTCTCGCCTCATGGTCCACGAAGATCAGACGTATCGCGCCGATTATCTCGTCCCCGGCCTGTTCCAACAAAGTCTCCACCCGGGCCAACAGGAATCCGAAAGGAACTTCATCGATTGCTCCGATCAAGATGATGACGTCGGGATGGCGGAGCGCTTCTGCAAACGACTCATCGACCGGCTCGGCAAGCCCATCGGCCAGGGGCCACATTCGGTGAAGATCCACCATCTCTTTCTCGAGCGATCTGTAGAGACTGACAAGGACGTCGATGTCGTCTGGCGTTGCTTCCCTTGCCGCGACTCTCATGTACGGGTGAACGGTAGTGCCCGCCAGAGCCGCCCCAGCCCCCAGATCGTCACCAGCCACATGGCCTCGGCGACGATCCTCAGACCCATCTTGGAGGTCCCCCGCGTTCGATCCTTGAAGCTGACCGGTACCTCGACGATGGACAGACCGACTTGGTGTGCCCGCCAGGCCATTTCCACCTGAAAGCCATAACCCGAAGCCTCAGCGTCCCGATATGGCAAACGGGTCAGAGCTCCGCGGGTAAAAGCCCGGAAGCCGGCGGTTGCGTCACGAATCGGCGTGCCGAGCATCACCCTCGCGTAGAGATTGCCGGCCCGGGAGATAAAACGCCGATGAGACGGCCAGTCGGGGGTGGAGCCTCCGGGCACATAACGGGAGCCAATCGCCAGCTCGGCGCCCTCTTCGATTGCGGCTACCAGTCGGGGGAGGTCGGCCGGATCATGACTGAAGTCGGCGTCCATCTCGATGACTACCTCTGTGTCGCCTACGAGGAGATGATCAAACGCTGCGGCGTAGGCGGGACCGAGTCCCTCTTTGGCGCTGCGGTGCAGAACCGATATCAGATGGTTATCCCGGCTCAACCTGTCGGCGATCTCACCAGTTCCGTCGGGTGAGGCATCATCGACCACCAGAACCTCGTAGCCGAGGTCGGTGACGGCTTGGGTCAGATCGGCAAGATTCTCGCGCTCGTTGTAGGTGGGTACGACGACCGTGACCCGCTCAGGCAACACAGTCCTGGCAGATCATCTTGCGCTTGTTGGCCATCTGGCTCATCCGTTTCACCATGAAGCACGACTGGCAGACAAACTCGTCAGACTTCTGACCCTGGGCGTCGACGTTCATCGTCAACTCCTCACGTCGCATGGCCCGAAGCTCTTTGACCTCATCAACGAGTAACGCTTCGCTCTCCTCATCCTCGGTCAGCTTCAACTCCTCTGACTCCAGCTCTTCGAGGGCTTCGGCCGTTTCCTCATCGTGGTCGTCGTCGGACTCTTCATCATCGTCGTCGAGATCGTCCGCAGTGGCCTCGTCCTCGAAAGCATCATCCTCGAGTTCGCCATCTTCAGATGCGACTTCATCGGCGTCTTTGAGCTCCTCGATGTCGGAGGATTTCTTTTTTGTGATGTCCGCGGTTTTCTTTTGTGCCATTTCCATGCGGGGGTCGGTCCCGACGGCGCGGGAGTATAAGGCAACCTCGATCAGATTTTGAGGTGTATCGCGGCGGGAACAACCCGACCCGAGACTGTCGTATTCCCGACCAGGTCACCATCTGCTTCCAAAGGCCAGCTTGGTTCGGTCTCGATTCTGAACTCGGAGGCCGTGAAGCGCCGCACGGAGGGGTCCCGAAGATGGGTTCCCTTGATCACTTTCGGCACGATGGCGGGCGCACGAGCCTTGCTGGCGCTGATTATCTGGATGTCGAGAATGCCGTCAACCAATGTCGCCTTGGGCGCCACGTTCCACCCACCTGCGAAGAACTGCGCGTTGGCCATGATCACCGCAAGGGCCTCCGATTCATATGTGCGACGCTCTGTTGTGACAGTCACATTCGCCACTGGAAACCGGGGCAGACGAATCCCAAACGCCAGTGGATACCGGAGTACACCCAGTTTGCGGGTGATCTTGGGAGCCGTCTCTGCGGCCGCGGCGCCCGCTCCGACCTGGGCGACGTTGACGAAATACCGCCGACCCCAGACGCCCTCCAGCGTCACCACGTCGATTACGTATGTCTCCTCGGTGCCTAGGTGTTTGGCCGCCGCCCCCAACTCCTGAGGAAGTCCAAAAGTGCGAAGCAGATCACAGCCGGTGCCGACCGGAAGAATTCCGATGGTGGGGGGACCATCGAGATCGAGGGCCAGGAGGACATTCACGGCCAAATTGACAGTGCCGTCACCTCCAGCCAGGGCAAAGTGGCTCCTCCCCTCGGAGGCGGCGGTCTTCAGGACCTCTTCAGTTTCGGCCCGGGACCCGGGCACCACTATGTCGGCGTCGACCGAAGCGGCTTTCAAGGCCTCCTGTATCTGCCCGACCTGTACCGCCTTGCGACCGGCCGCCTTGTTCACGATCACGAGCCACCTGCGCATCAGCCAACTCCTTGGGCCGCTACCACTCCCCGGTCCACCGAGATGAGCGCGATGGTGGCCTCTTCGTGAAGCTCGGAGACTCCATCTCGGAGCTGGCGGAGCAGATCCGCTAGCTGGCGGGAGACACGCACAAAATCACCCGGGGCCATGCCATGTGTCGGAAGATCATCGAAAGCCATCTCACTCGCCCAAAGATAAGCAAGGTTGCCAAAACCAGGGTCCGGACGTCTGGTTGGCGAAAGTCGCAGGTCCCGCTCCCTCCTGGTGAGATCCTTCCAGAGTGTCTCGATGTCTGACCATCGGGCCGCCAGATCCTGGGTGGGCCACTCAGGAACCGATGCCTGATCAGTCCGCGGCTCGTAGACGAACGCCGACAGCAGAGAAGCCAACTCGGGGGGTTCGAGCCCGTAGAGAAGACCCCTCTCCACTGCCTCGGCCAGAAGCAGGTCGGTCTCGTTGTAGATCTTTCGCAGCCGTTCTCCTCTTCCCGTCAGAGACCATCCCTCGGTGTAATCGAGCTCTTCGAGAAGCTGCTGGATCGCTTCGAACTCTTCGACAAGCCCAAACCCCGAACTTCGGCGCAACGCCCGGTGCTGGCCGAGACGGCGTCTGATTCGGTTGGCCCGTCTCATCGCAGCTATATGACGGCCCGCGTCGGGACATTCCGCGACGGGATGGTCGACCAACATCTTTCTCTGTGGCGAACGGTCAGAGGTCACCGGCGGAACCTTCCTCAGCCGTCGCAGAGTCTCCTGCACAAACCGTCGGTCACGAGGCCTGAATGGCGTTGGCAGATTGAGCTTGCCCGCCTGGCGACTGGCACTCGGGATCTCCCGGGAGCCAACCGTCGAGACCCGACCCGAGGTGGAGAGAACCAGATAACGGGCACTGCCGTTCTTTCGCGCAAGTCTCTTGAGCACCGCATAGCGGCCATCGCGAGAGCCCCCGACGATGTCAAACACGTCGCCCGTGTTCAGTGTCGCAGCGATCCCGTCGCTGTGCTGTTTCGGGTCGAGCGCCTCGATCAGGGCCATGTACTCCTCCACCGAGCCTCGATCACACTCGGCCTGGGACTCCTCGTTCTCCAGCTGATGCTCGAGGGCAATGATGGCGTCTCTGGCATCTGCCCGATCGTCCTCCCGCTGGAAGGCGGCGAACGAGGCTTCGAGAAGGGTTGTTGCCTCGTCCTGTCGGTAATTGGCAATGAGATTGGCCGTCATGTTGTACGTAGGGCGAAAGCTGGATCTGAGCTGGTGAGCTCCGCTGGAAGCAATCTCGGTCACCTGATTGAATCGGACGAAAGACGAATGAAGCAACACTCCAAAGCCCTCGACGTCGATTCCCCTTCGGCCCGCCCGGCCGGTCAACTGTGTGTAGTCCCCCGGCCGTAGAAGCTCATGACTCTCCCCGTTGAACTTGGAGAGATTCTCGATGACCACGGAGCGAGCAGGCATGTTGATCCCAAGAGCAAGAGTCTCAGTGGCAAAGACCACCTTGAGATATCCCAGCCTGAACAGGTCCTCGACGGCTTCCTTGAAAGCAGGGACCAGTCCGGCGTGATGCGAGCCAACCCCAGCCTCGAGGCCAACCAGCCAACGGTCGTAGCCGAGAACGTCGAGATCGTCGTCCCCCAGATGAGCGGTCCGCTCCTCGGCGATTTCGCGGATGGCTTGCCTCTCTCCGGAGTCGGTCAGTCTCAGCCGCGCTTCGACGAGGTGATTTGCTGCCGCGTCACAGCCTGCGCGAGAGAAGATGAAGTAGATGACCGGGAGCATGTCCTCCAAGGCAAGGACTTCGACAGTCTCCTCCCGGTTGGGTGTCTTGAAACGACGCTTTCTGCCTCGCTCGAGGCCGAGCATCTGCTCCAATCGCGGATTGGTACGACGTCGCCCATCCTTGGTCACGAAGGTGGGTAGGAGGTGAAGCGCATGTGACCCCATGCGATCCTTGAGCATGTACATCGATTCGAGAGGCACGGGTCGGACATCGGTGGAGATCAGACGGGTGGACCCTCGCCGCTCGCCGACCCAGTCTGCAAACTGCTGATTGTTGGAGATGGTTGCCGACAAGCAAACGAATTGGACGTGACGGGGACAATGGATGATCACTTCTTCCCAGGCGGCCCCCCTGGTGCGATCCTGTAGATAGTGAGCCTCGTCGAGCACGACAAAGGCCACGTCGTGGAGTTGGCTTGCGTCGGCATAGATCATGTTTCGGAGGACCTCGAGGGTCGCCACGATCACCGGAGCCTTCGGATTTATCACGTTGTCGCCAGTGAGGAGCCCAACACGATCAGAGCCGTATTCGTCTGAGAAGTCGGCGAACTTCTGATTCGACAATGCCTTTATCGGAGTGGTGTAGAAAGAGCGTTTGCCTCCATTGAGCGCCAGATGGATGGCGGCCTCGGCGACCAGGGTTTTGCCGGCTCCGGTAGGTGCGGTGACCACCACAGAGGAACCGTCGCTTATAGCTTTGGCAGCCTCCAATTGAAACTCGTCGGGCGTGAACTCGATCCGTTCCCAAAACTCGGCCAGCGTTGCGTCGCTCATTTCTTGAGAACGAAACGAACCAGCCAGTAGGTGATCTCATACATCAAGTAGAGCGGCACCGACAGGAGCATCAGAGTAAAGGCATCACCACTGGGTGTAATCAGCGCGGCGCCTGTCACCACGATGAGGACGGCCCACCGTCGTCCGCGAGCCAACTGCTGCGACGTCACAACTCCGGCCGCTGCGGCCGCAAACAGGAACACCGGATACAGGAAGGCAAGGCCGAACGCGAGCAGGAATCTCAAAGTGAACGAGTAGTAGTCGCCCACCCGGAGGTTGTTGTCCACGTCGGGGAAGATATCGAGCAGGAATGCCAGACCCCGGGGAAGCGCCCAGTAACCAAAGAGAACCCCACCGACGAAGAGAACGGCAAGCGCCATCACAACGGGGATCGCCCACTTGCGCTCTCTGGAGGTGAGAGCCGGGTTCACGAACCCCCACAATTGGAAGAGAATCACGGGACTTGCCAGGATCACGCCGCCGAACAGTCCGATCCGCATCAGCACCCCCCATTGCTCAGTGGCGGCGAGACTCTGAAGAGAGGATTCCGGCGCAGCAGTCTCGAAGGGTGCTTCCAGGATGCTGCGCAGTTGGTCGGCAAAAACGAAGGCAACAATCGCCCCGACCATGATGGCAATCGCCATTTTGACGACACGCCACCGCAACTCATCGAGATGAGCGAGGATCGACTGTGGCTCGGCGTCGCTCACTCGGCTTCCTCGTCGGGATCCGAGGTTCTCTCGAGCTCCTCGAGGTCGGCCATTGCATCCTCGGGCGTGGGGCCGGACACAGGTTTTGGTCCTGTCCAGTCGAGACCCCGTGGGTCCGCGGACTTGACATCTCGTTGGATGTCCTTGAGCGGTTGCTTCAACTCATCGAGTGGAGCCTTGAGCTCCTCTCCTACTGCCTTGAGGTCGGCGACTTCCGATTCGAGGCCCCTGGAGATCTCTCTCGCAGCCGCGCGAAGCTCCGCGGTCCACCCCCCAATCTTGCGCGCCAACTCAGGCAGACGCTTTGGACCCAGCACGACAAGTGCCAGGACCGCAATGATGATGATCTCGCCGCCCTGAAGCATGGAGGCGGATGCTAAGTGCTCTCCGACGTAAGCGCGGTCGCATGTTTCAGAGAGACAGGAGAAGGCGGCGACTCCCCCGAGCCGCCACCCTCAAGTCGAGGAGCACCCTGCCCTTGGCACCCGTCGACATCTCTTGGAGGTGAGCCAGGTCAGCCGGCCAGCAAGCGGAGCGGATCCGGCTCCGTTTCGAGGGCGGCAGAGAAAGCTTCAATCTCTTGCTCGGTGATCGGATCGGTGTTGATGACCTCGAACTGCACCCCAGTGGCGAGGAGCACGCTGACAACCCGGGAGTTGGCCGGCCGTCGCTGCATGTGTGTGCACGTCGGGCACTTGAAGCGGTAGTCACCTTCCCTGCCACCGGGATGTAGCTCCAACGCCACATCGTCTGGTGTCAGGTGTATGTCGCCGCATCTGCTGCACGTCGTCTTGATGGTCGTCATCTCTGGTCTCCGGTCACCCATTCGTGTCCTTTTGATCGGCACTCATTGGGCGGGACTGAAGACCCGTGTCGTAGGTCTAACGACCCCTATCGGTAGACCGCGAGGAGACGACCCCCCAGATCTTGCACACGTTCGGCGACTTCGACGCCTTTGACCAGCTTGGCGTCCCGTCCGAGACGGAGGAGCAGGCGGGCGGGTACTTCGGCATCCGGCGCCGAGAATCGGATCCGTGTGGAGCGACTACTCTGACGGAGGACCTCCACCGGGTAGTACTCGAGGACCCAAAGTGCCTTCGCGTAGAGGTCGATCGTGCACACCACATCGTCCTCGGAAGCTGTGTAGCCGACTCCCGGCTCCGGAACATGGCTCGGACGCTCGAATATCTCGTCGGCCACCTCGAGGTCTCGAATGCGATCGACACGGAAGGTGCGCTCGTCGTCGACAAGACGGCAATGCCCCATGACATACCAGCGGCCCAGAGTGGTGAAGACGGTCCAGGGCTCGATCTCTCGGTTGGTGGTTTCTTCCTTGCCAACGGAGCGATATGTGATCTGCACCACCCTTCGCTCGGCGGCAGCTCTGCGAAGGATGCCGACGTTGTCAGACTCGTCCACGACGTCCACGACCAGAGCCGAAGAGGCTTCCGGCATGACCGCCTTGGTGAGTTTTCGCACAGCCGACTCGAGTGCGGGTGTCCCCTCCCCCATTCCAATGACTGTCATCCCCGCAGCTAGCAACCCAAGGGTCTCTGTCGATGTCAACCGCGGTGCGCGCTTGAAGTAGTCGGCCGCGTCGATGATCACCTCGTCCTCGTCGATGTACGCCTCCATGAGATCCCCCGGCCCGTATCCGGGTAGCCCACAAACGAACACGGTGTTGAGGTCACGGGTGAGTTGTTCTTCTGAGTAGCCGAAGCGGCCGAGGATCTCACTGACATCAGCCGACTCTTTCTCGAGCACATAGGGAATCAGAGCCAAAATGCGCGACAGACGGGAAACGGTTCGCAAAGAGGTCATGGGAGCTTCTCCAACGCGGCCTCTACGCGGGTACGGATCTCGCCTCGAAGCTCAGCTGGATCCAGCACCTCGGCCGCGTCACCAAAACTGAGTACCCATCCGACGAGGGCATCACGGTTGGCAACCGGCACTGTGGCCACCAGCTCGGCTTCGGGTCTTTCGAGTCCGAGTGTTCGCGCTGCCCACCACGCAACCTCGGAGTCGAAGCGAATCGTTGCCTCGACCTCGGGGTCAGAGCCGGCCTCCCAGGGATGTCCATCCATGAGCGACCGGACGTCAAAGCCCTTCGGCTTTGCAAACGTCCCGGTCTTCTCGGAGACAGTGAGCTTGTCGATCCTGTCCACCCGATAGATCCTCTCACCTTCAGCCCCGGCTCCGACCAGATACCAATGACCGCGTCGATGGGCGATGCCATAGGGATCGAGTTGGCGTTCGCTGGCCCGATACTCGAACTCGACGGCCCGGCGCTCAGTTATGGCTCCAAACAAAGACCCGAGAACCTCCGCTTCGGCGCCAAGGTCGGCGCCAAGTGGCTCGAGTCCCACGCTTCGCTCAATCCCACCCAGCTTGAGGAGAGCATCCAGACCGGCGTATGAGCCCCCCAACCGCACCATTCTTGCCGAAACCGACAACGCCACCCGCTCCTCTTCGCTGAGTCCAGGGTCCGGGACGGCGTACTCATCGGGGTCGACTGTGTAGCCGTAATCGACTTCCCATGCGTCCAGAGCCTGACGACTGAGAGGAACCCCCAATTTTCGCAGCACGTCCTTGTCTCTCTCGAACATTCGGTGAAACGCCTCGTCGGTCTGGCCGTCGTAACCGAGCACCGTGCGTCGGACGTCATCGGCGGTGACCGGATTCGGCGACTCCAGCAGGTAGATCAGGAGGTTGAGAACACGCTCGACAACGTTTTGCATTACCGGATACCCGGGGCTCTCTCGCTCAAAGGCTCTCTATGAGCTTGTCCACCCGGTCGTCTTCGGACTTGAAAGGATCCTTGCACATCACGGTGCGTTGAGCCTGATCGTTGAGCTTGAGGTGAACCCAGTCGACGGTGAAGTCTCTCTTGTGCGCCTTTGCCGCCTTGATGAAAGCTCCTCGAAGCTTCGCCCGAGTGGTCTGGGGAGCCTTGACGACGGCGTCGGCCACTCTTTCATCGGTAACGACTCGATCGGTGAGACCCGTGTTCTCGAGCAGGTAGTAGAGACCGCGACTCCTGTCGACATCGTGATAGGCGAGATCCATCATCGATATGCGCGGATCCGACATGGGAAGCCCCCGGATGTCCGAGTATCTCTCCAGAAGCCGGTATTTCATCACCCAGTCGACCTCCCGGTGCAGGGTCATCGGGTCCTTCTCCAGCCCGGTCAGAACATGCTCCCAGCGATCGATGGCACGCTGGACCTCGGGCGGGAACCCCGGGCTGCGGGAGAACCGCATGACACGGTCGAGGTACTCCCACTGGATGTCGAGCGCACTCAACTCTCGTCCGTTGGCGAGTTTGATCTTTCGCAAGCATGTCATGTCGTGAGAAACCTCACGTATGGCGCGGATCGGGTTTTCCAGGGTCAGGTCGCGGAAGATCACGTCGCGCTCGATCATCTGGAGCAACGCGACCATCGTGCCGATCTTGACGAACGTCGCATACTCGCTCATGTTGGAGTCACCGGCTATGACGTGAAGACGCCGGTACTTTTCTGCGTCGGCGTGCGGCTCATCACGGGTGTTGATGATGGGTCTGGATCGGGTCGTCGCAGATGACACACCCTCCCAGATGTGATCGGCGCGCTGAGAAATCGAAAACGCTGTACCCCGGGGCGTCTGGGTCAGCTTCCCGGCACCCAGAAAGATCTGACGTGTGACCAGGAAGGGGATGAGGACGTCGACCGTGCGATGGAAGTCCTTGTGTCTGCTGACCAGATAATTCTCATGGCACCCGTATGAGTTGCCCGCACTGTCGGTGTTGTTCTTGAAGACATATATCTCGCCCCTGATGCCCTCCTCTTCGAGGCGTTCCTCGGCTCCGGTGACGAGACCCTCGAGTATTCGCTCTCCTGCCTTGTCGTGGGCAACGACGTCCTCGATGCTGTCACACTCGGGGGTGGCATATTCGGGATGGGATCCCACATCCAGGTAGAGCCTCGCCCCGTTCTCCAGAAACACATTCGAGGAGCGTCCCCACGACACGACCCGCCGAAAGAGATATCGAGCGACTTCGTCAGGGCTGAGCCGACGCTGACCGCGCAAGGTGCAGGTGACTCCATATTCGTTCTCTATGCCAAAGATCCTGCGTTCCACGAAGCCAGGCTAAACCGGATTGGTGTTCTCGGGCGGAAGAGCCCGAGGCTCGGTGATCACTTCCCGATGAACTGATCCACGTCGAGACGTCGGAAAGCTCGTCTTCCGTTGGTGTCCTCGAGCACCGCGGCTTCCCAGCCATCCGACTCCCTGTCCTCGACGCGTCGGAAGGCCTCAACACCGGCTGCAAAGGCCTCTTCGAGGCTGATGTCCTCATGCCACAGCTCTTCGAGGGCCTCCGTGAGTTGGTCGGCCCTTCCGCCGATGGCCACGAAGTTGCGCTCGTCGTAGAGCGTCCCGTCGTAACTGATCCTGAAAAGACGATGCTCGCCATTGTCCTCCGAGATCTCAGCGATCAACACCTCAACCTCGAAGGGTTTGGGGTCACGAGTGAAGATCATGCCGAGGGTTTGTGCGAACGCTGTCGCCAGACCCATCGCTGTTACATCATCTCTGGAGTAGAGATAACCCATCAAATCGGCTTGGCGGATGCCCGCTTTGCGCAGGGTCTCGAACTCGTTGTACTTCCCGACGCCGGCGAAGGCGATCCGGTCGTATACCTCAGAGATCTTGTGCAGGGCCGTCGAAGGATTCTCGCCGAGGAGCAGAACGCCCCCGCTGTAGTCGACCGCGACGATGGACCTGCCTCGGGCGATTCCCTTCCGGGCGAACTCCGCCTTGTCTCGGACGAGTTGCTCGGGCGCAACGTAAAAGGGAACTGTCATCGGATCGTTTCCATGGCCGACTCGGCGATCGGAGCGATCACATCGTCTGAAAGCTCCTCGACACCGTCTGAATCGATCCGCACGACATTCGGGAAGATTCCCCGTCTGAGATCTGGGCCTCCGGTGGCCGTGTCCTCCTGTGATGCCGAGACCAGCGCCTGGACAGCGAGTGCGGCCGCGTCGTCACCGGTCATTTCGTCTTCGTAGGTGGTTCGGAGATAGGAGCGGGCCAGACGCGACCCGGAGCCGGTGCTCCCGAAATCGATCTCCTCGTAGCGACCTCCGACAACGTCAAAGCTGTACACCCGGCCAAACTCGAGACGCTCGTCATATCCGGCGAACAGCGGCACGACGACAAGACCCTGGAACGCCATGGGAAGCTGGCCACGGACCAAACGAGCCAGAAAGGAGGCCTTGCCTTCCAGAGAAAGCCTGATTCCCTCGATCTTCTCGTAGTGCTCCAACTCGACTTGAAACAGCTTGACCATGTCGATAGCCAGACCGGCAGTACCGGCGATTGCCACAGCCGAATAGTGGTCGGCACGAAACACCTTCTTGATCCGGCGATGTGCGACGAGATTGCCCTCTGTGGCCCGCCGATCGCCCGCCATCACCACCCCGGCGTGGTAGCGAAGGGCAAGCACGGTGGTGCCCTCCGGCGCAGACGGAACATTGGCGCCTTCGGGAACAGAAAAGGTCGGGGAAGCTCCGACAAGCTCCAGGAGATCACTGAAGCTGGCACCGGGTACCGGAACATCGAGGGGCAACGGCCCCATCGGTCGCTCGATCACTGGCCACCCTTTTGGACGTAGTTCTTGACGAATTCCTCTGCGTTCTCCTCCAGAACCTCGTCAATCTCGTCCAGGAGCTCGTCGAGAGCCTCCATGTCGGTGTCGGTTTCGACCGTCGTTTCGGCTGTCTCCTCGGCTTGGTCCTTGCCCTTGTCCTTCGATTTGGATCGTTCTCGGTCTGACATCTATCTCATCCTTCCAAACGTCGGAGCAGGTCTGCTGCGTCTTCGGCCTCGTCCAGAACGGCGCCGACTCGCTCGGCATCACCTCTCAGCGGCTCCATCATAGGAACGCGTTTGAGATGTGATCCGCCGACGTCAAACACCAGCGAATCCCAGTTGGCAGCCACCAGTGAGTCGGAGAACTTCGATACGCAACGCCCCCGGAAATAGGCACGCGTCCGTTGCGGCGGGGTCGAGACGGCATCTTCGATTTGTTGATCGGTGAAGAGGGTGCGCATCGCTCCCCTGGCAACCAGCTTGTTGTAGAGACCCTTCTCCGGGTCGACATCGTGATATTGGAGATCGAGAGCCTTCAGCTTGGTGTCCGACCATTCCAGACCGTCGCGTGCCACAAAACCACCAAAGAGGCGTTTCTTGGCCACCCAGTCAAGCGTGTCGGCCAGTTGCATCGGATCGGTCTCGAGTAGGGAAAGCGTTCGCTCCCACTCCTCGATGAGATGGTTCCATACCGGCTCGTCAAGCTCCTTTTCGACATACTTGGCGAACCATTCGAGGTATCGGCCCTGGAGCTCGAGGGCCGTGGCTGAGCCTCCGCCATCGAGTTGGATGGGTTTGGCCAACGAGAGGTCGTGACTGACCTGCCAGCAGGCTTCGACCGGGTCGGATAGGTCAAGTGGGTCGGGAATAGCTCCGTCTTCGAGGGCGGCAAGCATCAACGCTGTCGTGCCCAGCTTCAGGAAGTTCTGGACCTCGGAGAGATTGGCGTCTCCGATGATCACGTGAAGACGTCTGTAGAGGGCCGGATCGCCATGAGGCTCGTCCCGGGTGTTGATGATCGGACGCTTGAGCGTCGTCTCCAACCCGACCTGCTCTTCGAAGAAGTCGGCGCGTTGCGTGATCTGAAAATCGACTTCGGGGCGGTCGTTCTCCCTGCCCACCTTTCCGGCACCGGTGAAGATCTGACGGGTCACCATGAAAGGAATCGCATATCTGATCACGTCGCCAAACGGCGTCTCACGTGACAGGAGATAGTTCTCGTGGGCCCCATAGGAGTTGCCCTTGCCGTCTGAGTTGTTCTTGTACAGCGAGACCTGGCGCCCGGACGTCTCGGTGGCGACGACCGCGGCCCCGTGCATGACTCGTTCTCCCGCCTTGTCGTAGAGGGCCGCTTCCAGCGGGTCGTAAGACTCGGGGCTGGAATATTCGGGGTGGGCATGGTCGACATAGAGCCGGGCGCCGTTGGCCAGGACGGAGTTGACAACGGCCCCCTCCGATTCGATCAACCCATATGTGTCGTGACCAAAACCCCGGGCGTCACGACCCGGAGACTCCTCCTCATAGGACCATTGGACTTTGACCCTGGTTCCCGGGTAGCTGTTGACAACCAGGGACGAAGCCACCGCGGGATTGAACCCTGGGTCACCCCTGACGACAATTCCGTACTCGGTCTCGGTCCCGAGCACCTTGTGAATTGCCATTACAGGTACTGGCCGCCGGAGACCTTTTCGATGAGCCGGCTCTCCTCGTCTCCCCCGACAAGGGTTCTGATGTAGACGATGCGCTCGCCCTTCTTGCCGGAGATCTTGGCCCAGTCATCCGGGTTCGTCGTGTTTGGCAGATCCTCGTGCTCGCGGAACTCCTGATTGATCGCCGCTGTCAGATCGGAGGCGCGCACCCCGATGGGCCCGCCGGCGATTTGGCGCTTGATCGCGTCTTTCTTGGCGCGCCGGACGATGTTCTCGATCATCGCACCGGAGGCGAAGTCCTTGAAGTACATCGTCTCCCGATCACCATTGGCATACGTCACTTCGAGGAATTCGTTTTTCTTTTCCGTGGCATACATATCGGTGACCGTGTCATCGATCATCGCAACAATGAAATCCTCAACAGAACCACCGAACGAACTCAGCTCCTCGGAGTCAATCGGGGTTTGGTCGGTGATGTAGATCCGGAAGATCTCCCTGGCTGCAACCGGGTCGGGCCGGTTGATCTTGATCTTCACATCCAACCGACCGGGGCGGAGAATCGCCGGGTCGATCAGGTCTTCACGGTTGGAGGCACCGATAACGATCACATTCTTGAGCGTTTCGACACCGTCGAGCTCGGACAACAGTTGAGGCACGATGGTCGACTCGACGTCGGAGCTGATACCCGAGCCCCGAATGCGGAACAACGAGTCCATCTCGTCGAAGAAGACGATGACGGGAACACCCTCATCTGACTTTTCCTTCGCTCTCTGGAAGATGAGACGAATCTGACGCTCGGTCTCACCGACCCACTTGTTGAGTAGTTCGGGACCTTTGATGTTGAGGAAATAGGAGCGCACGTCCGGGCGTCCGGTGCGTTCGGATACTTTCTTGGCCAGGCTGTTGGCGACGGCCTTGGCGATCAGGGTCTTGCCGCACCCGGGTGGTCCGTAGAGAAGGATGCCTTTCGGCGGCTCTAACTCATACTCCTTGAACAGGTCCTTGTGCATGTAGGGGAGCTCGACGGTGTCCCGAATCTGCTCGATCTGGTCGGCGAGCCCGCCGACTTCGGCATATGTCACGTCGGGCACTTCTTCGAGAACGAGCTCTTCGATTTCCGGTCTTTCCATCTTCTCCAGAATCAGACTGGTTTTCGAGTCGATCCGGACATAGTCGCCGGCACGGAGATAGACGTCTGCCATCGCCTCGGAGCGTTGGAGAACCTTCTCTTCGTCGGCGTGGGCAATGATCATCACCCGGCCGTCGTCGAGTGTCTCCCTCACTCTCAAAACGTCTCCCGCCGGCTCAAAGGAACGGACGTCGATAACGTTGAATGCCTCGTTGAGCAGGACCTCCTGGCCAACCTGGAGCTTCTTGACCTCAACACTTGGCTGGGCGGCTACCCGAAGTTTGCGGGAGCCGGTGAGAACATCGACGGATCCGTCGGTGTTGACCTGGAGAACGGTTCCGAAGTTGTTGGGAGGCGAGGTGAGTTTCTCCACTTCTTCCCTGAGCACACCGAGTTGCTCGCGCGCCTCTTCTAGGAGATGGGAGAGTTTGTCGTTCTGGGCGGCGGCGCGGTCAAGCCGGTCGCGTGCTCGCGAGAGCTCCGACTCGAGCTCCTCGAGATTGCCAGGGGACTCTCGGACCCTTCGACGAAGAAAGGCAATCTCCTCTTCAAGCGCCGCGACGATCTGACGGAGTTGAGCGGCGTCGTCGTTTGTCCGTCCTTCTTCCACGGCTTCCTCCTGGCTTAGGTCCGCCTTCGGTCAGTATACGAAGGGGTTCGCATACTTCTCAGGGTTCCTTGAACTCCGCTTCACGGCGCCGGATCCGTCTTCCGCATGAAAACAAGGAAGCCTGTGTGGCCGACCATGGCGTGCTCCGGGCGCACCGATCGCCCCGAGACGCTCCAATCCCGCACGAGAAACTCTTTGATCTCGATCTCGGCGAACGTTCCCAACTCCCGGGCCCGCTCGACTGTGGTTTGCACTTGGGGGACAGTCGGGAGGTACGCGCATAGAACTCCACCGGATGGCTGGTGCCCTGATGCTGTCTCCAGAACGTGCCACGGCTCGGGGAGATCGAGAACGATTCGATCTGGAGCTACCTCGGCCACCACGTCGACAACGTCACCGGATCGGAGAGTGATGTTCTCCGGGATCTCGCCGTGCCAGCGCTCGATGGCCTTGCGGGCATGGGCGGCGTGATCCTCCCGAATCTCGACGCTGATGACCCGACCGCTGGGGCCCACCGCCCGGGCAATGGCGAGTGTCAGAGCCCCCGATCCCGTCCCCCCTTCGACCACAGTCATCCCGGGACCGATGTCCGCGTAGACGATTATCGGCCCGAGGTCCTTTGGGTAGACGACCTGTGCAGACCGTTTCATCTTCAGGATGTAATCGGCGAGGCGAGGGCGAAGAACGAGGAGCATCGTCCCCATCGACGCCTCGACCCAGGAACCATCCTCGGCGCCGATCAGATCGTCGTGAGGGACCGAGCCCTGGTGATATTGGAATTTGCGGCCTGATTCGAGCTTGAGCAGGAAGTGCCGGCCCTTGGGGTCGATGAGGACGGCAGGGTCCCCCTCGGCGAAACCCATCAGAAGATGGCTATCACCGAGAAGAGAAGTCCTATGACCATCCCGATCACGACGACCCAAACAACTACTTGTACCATTTTCTTGTTTTGCATGGTGTCTATATGGTTGCGAACGAAGGCAACGGTAGAAGATGGCGAGCTACAAGAAGAAGTTCATCCGTCGCGTGTGGGGTGGCTCCGACGCGAGGGAGGTCGGTTTCGACCGCACTCTGCGCGGGCTGCGCGAGGGTGACAGCACCGATCTCTACTTCGGTCTCGCCTTGAGCGCCCTTGCTTATCTTCAGCGGACCAAGCCACGCAAGAAGCTGATCCACCGTCAGACGGTCCCCGAGGGAACGGCAATCGTGATCCATCACAAGAAGTCGGGGAATCCGCGTCTCGAGATCATCAAGCCGAAGAAGCGGACCCGCCGCTAAACGCTCCGTCATCCGTTTTGTGAAGATCTGCGCGGGTTATGGCCGCGCAGATCTTCACAAAGACTATTTGTCACACCACGCCGGCATGTTGATCACATGTGGGACTTGGGGAGAGTCCGTGAATACGCCGGATCCAATCATGGGGTTGTCGACAGAGCGACGGTCCTCGAATTCGGCGGCACGGATGACATCATTCGACGACAGATCAACGCGGCGCGGTGGGAGGAATTGCACCCCGGCGTCTACTACCTGAACGTCACTCCGCTCACCTGGCACACCAGGGTGAGGGGCGCTGTCCTGGCCGCTGGAACCGAAGCTCTTGCGTCACACCGGACGGCAGGATTGCTCTGGAACCTGGATGGGATACGCGGCGACATAGTCGAGGTGACGGTTCCATACTCGGACAAGCCGATTCCGAGACAGGTCGTGCTCCATCGAACGAGACGGCCGCCTCCGAGTGACCTGGTCGAAGGCATCCCAACCACATCGGTGGAGCGAACACTTCTCGACCTGGCGCGGTATTTGCCGGATCTGTTTCTCGAGAAAGCTCTGATGAGTGCGCTCCGACAACACCTCACGACCGTCGACTCCGTGGGCCGGGTACTTGTCGAACAGGGTGGCAGCGGTGTTCGAGGTACAAAGAAACTTCGGCGGATCCTCGAGTTCGCAGATGACGGCATCACGGGGAGTCCCTCCGAGATAGAGGCCGCACCTCTGATTCGGTCCGCACCGGTATCGGCTCCGGTCGCGCAGATGGGGATTCATCTCCCTGACGGTTCCAACGCCTATCCGGACTTCTGCTCGCCTAGCAAGATGAAGATCATCGAAATCGACGGGCTCGATGCCCACTCGTCTGCGGACCGTCTCCACAACGATCTTCTGCGTCAGAACATGCTGATGGAACTCGGTTGGCAGATCAGACGCTTCAGCGCTCGACGGGTTAGACGTAATCCACAGCTGGTCCGCGACGAGATCATACGATTCATCAACGGTTGACACCTCGAGTGATGGCTTCTCACGTTCCGAGAAGCCCAAAACGGTTTTGTGAAGATCTCCGCGGGCATAGGCCGCGCGGATCTTCACAAAACGAAGTGGAGGTCAGACGCGGTAGACCTCTACGACTGTCTTGTTGCGGCCGCCCCGCCTGCGCCCGAATACGAAGGCTGCGACTACCACGACTCCAATGGCCACAGCCAGGAGCATGGCCTTGTCTCGAGCCGAGCGGCGGGTTTCGTCAACGGCGCCGACGAGCTCGAGGGCCTTGGCCTCTAGGTCATCCCGGGAGATCGTCACTTTGCATCCTCCAAACGATTATTCCGGCGACCCCCGCCGCCACGAGGGCGGTGATAAACCGGGAAAGAACTACCCACCATTGGCTGGCATTCACCACTCCGGCGAAAAGGGCTACCAACCCGTAGTACAGCGCCCATGCCATCAGAAATGCCCCGAGCGACAGGACCACGGCCCCCCCGACACCCATGCCGGCGACTTTTCCAAGACGCTTCGCCGGCTCGATCGTTTCTTGCAGGAGGTACTCCCGCGACATGTCGATCAGCTCGGCTGCGATCTGAGGTATTTCCTGAGGCTCGGCCATTGCCAAGTGAATCTAACAAACCGTCGACAGAGCGCTACCCGGGGTTATCGTGCCAGCGGTGAGCAGCGTCACTTCAATGCGGTCGCTCGGCCCCCGCTACCTCGCACTATGGGTGGGCCAGACGATCAGCCAGTTCGGCACCTACATCGCTTTTCTGACGATCCCCCTTCTGGTTCTTCATATCCAAGAAGCCGCCGGAACGAAGAACATCCTGGACTTCGCGATCGCATATGCGCTGGAGACTGCCCCCACCTTTCTGTTTGGCCTGGTAAGTGGTGTTCTCCTCGATAGATGGCATCTGAGGCCAGTGATGGTGGCGACAGATCTTCTCCGCGCCTCCGCCTTCTTCTACCTGGCCGCCGAAGTGGGGAACTACGGAACTTCCACCGTGTTCGTGATGGCATTTTTGATCGGGTCGATGACGACTCTCTTTGATGGTGCGCTGTATTCGATGATTCCTTCGCTCGTGAAGAAGGAGCGTTTGGCCGACGCCAACTCGTTTGTCGCTGCAAGCCAGCAGGCCAACTTCGCCCTCGGTCCGCTGGTGGCAGGCATCATGGCCGTCATCTTCGCCGGGCCTGCGCTGGGGTTGTTCGTCAACGGTCTGACCTTCGTGGTGTCGGCGATATCGCTGAAATGGGTCGGGCGAGTTCCTCATCATCGCCGCCCTGAAGACGAAAGGGCCCCCTTCCTCACCGAGGCCGCCAACGGGATTCGATACCTTTGGGCTGAACCGAGACTTCGGATAACCACCATCGCCTCGGCCGTCCCCAACTTCGTCATGGGCTTCATCGAAGCGACGTTTGTTGTGCTGGCATTCGACGTTCTGATGGCCGAGTCCGAGTTCCAGGTTGGAGTGTTGCTATTCGCCATGGGTGTGGGTGGAGTCATCGGCGCCCTTCTTGCTCCACGGATAACGCGCAGGTTGGGATTGGGAAGAGCTCTGGTGGTCGGGATGGGAGTGGCCGGTGTAGGTCTCTTCCTCGTGATGTTCACGACTTACGGTCTCCTCGCGTTGGCACTCCAGGCGGGTTGGATGTTCGGAGTCTCGGTGATCAACATTCCCTTGGCGACAATTCGTCAGCACTACGCAGCGGAATCGATGTTGGGTCGTGTTATCACCGCGAGTCGCGCCATCGGCTGGGCAACCCTCCCGATCGGCGCGCTGATCGGTGGCTGGCTTGGCGCCAGCGAGTCGACTTACCCTTGGGTCGCCCGCTCGTTCCCGATCCTGTTGATGGCCACAGCACTTTGGCTCTACACCACGGTTGTGTGGAGCGATACGTTCGGACCGGGTTTCGCACCGACGGAGGAAGCAACGTCAGGCGCCGAAAACGTCGATGAGGCGTCCCAGTAGACACAATGGGCTTCCGTTGGGCTATCCTCTTGGCTGCGACTTAGAGTCGCGCGGGTAGTCGCATGGATCGGCCGCCCGTCCGCTGTAGAGAGAAGACACTGTGAATCTGTTCGTAGGCAACCTGCCTTACACCACATCCGACGACGATCTCCGCCAAATGTTCGAGCCGCATGGCTCGGTCGATTCGGCCCGTGTGATCACCGACCGTGAGACCGGAAGGTCCCGAGGTTTCGGATTCGTCGAAATGGCCGATTCGGCCGCAAACGAAGCAATCGAGGCCCTCAACGGGTCCGACATCGGAGGCCGCGAATTGGTGGTCAACGAGGCACGCCCGCGCCGTTAGATCGGCTCTAGAAGCAGA
>CAXMMT010000023.1:0-2123 GCA_964194555.1 uncultured Boseongicola sp. | reverse complement strand
GATGACTGATTGATATTCGTCGTCGGTCATCCCCAACAGGCGGTGAACAGGTTCCTGGGTGGTGGTCATGCTGGGACGAGGGAGTGGAGGAAACTCTCGAGAAGGATGTTCCCGTCGATCGACCCGAGAAGCTCGTCCGTCCCCCGCTCAGGATGTGGCATCACACCGACCACGTTGCCCTCCGCATTGGTGACAGCCGCAGCCTGTCTTTGGGAGCCGTTGGGATCGTTGATATAGCGAAGGACGATGCGACCACTGTGGGTCGGGTCGACCCAGTTGCCTTGGTAGGAGTTCAACGGGATTCGGAGCCGTTGACCGACTTCGGCCGAGCGGGTGAGCACGCTGTTGGTATCCGTCACTTCGACGTCAACGAATTTACAAATGAACGACATGTCTCGGTTTGCGATATGGGCCCCGGGCAGAAGCCGTGACTCGCAGAGCATTTGCCAGCCGTTGCAGATTCCCAGGATCGGTCGACTTTCGCCAGCGAGTCGGATCACTTCGTCCATGGCGGGGGCGAATCGGGCAATGGCCCCAGTCCGGAGCGCGTCACCGTGGGCGAAACCACCGGGGAGTATCACCCCATCGAAATCGGAAAGGTCTGTCTCCCGATGCCAGACGAGGTCCGCTTCGCCACCGAGCGCTTCGATGGCGTGGACCACATCGTGCTCACAGTTGACACCGGGAAAGACAATGACAGCTGTCTTCATCTGTGGATCTGAACCTTGAAGTCCTCGAGCACCGGGTTGGCGAGTAGTTGTTTGCACATTTCTTCGACCCTGGTCTCGACCTCTTCGTCGTCATCCCCATCAACCTCGAGGTGGATTACCCGGTCCATTCGGACCGACTCGATCTCGGTGAAACCCAAATCGTGAAGGGCCCGTTTGACCGTTGTGCCCTCCGGATCAGCGATCTCCGGTCGACGGTCGACTGTGATCGTCACCTTCAAGTGGTGTCACCTGTGAGGTAGTCGGCAAAGCTCGCGCCTGTGATGCGTTCAAAGGCCTCGACGTAGCGAGCCCGGCTTCCTTCGACAATCTCAGCCGGAAGATCAGGGGGAGGGGGGTTCTTATCCCAGGATTGAGTCTCCAGCCACTCGCGGACATACTGCTTGTCGAACGATGGCACCTCATGGCCCGGCACCCATTGGTCGGCTGGCCAATAGCGGGACGAGTCTGGGGTGAGCACCTCATCGATGAGCAACAGCTTGTTGTCGGCGAATCCGAATTCGAACTTGGTGTCGGCGAGGATGACACCGCGATCGGCTGCGTACTGCCTCGCTCGTTGGTAGATGTCGATTGAGCGACGGCGGAGCTCTTCGTAGAGATCGTCGCCCAAAATCTCGCGGGTTTGAGCCTCGGTGATGTTCTCGTCATGACCCGATGTTGCCTTGGTCGCCGGTGTGAAGATTGGCTCCGCCAGCCTGTCGGCGAGTTGCAGCCCCTCGGGCAAATGCTCGGTAGTGGGACCGCCACCGTCGCGGTATTCGCGCCAGGAGGATCCGTAGAGATACCCTCGCACAACACACTCCACGGGTACGACATCGGCACGCCGAACCACCATCGAGCGACCCTGGAGGTCGATCAGCTCCGCCTCCGAGACACCCTCTAGGTCGGAGAGATCGGTGCCAATGAAATGGTGGGGAGTCTGGAGAAGGTCGAAGAAATGAAGGCTGAGACCGGTGAGAACGCGCCCTTTGTCAGGGATGGTCTGGTTGAGGATCACGTCGTATGCGGAGATGCGGTCGGTGGCCACAAACAGAAGGGTGTCGGAGTCGATCTCGTAGATCTCTCGGACTTTCCCTGAGGCAATATGAGGCAGTGTCGGCACGAACGGGCAGATTAGTGCCGGTGACACCGGTGACGGTTCTTGCTCATATTTCCCAGTTAGCCTCCCCCGTCATGTCTTTCGATGCCGACCGTGTCGCCGAGTTGCTGGCTCGTGACTCGTATGCCGGCTCATTGGGCGTGGAGATCGTCCATGTCGAACCCGATGAGATTGTGATTGCTTTGGACGTGACCGAGGAACACGCCAACTTCCTCGGTATGGGGCATGGGGGCATGGTGTTTTCGTTGGCGGATTGCGCCCTTTCCCTGGCGTCGAACACCCAGTTCGAGACCGCG
>CAXMMT010000022.1:0-6338 GCA_964194555.1 uncultured Boseongicola sp. | reverse complement strand
TTGTCGGATTCTTTGTGTTCCATCGACCAGACGAGGGATACGAGTACGTATTCACCTTGATGGCGATTTCTTTTGCCCTGGCAATCGCCGGGCCGGGTGCCATCTCGATCGATGCAACGCTCGGAATCGATGCCACCCTTTCCGGCTGGGTCGGCGCCGGCATATTCGCACTCGGTCTCCTCGCGGCGGCCGGTCAGATCGCCATGTTCTGGCGAAAACCCGCCAAGGAGGAAATACCCGGATGACACTTGCACAATTGCCCCCATCCTTTGCAATGACCAGAGATGCCCTGCACCAGATCGCTTTCTTCGCAGTGAGTCCAGCCCGATACAAGGCGGAGGGTCGGATGGGTTTAACCGCAACTCCCGGCGGATACGGCACCCCCGAATTTGAAGGAAGGGTGGTGAGGGTCGAGGGAAATCTGTTGGTGGACACCAAAGACGAGAATGTCGCTACTCAAACCATCACGACGATTCGAGCCGCTTCGGAGTTCTTTGGCAACGAATATGAGGTCGAGTGGTTCACAGAGTTCCATGATCCACTGTCGCCTGCTGATCCTGACGCACAGCTCGAGGTCGACGATGCCGCCGGCCACGCGATTGGGGGCTGGTTCAAGTTTGGCGTCGACGTGCTCAACGAGTTGCGTACCCACGGTCAGGAGGGAGACGACGTGTCCGAGGTTCAGCTGTGGCCCGAGCATTTCGACCCGGCGACTGAGTTGGGAGACTACGACAAAGGGCAGCGGGCGAGTTTTGGCGCCTCAACAGGTGATGGGTCGCACCCCGAGCCATACCTGTATGTGGCCTCTTGGTCGGACGTCGATCGATCCAACTCCTTCTGGAATGATGATTCGTTCAACGGTGGAAGCCTGACCTACCAGGAGATTATCTCCAGCTCGGATCCACATGGTCGTGCGATGGAATTCCTACTCGAGGGTTATCGCGTCCTCCATGCGGGCTGAGGAGAGGGACTCCATCATCCCGGCGGCGGCGGCACGGACGATTCTGATCGTCTCGTCATATTCCTCCGGTGGTCCATCGTAAGGATCAGGGACTTCATCTTCCTCTGAGAATGGGTCGTATGTGCGGAACAGCCGCACCTTTGCCTGGTCCTCCAATCCCGGTGTTATCAGCTTCAGATCTCGCATGTTGGAGCGGTCCATGGCAACGATGATGTCGAAACGACCGAAGTCGGCGGCATGCGCTTTACGAGCCCGACCCATGACGTCGAGCCCGACCCGCTTGCCGGCAGCGATCGCATCGGGGTGAGGCGGCTGGCCAATATGCCAGGATCCGGTCCCCGCCGAGTCAACCTCGACGTCGACGCCAAAGGTTTCACCGGCTTCCAATATGGCAGCAGCCGCCGCAGGTGATCGGCAGATATTCCCCAGACAGACGGTGAGGATTCTGAGGGTCATTGTCCTGCACCGGCAATTCGTTGTTCGGCAAGAGTGATGTACTCCTCTTCGGTGTCGAAGCCCACGTAGTGGCGTCCGGCCTCGACCGCGGCCACGGCGGTTGTGCCCGAGCCGAGGAAAGGGTCGAGAATCAAATCGTCCTGGTAGGTGTAGAGCTCGATCAGACGACGGGGGAGTGCAACTGGGAAAGGCGCTGGATGTCCAACGCGCGTTGCTCTTTCTGATGGGATGTCCCAGACATCAAGTGTTGCTTCGAGGAACTCGTCAGTTTCGATGGTTGGTGTGTGGGGGAGGCCTTGCGTCTCCCGCTTGGCCCGTTTGACCGCCCGATCGAACCGACCTTTGGAGGCGATGATCACTCGCTCGGTGATGTCGCGCAGGACCGGATTCTGAGGAGAGCGGTATGAGCCCCAGGCGCAGCTGCCGCCGGCGCCTTTTGCCTTCTGCCAGATGACCTCACCACGGAGAAGCATGCCCAGGTCATCTTGAAGGATCGACATCATGTCGGCCGATAGCGATCGGTACGGCTTGCGACCGAGGTTGGCGACATTGATGGCCATCCGCCCCCCTGGCTCGAGCTTGCGCAGCGATACGGCAAACACGTCGCGAAGCAACTCCAGGTACTCGACGTAGCTAGAAGGAACATGACCGGCGGTCACGTCCGTTTCGTATTCCTTGCCGGTGAAGTAGGGAGGCGAGGTCACCAACAGTGCTACTGAGCGGTCGGCCACCTGGGCGTCAGTCATCTCTCGGGCGTCTGCAACGAAGAGTATGTTCACGGTTGTTGGCTTCGAGACCCGTTCGTCGGGAGATATGACGGGCGGCGAGAAACGCTCGTAGAAAGCTGTCGCGTCATGAGACTCACGCTTCCCTGAGCCAAAATCTGATGTGCTCGTCGCCAGCCGTTGCCTCGTCACGGGAATGAAGTTACTTCCGTCGACCTCCAGTGCCGCGCAATGATGTCATCGGGACGACAATGGGCAGGAAATGAAAGTAGACCTACAGCCCGACCGACCCCAGATGGCCCTAACCCTCTCGGACGGGTCGGAGGCGCTGCTCAGCCCGTTGAGCAGCCAGGATCGCCACTGGCTCGAGGAAGGGTTCGACGAGCTATCGGTGCGAAGTCGATACACCCGTTTCGGGATGGGTGTTGGAGGTCTGACCGCAAACGAGCTCGACTATCTGGCTGATGTCGACCAGCGAACCCACGTGGCCTGGGGTGCATCGGTGGGCGGAAACGGTGCTGGTGTCGGACGCTATATCACCATTCCCAACACGGATAGCGCAGAAGTGGCTGTCACAGTCCTCGATGACTTCCAAGGGAGGGGCCTTGGCACCATTCTGATGCGGGCGCTCGTAGGCATCGCTCGTCATGATGGGATCGATGAGCTGGTTTTTGAGATTGTGCCGGACAACACCGCGACTCTCGCCAAACTCTCGGCCATCGGCGCCGTCACCACGCTGGTTGACGGTTTGATGGAGGGCAGGCTTGTTACCGGGGAGATCCCGAAAGATCGGCTCGAAGATGGGTTCGTGGACGTGCTCGAGAAGTTTCGGAGCTAGCAGAAGCTTTGGTCGAGCCACGGAGATGATCAGATCGCGCCAACCGTTGGTCTCTCGAAGCGGATAGAGCCAAGGAATGGTTGGGACTAGTCCTCCGGGTCTTGGTCCTTGTCCAATTCTAGAGAAGCGGAGTTGACGCAATAGCGAAGACCGTTCGGACCGGGCCCGTCATCGAAGACGTGACCGAGATGACCGCCACAGTTGGCGCATTTGACCTCGGTGCGAACCATGCCAAACGATCGGTCCTGGTCTTCGTCCACCATGGCCGGGTCAAGCGGTTCGAAGAAACTGGGCCAGCCGGAGCCCGACTCGAATTTGGTCTTCGAAGCGAAAAGCTTCTCGCCACAACCGGCACAACGATAAGTCCCTGAATCCTTCGAATCCCAATACTTGCCGGAGAAGGCTCGCTCGGTGCCTCCCTGACGGAGCACCTGATACTGGTCGGGACTCAGCTTATCTCGCCACTCTGTTTCTGTTTCGGGCATATCACTCATTGCAACTCCTTCAACCAATATTCAAGCCGAGGTGTTCCTCTAGTCGGTCAACGAAGACACTCATCGCCGTGTTGAGTCGGTACCTGGCCAACTCTGCGGTGCTCCAGTCGACCCGGTCGACCTCGGGATACTCGCGTCCGTGCATTGTGAAGGTACCCGGGTTGAAGGTGGACATCTCGAAATCCTGGCTGACGGCCCAGGCGACCACAACTTTGCGGGACCGCATGGTCGACTCTCCAAGTGGGATCCAGTTGTTCAAAGGTGCCGGCCACCCGGTCTCCTCCGCGAACTCGCGAGCAGCGGCACGCTCGTCTGTCTCGCCGTCTTTGACCATTCCCTTGACCAATGACCACGCACCCTCATCGCGTCCAGCGAAGAAGGGCCCACCTGGATGGGCGATCAATACCTCGAACGGGTCGAGGCGGTAGGGGAGAAGACCCGCGGATCTCATAAGCCACGACATTACGCTGACCGACGTGACCGCCCTGGCCACCTACTCGAGAAACGACACCGATGTCTCCACCTTCGATCAGCGTCTTCAGCTTGGTCAGGCGGAGATCCTGGCAGTGGGCGTCAAGCGGGTGACGATGGATCAGCTCGAGTTGGCGGCCGGAGGGTATTTCGATGGTGAGGATGAGTTTGCCGGAGCCGTCCATGAGTCGCGGAAAGCAATAAAGAGAATTCGAGCTCTGCTTCGCCTAATACGGCCCGAGTTGTCGGAGCGCGTGTATGAATATGAGGACCACACCATTCGGGACACCGCTCGACTAGTCGGAGAGATCCGATCGGTGACGGCCGTTACCGAGGCCGCCCTGTTGATCCGCGATTTGTACGGAGACCTCCTCGCCGACGGCACCTTCGAAGAGCTGACCTCGAGGTTGTCGCATCGCCGCGATCTCATCGAATTGCATGCTCTCGAAGATCCCAATCTGGTGACGCGGGTGGTCCGCAATCTGGAGAAGGCGTATCACCGCTATTCGTCTTGGCCCACCGATCCCGATGCACGTGAGGTTTACGGCCTCGGGATTCGTGACAACTACGCATCGATCGAGCAAGGTCTCCACTCCACATATGGTCGAGGTCGTAAACAGATGGTTGCCGCGTACACCACCCCAACCGACGAGAACTTCCATCAGTGGCGAAAACGTGCCAAATACCTGCGCTACCAGATGGAGTTTTTGGCGCCGCTCTGGCCGGAGGTGGTAGCTGGGCTGGCGATGACTCTTGATCATCTCGGAATGCTGCTTGGCGAGGACCACGATCTGGCCGAGCTTCTTGCCTTGTTACACGCCCAGCCTGAGCTTTGCCCCAACCCGAGAGAGCGTTCGCTGTTCTCCGCGCTGGTCACTCAAAGAAGAGCTGAGCTTCAGGTGGCTGCTGAGATATTGGGCAGACGTCTCTACGCGGAAAAGCCGTCCTCGCTTCAGCATCGTTTCGGCGAATACTGGGAGAGCCGAAAGATGGCCCTCGAAGCGTCTCTCGACACCATCACCGTCTACTGATTCTGATACCTCAGCTTCCCCGAGTAGCGGGACCGACCCAGTCCGCATCACCTCATCTCGAAGGAATCATCCCGATACCGGGACGGTTGAATCGGGGGTAGTTGTCCCAAACAATGAGGTCCCTCAAAATGTCAGATCGTGGACGTGTTCGCGTTGAAACCTCCGACCGGCGTGTTCGCGCCATGCTCGGTGGCGAAGTCGTTGCCGACACCACCAAACCCCTCCTCGTCTGGGAGGTGCCGTATTACCCGACCTACTACCTCCCCGAGTCTGACGTGAAGACAGAGCTCCTCGTCGAGACGGGGGAAACCCGTCGGAGCCCGTCTCGTGGCGAGGCCACCCAGTATGTGGTGAAGGCTGGAAACGCTGAAGGTGCTGCATACGCCTTTCACGATCCCAAGATCCCCGAGCTCGCCGGTCACTACGCCTTGTTGTGGAAGACGATGGACCATTGGTTCGAGGAAGATGAGGAGGTTTGGGTGCACCCTCGCGACCCACACACCAGGATCGACATCCTTCCTTCGAGTCGAAGGGTCAGAATCGAGATCAATGGGACCACCGTGGCCGACACAACACACGCATCCTTTCTCTTCGAGACCGGATTGCCCACCAGGTACTACATGCCAAAGACAGATTTACGCATGGATCTGATGACTGCGACCGATCTAGAGACGGCATGTCCTTACAAGGGCGTTGCCCGATACTGGAACGTTGAGATTGATGGCGAGACCCATGAGAACATTCTCTGGGGCTATGACTCCCCACTGCCCGAGTCGCAGAAGGTCACCGGGATGGTCTCGTTCTACAACGAGAAGGTCGACGTTTACATCGACGAGGTATTGGTCGACAGACCCAAGACCATGTTCTCCTGACACGGCCACCTTCTCCACCAGCGTGGGTAGGTGCGGTCCCGGGCGAGAGGACATCGACGGCTAGTTGGCGCCCAGCGGAGATGTGTTTTTGTTGTGCCTCGGTCAGTCGACCGGTTGCGCCAATTGAATCAATGTGAAATGGGCCCCGTAAGGATCCGCAACCCCGGTGATGACTCCGATATCGGGTATCTCTATCGGGTAATAATCCAGTTTGCCACCATTGTTCGTGACCGTTTTGACGGCCCTTTTGGCGTCATCAACTGCGAAATACACACCCCAGCCGTCGGGGATCTCGGGTTTTGGCTTGGGCATGGCTCCGGCGACCGCACGATCTCCTGCAGAGATCGCCGTGTATGGGCCCGTCGGAGTCTGTGCAGTCTCGAAGGTATGCCCGAATACCGCTTCGTAGAAGGGAAGGGATTTGTCCAGATCGCTGCTGATCAACTCATTCCAATTCATCGCGCCATGTTCGTTGACGATTGCCGCTCCG
>CAXMMT010000021.1:0-6289 GCA_964194555.1 uncultured Boseongicola sp. | reverse complement strand
AGATCGCCGAAGGCAGCTATGAGGACGTTTCCCGCAACGAAGACGTGATCGAGGCCTACCTGGGACGGCCCGCCGACATCAAGGAAACCACATGAGCGATCACCACGGCGACAGCGCTCCGGTGCTCGAGTTTCGCGGTGTCGACACCCATTACGGGCCGGTGCACGTTCTCAAGGGAGTCGACCTGGAGATCTACGAAGGCGAGATGGTCTGTCTGCTCGGTGGCAACGCCTCCGGCAAGACCACCACACTGAAAACCATCCTCGGCATGGTGGAGCCAAGCCAGGGAACTGTGCATCTAAACGGTCAAGATGTCCGGGGCTGGACCACCGCCGACAGAGTCAAGGCCGGGGTGTCGATGGTTCCGGAGAACAAACGGCTCTTCAAAAGGATGACCGTCAAAGAGAATCTCGAGATCGGCGCCTATCTTCGCAAGGACGACGAGAACTTCGAAAAGGACCTCGAGGACATCTTCGAGATGTTCCCCCGGGTCAAGGAACGTCTCAGTCAGAAAGCCGGGACGCTGTCCGGTGGTGAGCAGCAGATGGTGGCCATGGGAAGAGCTTTGATGGCAAGACCCAAGGTGCTGTTGATGGACGAGCCCTCCATGGGACTCGCCCCGGTGTTGGTGGCACAGAACTTCGAGATCATCAATCAGATCAACAAGGCCGGGACGACGGTGTTCATGGTTGAGCAAAACGCCAACATGGCGCTCTCGATTGCCGATCGCGGCTATGTGCTTCAAACGGGCCAGATAGTGCTCAGCGATACCGCAGAGGGTCTGCTCAACAATCCCCAGATGCGTCAGGCATACCTCGGCGAGGTGTGATGAAATCACATTCAGATTCATGAAATGAATCTGTAATCAAGGGCGATAAGTCAGGAGTCGTCCTCCTCGTCCTCCGGCAGGATCGTCTCCTGGGTGTCAAAAAGACGCGTCTGTTCGCCCGGCGGCTTGCGACTGATTCTCGCCAGACGCTCCGGTGGTTCGGTGACTTCGATCATCCCTTCGCTGGCTTCCTTCCATGACTGGCCAAGAGTCCGAGTGCGCCAGAAGTGGCCAACGAGAATACGTATCGCCGCTGTCACCGGCACAGCCACCAGAACACCAAGCAAGCCGGCCACCGACCCACCGATAACCAGCGCGAGGACGATCACCAACGGCGAGAGGTGAACCCTGGTTCGCTGCACCATCGGGGTGATGATGTGATTGTCGATCTGCTGAATGAGCACCATGATCACAATCGCCCACACCGCCTGCCAGGGATTCCCGCTGAGCAGTGCCACCAGAGCCGCAAGGGCGCCACCAACTATGGGTCCAAGGAACGGGATCAAGTTGAGAAATCCGGCGATGATCCCGATGAGCAGCCAGAACGGAAGATCGATGATCCACATGCCAAAACTGGACATGACCCCCACGATCATCGCCACCAGCAATTGCCCTCTGACGAAGGACCCCAGCGCTCCTCCAACCTCTCCACCAACGTAGGCCGCCTCTTCCTGATGGTTCGGAGGGGTGAGGCCAATCATGTTCGTCTTGAACTTGTCGAGATCGATGAGAATGTAGATTGCAAGGACCGGAGCAAGACCAACGACGGCTATCAGCTCCGTCACTCCCCTGATTACCTGTCCGGCGCCGGCGCCAAACCCCAGTAGCAGATTCTGGATTGTCTCCTGGTTGGCCGGGTCGTTGAGCCATTCCTCAATCGCTTCCTGGCTCAACAGTTCATCCACATCGAGGCCGATGCGCGCTGCAGTCTCCCTGAGCCAGTTGATGACCTCGAGGTAGAGATCGGGAAGCTGCTGGGCGAAGGCGACGGCTTGTTCCTGTACCAACGGGAAGACCAGAGCCGTGGCGGCGACGATGAAGGCGGCCAGACCGAGAAACGCCAGAATCGCGCCTGCAATCCGAGGAATTCGAATTCGCTCGAACGCCCTGACAACGGGCTCGAGAAGGAAGACGAGCCCGGCAGCGAACACAACCGGAAGCCAGATGATCCGCACCGAATCGGCAACGATGAGTGCCACATACCCGAGTACCACCAACCCAACGGCAGTCCAAACGATGAGGGCAGCTTGTCTGAGCCGGTCGGAGGGCACGATCCGTGAAGTGTAACTACCCGTGGGTGACGGATAGCAAGCTCCCCGTGGGCACCGATATCACCCATCCGTCCCCCGGCGTTGGCCCTATCCAACCATCGGACAGCTGCTGCCAGGTCTCGGGCACGACCGCTGTGCCCACAACCCGAACAGCGACACCTTCGGAAACAATCAACTGAAACTTCCCCAGAATCGTCGCTGGTGTCAGCTGTGACACCGGTCCCAACCTGACCACGCCGTCACCGCTCAACTGCAATTCGGTGACTTGGATGCCGCTGAGGTCGGCATCAATCTCTCCTTGGAGAGCAAGCGCCCATGTCGGCGATGAGGAGAGAACGATGTTCCAGCCGGCAAAGGCGTAGAAGCCGGGATCTGACGGAGACTGGAGGATGACCGATATCGACGATTCCTGGACTTGTTCGATGGCCTCGGGAATCCCGATCTCGCCACCTAGCCGTACCGGCTCCACCTGGTATAGAAACTCGCCCCCAGATGCGATCCGCACGGTCCCGTCGATTTGTGCCGTGAGAGATGCTGTGGGTGATCCTTCAGCCGGGCCGATGAGCCATGAAGACGACGACGGCATCACAGGCCATCCTTGAATATGGCCAGCGAGAAGAGCGAGCAACGCTGCCGTTGCCAAGAGAGGAACCAACCCCGCCACCCTCACCCGGCCGACACGCCACCGACGAACAAGGACCGCCATCACGATGAAGATGAGCCAGACGGGCCACCACGCCGCCAGGTCGAGAACAAGCGACCTGCTCAAGATGCCCGCTGCGGCAATTGCGAGCTCGCCTGTGAGGATGCCGATAGGAAGAAGCCAGAGTCTCGGCGCACCGCGGCCGGAACCCGCGGCCCGATGGGTCATTCTTCGTAGCCGGTTCCGAGAATCATGACCACGTCGGCACCTGGTGCCAGACTGTCGTCGGGGAGGGGCTCGACACGAGCACCAGGAAGGAACTCGAGGAGTTCGTTGGCCTCAGCCGAGAAACCCTCCCGATACCAGAGTCGGGATGGGTCCTGCTCGGGCTCGTAGTCATCGGCGGGCAGCGTCTGATAACCGGCGTCGTCGAGCTGTTGGGTCATTCGCCCCGCCGCTCCCGAAAGCCCCATCGAGTTGAGAACGACAACACGCACCTCCTCAGGTGGGCGTACCGGCACTATCGTCGAGGTTGGTGTCGTCGACGTCGATGAGGTTGAGGACGTAGACCCTTCAGATGTGGTTGTCGACCTCCCGGCGCTGGTCGAAGTCGCCCCTGAGTCCGCCGTGGTGGTCGAAGCAGACCCTTCGTCATCTGCAATGAGGAACAGAACAAAGAAGACCGCGGCCCCAACGAGAATGATGCCAAGGATCATCATGGCGAGGTCCCGATAGAAGGCACTGCCACCGTCTGACGTGTGTCGTCCCTTGTCGGTCATCAGATTGCGACTTCCCTCTCCACCGGAATATCGATGATTCCGCGTACACGTCTAACGGTAAGCGGGTCGTAGGCCAAAGCCGAGGCGAGGCCGATCAGGCGACGCAGCCTCTCGTAGTAGGCGGCAGAGGTCAGACCGAGGCTGAACTCGATCGCCTTGTCCTTGCCACCAGGTTGTTGCCACCAGACGCTCTCGAAATCGAGAATCGCCCTGTCCGAAGAACTCAGCATCACCGGCAGCGTATTTCGACCACACAACAAGCTCGCGGATTTGCCCGAATAGCGTTCCGGAGGAACCCACCCGTCTTAGATGACCTCTTGGCCACAAACCAGACGCGAAGAGGCCCCGAGGGAGCGGTGGCCTAAGCCATCACCCTCTCGGGGCTTTCCGACCCGTCTGCTACTCCAACCCTAAAGCTGGTCCACCAGTCGGATACTGGGAGTCGCCTCTCGACCATTCCCGTCCCGGTAAAAGCAACGTACCCAGGTCGGTGGTTGTTGCCAAATCAATTCGCTGAAGAAATTTCGCGACTTCCAAGCGACACTCTTTGCTCAGATATCATGCAACAACTGATCGAGTTGGAGGGGGATTCCGTGGAGCCGGGTACCGGAGTCGAACCGGCAACCTGCAACCATGACAGCTGATAGCTTTGGTGCATGACCACCACAGTCGTTCTCGCCGAGGACGGCTACCTCATGAGGGAAGCCCTGACCTCCGTCCTGGGATCCCTCGACGACGTGGAGCTGGTGGCTGTGTGCGAAACATATGACCAACTGATCGAAGCTGTCGAAGAGCATCGGCCGGCTGTGGTCATCACCGACATCCGGATGCCGCCCACCCAAACCAACGAGGGCATCCGCGCCGCCGCTCAGTCTGTTTCGAGGACGCGTGTGGATTGGCCTACCTCGATGAGATGCCCGTCGGGATCACGCATGTAACAGCGGATTTCAGGTCCCCGGTCGATGGGAGGCGTCAGAAACGTGGCACCTTTAGCCGACCATTCGTCGTACACCTGCTGAATATCGGCGACACGGATGTTCAGGAAAGCACTCACCTGGTTGGGATCAGGGGGCACATCGAGTGTCACTTCAGGCTTGTCCTCGGTGGGTCCGCCTCCTTCATTGATGATGATCCAACTGTTGGCCAACTTCACGATCGTCGGCCCACCTTCCATCACCGTCACACCCCCAAGGACACCTGCATAAAACTGCTGAGAAGCAGCAACATCAGCCGAAACAACAAAATGAGTGAGGACGATCCCCTCCGAAGGCGCTGGGAACTCCATGTCTGCCACGATCTGGCCTCCTGTAGAGGGACCGCGACCCTACTCCGGTCAGCCCACCCGCAACTCCAGAACCGTGTGCGCCCATAAGTGCCTGATTGATACTTGCGGGGGTTGCGGGCAGGTTTGGTACGACTTACCCCTTCCTCGGACATTGGCCAAGTGTATGTTCGGCCCCGATACGCCCCACCCGAGGGCGACCGACGGCATCGGGAGGTGCACAAATGAGCGACCATCCAAATCTAGAAAGCGCACGTGCCGGCTATGAGGCGTTCGCAAGAGGCGACATGGAAGCGGTGAGCGCGAACATGTCAGACGACATCGTGTGGCATACCGCCGGAAACAACATTCTGAGCGGGGACTATGTAGGAAAGGAAGCTGTCTTCGGTTTCTTCGCCCGTCTCATGGAAGAGACTGGCGGCAACTTCAAAAACGAAATCCACGACCTCCTCGCCAACGATGAACATGGTGTGGCACTGGTCACTGGATCAGCAACCCGCGGAGACAAGACGCTTGAAGGCAACACCGTCCACGTGTTTCATATGAAGGACGGGAAAATCACAGAGTTCTGGGCCTACGCTGAGGATCAGAACCTGGTCGACGAGTTCTGGTCCTAGCCAGACGTGAACGCCGGTCCGTCGACCGACAGCTAACAACCCAAACCCTCGACGACATGACACCCTCAGAGAAACTCGCCGAAGTGTTGCAATGACCACCTGAACTGGCAGCCGTTATGTGCGCGGAGTGAAGGTGTTGCGCGAGCGGTGCGAATCGTTAGACGAAGGCGTTTTCTCCAGTGGGCAGGATGAAGATCCCGTAGTGCTTAGGTGATCGAGACGCCGGTGATCTCAGGTCTGAGGCCTTGCTATGCCACGGCTACCCTTGGCTATATGGTCGGCTGCAAACCCGACCCGTCGTTTTCTCACGGGGTGCGTCGGTGACTTTCGCGGAGCTGTCCCAGGGCATCGCCGTGTTTGCGGTCGCCGTGGCTCCAGTCGTGGTCGCCCTCTTCCTCGTCCGCCGCCGCCGCTTTCCAAGGCTCGACGCGGCCGCGGTGCTGGTGCTCTGGGGGCTTTTCATCGTTGTAAGTGAGCACGTTGGGTTCGGTGGCGAGGGTTTCGGCGGGTTGGACCTCCTCGGCCACACCGGATTCCACTTCCAAATGCTCGCCGCCTACGGTGTCGCCGCGTTCGCTCTGGTCGGCGTCGTCGTGACGCCCCTGATTCGCAAGGGCGATGCGGTCGGCTGGTACGGCCTCCTCGTCCTCCTCACCATCGGGGTTGGCGCGGAGATCGCCACCGCCGCCGTCACGACGCCGCATGGCGTTCCCCCGCGCTGGTGGATTGTGGGGGTGGGCCTATGGGGCTACCCCGTGGCATGGGGGACGGCGCTTGCCCTGTCCTTCCGCCCCATCTTCCGTTCCGAAGGTCGCCCCACTCCCACACGCCAGAATCCGTGATGGTTAACCGCGCTGAGGCCGCTCAT
>CAXMMT010000020.1:0-1536 GCA_964194555.1 uncultured Boseongicola sp. | reverse complement strand
GGTCCAGGCGGCCGAGATGGTTCGGAAGTATGGGGCTCTGAGCGTGCGGGTGGCGGCAACTCATGCCGTCTTCTCCGACCCGGCGATCGATCGCATCAAGAACGCTCAGATTGATGAAGTGATCGTCACCAACACTCTCCCGGTTCCTACGGATGCTCTCAGGCTCGACTCGCTTCATGTGTTGTCAATCGCACCGGTTTTGGCCGAGGCCCTTCACGCGATATTCATGGACTCATCGGTCTCCGAGATCTTTCTCGGAGAGAACGCTTAAGAGTCTGCTGACTCGGTTCCTTCGTAGGATTCCTACACTCGTCGCTTCGTGACCGCCCGCCCCAATCAAGACGCGTCTCCAGCTCAGGTACGGCTTAGGACTGTTTTGTTTGGTCTGGTCGCGATCTTCGTGATCAGCGTGGCCGCACGTGGTCTGGTTGGTGGCGATGGGACTCCCAATACGACTGCTCCGCTTGCCGGAGGAACCACCACGACTATCGCCGGCGACAGCTCCCCTGACGCGACGGGGACCACGCTAGACGGCTCTACCGATACCACCGACGGGCCGACCGAATCGGTACCCGGCCTTCCGACGTTGCAGCGTGTCGAGCTCGAGACGGTCTTCGAAGGGTTCCGTCAGCCGACGGTTATCACGGCGCCGTCGGGTGACGATCGACTTTTCGTAGCGCAGCGCATAGGAGTCATCAGGATCCTCGATGCCGACCGTGAGATGGCTGAGCCAGCGTTCCTGGACATAACTGATCGTGTCCTGGCCGGGGGCATTGAACAGGGTCTTCTCGGGTTCGTGTTCCATCCCGACTACGCCAACAACGGTTTGTTCTACGCGTATTACACAGACAAGGGAGGCCGCCGTCAGCTTTCTGAGTTCTCTGTTTCGACGTCTGATCCCAACATCGCGCGTTCGGAATCGGAGAGGGTGCTCTTTGAGTTCGAGCAGCCAGAGGACGCCACCGACATTCGCCACTATGGGGGCCAGCTCGGATTCGGGCCGGAAGGGAACCTGTGGGTGTCGTTGGGCGACGGCGCAGACTCGCGAGACCAGGGGCAGGACCCCAACACGATGTTCGCGACTGTTTCTCGCATCGACGTAGAAGGGGGCGAGCCTTACGGGATCCCGCCCGACAACCCCTTTGTCAACGGTGGTGGACGTGAGGAGGTTTGGGCATACGGTCTTCGCAATCCTTGGCGGTTCTCGATCGACGTTCCTGATCGGCTCATCTACATCGCCGACGTTGGACACGGCGACCAGGAGGAGATCAACGTCCTCTCGATCGACGAAGGCGGATTCAATCTCGGATGGTCAAACATGGAGGGGACTCGTTGCTTCCACGAGCCGGACTGCAACCCGGACGACTACACCTCGCCGGCCATCACTTACAGCCATGAGGAGGGCTGTTCGGTTACGGGCGGATGGGTGTACCGGGGTGTGGAGATCCCTGAGCTGGCAGGCACCTACTTCTACAGCGACTGGTGCTCCCAGTGGATCAGGTCGTTCAAATTCGTGGATGGCGTCGTCACCGAAGA
>CAXMMT010000019.1:0-36838 GCA_964194555.1 uncultured Boseongicola sp. | reverse complement strand
TAGAGGGCCCGACGATCAAACACTGTCCGCTCATCGTCCCTGGAAGGAGGATGAGCCCGACGGGCTTTCCGATCCAAAGCAGGGTTGCTGAGACCAAGAGCCTCTTCGATCAGCCCAGCCTCGGTATCGGCAGTAGCCATCTTCGAAATAGCGTCGGTCTGATCAAGGGAAAGGTCACCAGCCGCAAACCGTTGAGACAACAAAGGAAGATCCTGAAGTCTGCGGGCCACTGAAACCAGTTGTCGTGCCGTCTGATGACGGATGAAGAATCTTGCCGACAACCAGTCCACCAGACTCCGGGAACCATCCGCCAGGAACTGTTGACGACGGTCAACCTCACCGACCAGTTCACAAATCTGAGCTTGAGATGCAGACATCAAACCGACAAAATGGGTCAACGTCTCGTCGATCTCGTCGTTGGTAACCCTCTCCCAATCCATACCATCGAACATCCGTTCGATCACGCGAAAAGTCAAGGGGTTCGGACCAAAAAGGCAAATAACCTCAGTGAAGTTCAGGCTGACTCGGCCAACAGATAGGGCTGCCATGACGGATCGACCTGAAACTCGATCGACGCATAGATCCAGGCGAATCGCCGGGGCGGACCAGGCCTGCTTCTCAGATTGAAACCGCTTTCGGCCGGCAGTCTGTCACCTTTGCGCACATTGCAGGCTCGGCAACATGCCACAACATTCTCCCAGGAGTGGTCTCCGCCTTTTGATCGTGGCCTGATGTGGTCCAGTGACTCTGCAGGACCACCACAGTATTGGCACTGGTGTCCATCCCGCCCGAAAACGGCTCTCCTGGTGACAGGGACGGTTCTCCGATAGGGCACCCTCACGTATCTGATCAGTTTCACGACCGAAGGAATCTCAATCGAGAGGGTCTCAGAGTTCCAGATCTCATCCCTGCTGACGACGACATTCGCCTTATCGGTCAGGACGAGAACGAGCGCCCGCCGCTCGCTGACGACGGAGAGAGGCTCATAGCTGGCATTGAGGACAAGGGCTCTGGCCATTCAATTTCTCCGATTTACCTGCGACAAGGCTAGTGGCCTGTATGAGGATGGAAGATGTCGACCTGGGCGGATTCAGGAGTTGACCACAACTGGATCAGCACCAGCCGACGAGTCAACAACACCAATGGCGCGACCGACGGCACGGGCCAACGCCTCTTCCCAACCGCCGACGACGTTTGAGCTGGCACTCGTCTCGTGCTCTCCATCCGATGCCACGACAGTGAGATCTCCCTCGTCACCCATCGTCACCGAGACGACCTCAACGGGTATCTTCCCGACAACCTGGCACCAAGCGTCGGAGAGCCCCTGGGCAATGGCCTCGGGCGTGGCGGGCACGACGCGGAAGGATCGCACCTTCGCTGAGGCGACCTGAACACGCGCACCTGCCTTGATCGGCGTGATGGTCACGTCAACATCGAGCGGGCTGTCATCGAGATACTTGATCGGACGCCCCAACCGCAACTTGGGAGGATTGGGAGACCTCACTCCGTAGGCGACAAGAAGTGCGCGGAGTCTCTCCATCACGACCGCCTCATCGGCGCCCGGCTCCAATCGAACGTTGATTCCGCCACCGGAGTCGGTGAGATCCACAGCTACCGAGGCGACTCCCGGAATGTCCTGGAGACGGCTGGCAAGGTTGGGGGTCACGCCACTCTCTCCCACCGACTGATAACCCTCATTTCCCTGCGCCATCGGAGATAGTGAACCATGTCGATCGAGGGGACTGAGGCTTTTGCATCACCGTATGCGGTGTGAGTGCGCCAATCGAGGTACGCGGTCGATGGCAGAAGCCGCCCCAGGCGGCGCATTGCGAAGAAGGCCCGCACAGCCTCCCATAACAGAACAGGCTCTCTGATCAGTGCTTTCAGGTGGCCTCCAAGCCACAGCCTGGCCGTCACACCGTTCCTCCCGGATGGATTCCCCGCTCCAAAGTCTAGCTCCCCCAAGACCGCCCCGCAGTTAGAGTCATGCTTTCGATACGAAGGAGAGGTCTTGAGCCAGTCAGACCCGGGAAATATCGACGTATTCGGTGAGTTTTTCGAGAGGATTGCCTCCAACGTCGAGACTGTCATTCAGGGCAAAAAGGACGTAATCGATCTGATTCTGCTCGGATTGGTGTCCGAAGGACATGTGCTTGTGGAAGATGTGCCAGGCGTCGGTAAGACGCAGCTGGCAAAATCGCTGGCACGATCTGTCGAAGGCGCTTTCAATAGGATTCAGTTCACTCCCGACCTTCTTCCGTCAGATGTGACCGGAATATCGGTTTGGGATCGTGAGAAACGGGCGTTTGAGTTCAAACCAGGACCGATATTCGCCAACATCGTCGTCGGTGACGAGATCAACCGAGCCAGTCCAAAGACACAGTCGTCACTCCTCGAGGCCATGGCGGAGCGTCAGGTGACCTCCGACGGTGTCACCAGGGAGTTGCCGTTGCCCTTCATGGTGATCGCCACCCAGAATCCGCTCGAGCACGAGGGGACCTATCCACTGCCCGAAGCGCAGCTGGACCGTTTCATGATGCAGGTTGTCATCGGGTACCCGGGTCGAGAGAAGGAGCTGGAGATGCTCGACACTCATGGCATCCGATCGACATTCCTCGACCTCCAACCTGTTGTCCGCGCAGAGGACGTCCACGAGATGATCGCCATCGCAAGAGAGGTTGCGGTATCGCATTCGGTCAAGAACTACATCGTCGATCTGGTTGAAGGCACCCGTCTCCACCCCGACGTGACGCTGGGTGCTTCGCCGAGATCCGCCCTTTTCCTGCAAGCCCTAGCCCGATCCCGCGCTGCCTCGACAGGTAGGGACTACGTGATGCCCGATGACATCAAGGCACTGGCTCACCCTGTTCTCGAGCATCGACTGGCCCTGCGACCAGAGGCACAGATGCGCGGCGAGACGGTAACCGACCTCATCGACGATGTCCTGGGCCGTCTTCGTGTGCCGGGGACGAAATCCCGGATCGCCACCTGATGCCCACCCTTCGAGGCTGGGCCCTGTTGGGTGCCGGCCTCGCTTTGATCATTCTGTGGTGGATCTTCGGAGATCCGGAGTTGCTTCTCGCGGGAACCTTCTTCATCGTGGCCGAGTTGGCTGCGATCGGGTATGTGCGGTTTCACAACCCGCAACTCGATATGGGAAGACGGCTCGGCTCGACAACCGTTCACAACGGTGACACCACCACGGTGACCCTGGTCCTTCGCAACCGGAGTCAGCGGCCTCTTCGCCACCTGAGCATCCACGACGAAGTGAAGAGTTTGGGCCTGGCCGCCTTCGAGATTGCGAAGCTGAAGGGACACGAGTCGGCATCGGCGACCTACCGGGTTACCTGTCGCCCCCGGGGCGTGTACCGGGTTGGGCCCGCCGGGGCAATCACCTCAGACCCTCTCAGACTCGCAGAGTTGCCCGCACCCGACGGCCCGATCGACCGGCTGATCGTCTACCCCACCGTCGAAGACCTCACCGGGTTCCCTGTCAACAGGGGTCAGGACCCGGCGATGAACGCTTCGCGACCCGAGCACAGCCAACGAGGCGGTGAGGACTTCTACACACTCCGCGAGTACCAGCGTGGCGATGACATGCGGCGTGTCCACTGGCCGTACTCCGCAAAAACCGATGAGCTGATGATTCGGCAATTGGAAACCCCCTGGCAATCGCGGGCATTGGTCCTGTTGGATGTCAGACCGTCTGTCTACGAGTCGGCGGATGCGTTCGAGATGGCGGTGTCCGGCGCCGCCAGCGTTGTAACCCATCTGGTGAGGTCAGGGTTCGACGCAGACCTCTGGGCCGGAGACCCCGAACCGATAGACGCCTCGAATTACTCCGCCGCCATGGAGAGGCTCGCTCTGGTGGAATCCAATGACGAAATCGACATCGAGGCGGTGGCAAGCCGAATCCGTAAGAAGGGTGGTGGCGGCGCCCTGGTCCTGGTCACGGGGGTGGCGGACCGCAGCCTGCTCTCAGTTCAACAGCTCCTATCGAGCGAGTACCGGACCACCGTGCTGATGGGCGCTTCGAGCACCACCTCCCAGACCCTCATCGGTTTTCATCGTCTTGGTGTGGCCACTGTCACCGTCTCCCCAACCGGGGAGTGGGCCGACGAGTGGGTAAAGGCAACGAGGTCATCATGGGCCGCGGTCTCGGTCAGCTAGCCGGAATCTTCGCTCTCGTGCTCGCCCTGGGGCGACTCGGCAGACTGATGCAGAGCGGGCCCGAGCTGCCTGAATGGCGTCTCATCCTCATTGCCTCGACAATCCTTGGCGGAGTGGTCTGGTGGTTGCTCCGCCAGCTCTTCACAAGTCGCGTGGCTCCCTTGGTCGTATTCGCGATAACGGGTCTGATTCTCTTCTTGCGGGTCAGTGTTCCCAAAACCCTCATCGCCGGCATTCTTCCTTCCGCAGACACCCCGTCGGCCCTTGCTGTGGAGATGGAACAGGCCTTGCGTCTGATCCGATCGGGGATTCCGCCAATCGTTCCAAGCGAGGGGGTCATCGCCATCCTCGCCGGTCTCGTCTGGGTGGTTGCTGCCCTGTACGTGTGGGGCATGGTCAGCGGACGGGTAACGGCCATGGTGGTTCCATCGATTGTGATCTATCTCCAGTTCGCGATATTCGACCGATCGCCGGCGGGGTTGGGATGGATGCTCGGCTCCGCAATCATGCTGGCCCTCACGGTCACAGCCTTGGGGATGGAACGAAACAAGGATGCTGGGAGGGCCCGGGATATCAAAGGCCGCCCGATGCCGCGAAGATCGGGGGCCACCGCCCTGGTCATGGCAGGACTAGTCGGTGTGCTCGCCATTGTCACCGCCAACGGCGCTGCCGGGGCAGTTTCAGAGTACGGCAATCTTCCCTGGAGATCGGGAGGAAGCGGCTATGGCGTCGGTGGCGGCGGGATCGCATACGACCGTTTCGTCGATCTCAGACAACGACTTCTCAGCCCCACCAATGCCGTCGTCTTCAGAGCGACCCTGGCCGAGGGGTCACCGCCCCCGGAACAAATCTACTGGCGCATGGAATCCCTCGACGACTTCGACGGAACGGGTTGGGGCCGGTCGAGCACATCAATCAGGAATTACGAACCGGGACAGACCATCGGAGCCCCGGATCATCGATATCAGGGCACCACGACAGCCGTCCCACAGCGCATACGGATAGAGGAACTGCGTGGCGAGGTCATGCCCACTGCCGGGATCGCTTTAGAAGTGGTAGCGATCGACAACCCCAACTTCAATGCCATCACCCCTCGATCGGTGAAGGTGGCCACGGACTCGTCACTGATCTACACCCCGAGACTCCGCCCTGGGGACGAGTACCAATTGCTCGGCGCGTACCCGTTGCAGAACCAAGATTTTGGCGCAATGGCGACAGGAGCCTTTGGCCGGCTCAGCCCGATGTTCGCCGGGGCGGCCGACGCCGGACTATTCAATGGGTCTCCTACTCTCGACCGGGAAGACATTGCCGAACCTGACGATCTCAGCTTTTACACCGTCCTGCCCGACAGCCTTCCTGCCGCGCTAAGGGGTACCGCATTGCTCCACACCAGAGGGGCTTTCACCGACTTCGAGAAAGCCTGGATGCTCCAATACTGGTTTCGGGACAGCGGCGATTTCACCTACTCGCTCGACGTCACCACAGGCCACAATGCGCTCGCATTGGAAGACTGGCTCAGCGATTCGACAAGCCTCAACTACCGAATCGGATACTGCCAGCAATTCGCCACATCGATGGCCGTACTGGGTCGGGTGCTGGGCATACCAAGCAGGGTTGTGTGGGGTTTCACGCCCGGGACCGTGATGGCTGATGGCTCTATAGAGGTAAGGGACAAGAACGCTCACTCCTGGGTGGAGATGTGGATGGACGGCTTTGGATGGGTCCGCTTCGACCCCACTCCCAGGAGTGAGTCTCTTCCCGCGAGCATCACCGCCGGATTCAACCCGACGAACTTCGTACCCAACTCCGACGCAAACGCGTTCGAACAAGCCCCATCGCTGTTGATACCCGAGAATGGTGATCTCGCCGGCATCATCGATCAGCCTCCGGTCGAGTTCACGACCGACGGCCCCCGCTGGTGGATTCTCGCTCTTCCGGTGATCGCCCTCCTGGCCGGTGTCATCCCCCTCCTCAAATCCCTGCGTAGAAGACGCCGTCTGAAGACGATCCGAAGTGGCGACATCACAGCAGCCTGGGACGAGATCGTCGACCGACTCACCGACCTCGGCGAGACCGTTCACCCCTCCAAGACCCCGATGGAGTTCGCCCTCGAGACTGATCCCGCTCTTCTCTCCCTGGCCGTCAACTACTCAGCTGCCATTTATGGAGGTCGAACAGGAGAAGCCAAGGAGTCGGACCTGCTCGAGGTCGAGGGATGGATACTCAGACGTTATGACGGCGTGACCAGGGCAAAGGCAGCCATCAGCCCCCGCTCTCTGATCGGACCGGGCTAGCCGCCGTATGCGGTGCGCTCTTCGCTGACATCCTCTTCGACGCGGCGCAGCATCGTCAGGAAAGTGTCCCGATCCAACTCAAAGTGAGTGACATCTTCCTCGACCTCTCGGGCGATCTCATCGATGGCGACGAAGAAGGCCAACTGCCCCTCACGAAGGGCATCCATCAATTCGTCGTCGTCTTTGCTGACACGAAAGATCGTCAGTCCGTCAGTGACGAGCTTGACGTCTGAGAGATGACCGTCCATGCCTCCTTCGCGACGCAGATAGTCCCAGGCACGGCGAACCCGCTGAAGAGACATGCCATTGTCGAGAAGACTTCGAACGACACGCAACGCGATGAGGTCCCTGAACGAATAGAGACGTCGGACACCAGGCCTACCGCCGGTCCCTTGAATTGAAGGCCCGACCAAACCGACACGATCCCAGTAGCGCAGCTGGTGATGAGTGCAATTGCTGAGTCGGCATGCTTGCTCGGCGGTGAATGCCTGCTCCACTTTGTCCTTCCTAAACCTTGCCAACAGACCAGGGGCAGGGGCCCGTCTTCCTCTCCCGATGATCGGCGCCAGCCCGCGAGCGCGTCGATTGGGGACTGGAACAATAGCCGGTTGGAACAGGTCGGCGTCGGACGAAACAGGGGTCGTCTAATCGACGGGCTCGTCGTCCGGCTCTTTGACAGGAACATTCCATCCTCGAGCGCGAAGAGCGTTGACGAGAGCAGTGGCTGAAGTAACCAGAAGAGCGAATCCAAGGACGGCCACCCAGGTCGTTGATACGTATGCGATCACGATCACGAGTCCTGCCACCACACCCACAAGAGACAACCTCAGCCCGACCCGTGCCGGTCGCTCGATCTGCCGTACAGCGCGGGCAAGCTCCGGATCCTCTTCGTAGAACTGACGCTCAATGTCCGCCAGAATCTTCTGTTCTTTGTCGTCGAGGCCCATATATCCACCGGGGCTTGGTCAAAGCTCGATGCCCACTACAACAGTACACCGAGTTGTGCGGCAACTAGCCCTGATCTTCTGGATGACTCTGGTTGGGCCGACCGAGCAATCGAGCAGGGGAAACAGCACGATCCCCGTACTTGTCTCGTATTTCGGCGATGGCATCTTCCACACGATCCCAAACCTCAGATTCATCCAGCCCCAGTTGCTTAGGGTCTGACGACTCCACGAGAGACGAGCCGGTCAGGCCGAGCAGACGCACGGGTCGTGACAGGTCGACGCCACCCAGAAGCTCGAGCCCGATGTTGTACAGATCGCGAGACCCATCGGTTGCCCCGTCGAGAGTGTGGCTCCTGGTCACGGTGCTGAAGTCCTCGTAACGGGTCTTGAGTGTGATGGTTCGTGCCGACAGCCCGCTTCGTCTCAAGCGCCCTGAAAGCTTTTGGGCATGGGCAAGGAGAGCAGCCTCGACCACCTCGACGCCTTCCAGGTCGGCTTCGTAGGTCTGCTCCACCGAGATCGACTTTGCTTTCACATCCGGCTCTATCCGACGTGGGTCGACCCCATTGGCGAGATCATGAAGGTGGCGTCCAGCGGTTGGGCCGAACGCAGATACCAAGGCCGAGCCTGGCATCTCGGCGATGTCGCCAACGGTCTTCACTCCGAGACGTTCGAGACCCCCGAGAGTTGCCGGGCCAACACCCCAAAGAGAACTGGCAGGCAGTTCATGGAGAAACTGGAGTTGGGTGTGCGTGGCGACATGGATCAGTCCGTCGGGTTTCGCCTCTTCGGAGGCCAGTTTGGCGATGAACTTGGTTGAAGCGACACCCACCGACGCTGGTAGGCGAAGCTCGGTCCTCAACGACTCGCGGATGGCTTCTCCAACATCGGTCGACGATTCGTAGTGATTTCTCAGACCGGTCACGTCGAGAAACGCCTCGTCGAGACTGAGACCCTCCACGAGAGGAGTGAATGAGCGAAAGATGACAAACACCTGAACCGAAATCTCGCTGTAGCGTCCATGCGCAGCCGGAACGATCATCAGATCCGGACACATCCGGAGAGCTGACGCCGTCGGCTGAGCGGAATGAACTCCAAACCGGCGAGCCTCGTACGAGGCGCTGGCGATGACACCGCGTTTGCCAGTTCCCCCTACGGCAACGGGACGACCCACCAGCGTTGGATCTCGAAGACGCTCGACTTCGACAAAGAACGAATCCATGTCGACATGAAGGATTGGCTCTGGCCACACGACTCCCGAAGTTACCCCGATTGTGGGATCAACCGGCCAAACTGAGCAGATGGCGGCATTGGTCCACCTAGTCAGACATGCGGAGGTCGACAATCCGCAACATCTCGTATACGGCTCAATGCCAGGCTTCGGTCTATCCCCCCATGGGCACGATCAGGCGAGACGCGTCGGCAGATATCTCGGTCCCCGAGCGGTAGTAGCCATTTGGTCGTCTCCACTCGAGCGCTCGCTCCGATCGGCTGAAGAGATCGCGGCCAGATCCGGTGTGCCGGTGCGTGTTGATGAGGACCTCACCGAGTGGTCGATCTCCGACAGATGGAAGGGTCACCCCTGGGGGTCACTGCCGGATATCTTCCCCGGCGAGTTGGAGGCCTATCTGGAGCACCCCGATCAACTCGATTTCGTCGATGAAAGCCTAGGCAACCTTGCCGATCGCGTTGCAGGCGTCGCCCGTCGGTTGGACGAGGAACATCCGCACGGTGACGTGGTGATCGTGTCCCATCAGGACCCGATCCAGGCGGGACGTCTTCGATTGGTTGGGTCACCTCTATCCGATCTGCACGACGACAAGCCGGGGAACGGCGCCATCGTCACCCTCCGCCCCGGGAGTACGTGGCAAGAGGAAACGATGTGGCAGCCGGGTGACTCCCCCCGTTTCGGCGAGAAGTCAGATCTGAGGGTGGTCACAGCCGGCGACGGCCCCACACATCCGACTCCGGCGTGAAGTCTCCTCTGCCGGCGGCCATGCCACTGGTGGCTGCGGTGACTTGGACGGTTGCCCTCATAGTCGACGGGGGGCCCTTTGACTCCACGTCGGTGTTTCTGATGTGCGTCGGTCTCCTCGGCGTGGCGACGACGTCGGTCGCCGGCATCGTGGTTGCTGGTGGCCGGTGGGCCCGAAGGCTGGGCCTGGTCTTGGTTGGAGCGACAGCATTGCTTGCAATAGTTCGGCCTATCGACTTGCTCTGGATCATCGGACTCGTCGCGACAGCCCTTGCCGGACTTTCTCTCAACATGGCGTCCGTCACCACCCGGGTGCGCAAACTCCCGGCCGCGGCCGGCCCTCCAGCAAAATCGGTGCTGGTTCCCTTGGTTCTTCTCGGAACACCTTTCGTGCTGGGCATCGCCAGCAGCAACTCACGACCGTGGGTGATCTTGGTCGTGGGCCTCAGCGCGCCGTTAGCCGCCTTCGCCTACTCACGGGTACTCCCGGGAGGCCTTCTCGCGGTCCGACTCCTCTGGCCGGCGCTGGCCATCATCGCAGCGTATCCGATGGGGGCGCCCGCCGGTTTCGTCAGCGTCAGCTTGGGCGTCCTGATCGCCGCCCTGGCCTGGGACCCCACGGTCAAGACCGCCTTTCATCCTCCCCGAGAGGTTGGATCGTCCTATCCGATCCCGCCGGAGCTTGCTCCAAAGGAGATCCTCGACGAGGCGAGGATCGACGATCGCGGTAGACGGAAGAGGCCTGAATGAGACGATCCCCGAATCCGTGGATCGCGATACCTTCGATAATGCTCGGGCTCCTCGCCGGGGCGCTTGGCTGGGTCGTCACTGTTGTCAGCTGCGGCCAGCCCGATAGCGCGGGACAGGTCTCATCCTGCAACGGGTGGGCATTCGCTGTCGCCGCTATCGCTTTCGTGGCGGTGACGGTTGGGGTGGGGCTTGTCCTGGTGCTGGTCTATCGAAGCCTTGCCGAATGGCGTGAGAAGACAAAGTGAGAGCTTCTTCGGACTAGTGCCCCGACCACAAACGCTTGCCGCGTTCAGGACGTACAGTGACGCCCCAGACGGTGTCCTCGTCCTCGACGAACGGGCCGGTGCGCCTTCGTCCTGCGTCCTTGTCAGAGACGCCTCTACCTCGCCCTCAACATCGCCAACGTTCGTGGCCAGAGCACTAGCTAGACGCTGCTGAAGATCAGCGACACGTTGTGTCCGCCAAAGCCGAACGAGTTTGACATGGCATGTTCGAACTCGACCTCTCTCGCCACGTTTGGCACATAGTCGAGATCACATTCCGGATCTGGCGTCTCATAGTTGATCGTCGGCGGCAGCACCTGGTCAGCCAGAGCGAGGATGGTGAAAACAGCCTCCACACTGCCCGCGCCTCCAAGAATGTGACCTGTCATCGACTTCGTCGACGAAACCGGTGTGGTATCGGCTTCAGCCCCCAGCGCCAAACGAATAGCTGCTGTCTCCGTCGAATCGTTGGCAGACGTGGAGGTCCCGTGGGCGTTTACGTACCCGATCTCCTCGGGGGCCAGACCGGCGTCGTCCATGGCGGCCTTCATGGCTCGTGCTGCTCCCGATCCTCCGGGTCTGGGAAGGGTGATGTGATATGCGTCGGCAGACATGCCATAACCCGTGACCTCGGCGAGCGGCTTGACCCCACGTGCATCTGCGTGCTCCACCGACTCGAGTACCAGAACGGCCCCACCTTCGCCCATGACGAATCCATCACGCTCGGCATCAAAGGGCCGTGACGCAGACTCCGGGTCGTCGTTGCGGATCGAAAGTGCCCGCGCCTGCGCGAATGTGGCCACCCCGAATGTCGTGATCGCAGCCTCCGCTCCCCCGGCGACCATCACGTCGGCGGCACCCCTCCGGATCAATTCGGCGGCGTCCCCGATGGCGTTGGCCGAGGCGCTGCAGGCCGTGACCACACAAGAGACCGGTCCGGTCAGACCGTGCTCGATCGATACCAGACCCGCCGCCATGTTGGGAATGATCCGGGGGACTCCGATTGGGCTGACTCGCCCGGGCCCTCGATCACGCAGCGTGTCTATCTCCTCTATGAACGAGCCCATGCCCCCGAAGCCGGCACCGACCATGACACCCACTCGGGATGCTGCTTCAGGATCGCCCGAGTAGTCCAGGCCCGCATCAGAGATCGCCTGACGGGAGGCAACGATGAAGAACTCGGAGAATCGGTCGAGACGTCTGGCATCCTTCCTCTCGAAGTGCAACGAGTTGTCCCATTCCGAGACCTCGCCGGCAATCTTCGTCCGGTAGTCGGCCGTGTCGAAGAGGGTGATTGGGCCAATCCCGGATGTGCCCCGCTTGATGGCTGCCCACGAAGAGGCGGCATCGAGACCCACCGGCGTGATCGCTCCCATCCCGGTGACGACAACCCGACGCCGATCCGTTGACATCGGCTAGTGGTGTGCCAGGTCAGGCACCCAGCTTGTTGTTGACCAGATCGATGGCCTGACCGACGGTCATGATCGACTCGGCCTCTTCGTCCGGGATCTTGATGTCGAACTCGTCCTCGAGAGCCATCAGAAGCTCAACGACACCAAGACTGTCCACATCGAGATCTTCCTCGAAGTGGGCACCCTCGTTGATCTTGTCGGCATCCAGGCCGAGTTCCGACACGAGCACGCCATTCAGACGGCTCGAGACCTCGTTCCTATCCATTTTCTTTTCCCTTCTCGTTTGTTTATCTGCAAGAACCTACAGGGCAATGCCCCCGTCGACTGAAATCACCTGCCCAGTGACGTAGGAAGCTTCGTCCGACGCCAGGAAACCGACCGCACCGGCCACATCCTCAGGGTTACCGAACCTGCCAAGGGTGATGGATCCGAGGACGACCTCCTTCATGTCGTCTCCGAGGGCATCGGTCATGTCGGTGTCGATGAACCCCGGGGCGACGACGTTGACGGTGATGCCGCGTGAACCGACCTCTTTCGCTACCGACTTGGCGAACCCGACAATGCCGGCCTTCGAGGCCGCATAGTTGGACTGACCCGCGTTACCAACCAGTCCGGCCACAGAGGCGACCGAGATGACACGACCCCATCTGGCCCTCAGCATGCCTCTCATCGCGGCTTTGGTGCACAGGAAGACAGAGCGCAGATTGGTCGCGATCACCTCGTCGAACTGCTCCTCACTCATCCGGAGTACCAGGTCGTCTCTGGTGACCCCGGCGTTGTTGACGAGAACGGCCACGGCCCCGAGTTCGCTGGTGATCTGATCGAACATGGAGCCCACCTGTCGACCATCGGAAACGTCCGCCTTTATCGCAATTGCCTCACCACCGGATTCGCTGATTCGGGAAACAACCTCGGCTGCCGCATCGCCGCTGTGGACGTAGTTGACCACGACCCGGTGCCCTGACCCGGCAAGCCGCACAGCCATCGCCCGTCCCAGGCCTCGGGAGGCGCCTGTTATCAGGGCCACCCTCCCTTCGCTCCCCTGGTTCACGTCATCCTCTCCGGTAGTCCGAAGAAGTCGAAATTTGGCTGAAGCAACTCAAGTGTGCTCCGATCGGGAGGCGGAAGCTCGGCGTCACTCTCCCCGAGGGGAGTCACTCTCGACCCCCACTTGTAAACCAGAGACGCCCAGGTGAGACCACCCCCGAACGCAGTGAACAGAATGATGTCCCCCGGTGAGATCCGCCCGTCCTCCAGGGCTTCGGTCAACGCCACCGGGATGGTGGCGGCTGAAGTGTTTCCGTAGGACTGGATGTTGACATAGACCTTCGCCCCGTCGAGACCGAGACGACGGGCGGTAGCGTCGATGATCCGGGAATTGGCCTGGTGGGGAATGAGGAGGTCTACGTCTTCCAACCCAAGATCGGCCCTGTCGAGAGATATCAGCGTAGACTCACCCATCTTCGTCACCGCTCTTCGGAAGATTTCCTGCCCCTCCATGCTGATACCGCACATCGCCGGATCGGGGTGCACTCGATCTCCCATCGTCCCGTCGATAGGCACTTCCAACACGTGTCCGGCCGCTCCGTCCATCCCGAGATCGGAAGCCAGGATACCGACCGGCTCATCGGTCCCTTCAAGCACGACAGCACCGGCTCCGTCACCAAACAGGATGCAGGTCGAGCGATCCGTGAAGTCCAGCAGATGGTGCAGCTTCTCGGCACCTATGAGGAGAACAGTCCGGTGGGTTCCACCGCGGATCATGTTGGCGCCGATGACCAGCCCGTAGACAAACCCGGAACATGCCGCGTTCAGGTCGATCGCCGCGGCGTTCCACGCCTCCATCCTCTTCTGAACCAAAGAGGCGGTGGACGGGATGATGGAGTCTCCAGAGCAAGTGGCGACCAGGAGAAGATCCACGTCCTCGACGGTCTTGCCGGCGGCGGCGAGAGCTCTCAATCCGGCTACGGCAGCCAATTCGGATGCCTCCACATGGCTGATCCGACGCTCCTTGATCCCGGTGCGAGTCGTGATCCAATCGTCAGATGTGTCGACCAACTGCTCTAGATCATGGTTGGAGAGGATGTTGGGGGGCATGCACTTGCCCCAGCCGGTTATCTCGACATTCTGCATGGACACTCCTGAATCACGCCATGGTACCGATGACTTCCACTGCGGCCGGGATGTCGTCGATCGTGGACACGACAACCACGGTCGAGTTCTTCACAGATCTTCGGGCCATCCCCGCCGTCACGTCTCCCGGTCCCACATGGACGAAGGTGTCGATGCCGGCGGCTGCCATCCCGAGGAGGCAATCGCTGAATCGCACCGGCGACACCATCTGACGGATGAGCAGCTCGGGAACCATCCCAGGATCATGTTGGGTTGCAGTTGTGTTCGACCACACAGGGAAGGCAAGACGGTCAACCTCGAGCTCGGTCAGCGCACCGGCCACCTCATCAGCAGCAGGCTCCATGAACGACGAGTGGAAGGCTCCGGCCACCTTCAGAGGTATTGCTCTCCTCACACCCAGATCCCTGGCATTGGTGACGACCCAGTTGATGTCGTCAGCACCTCCGGCCAGGACCATCTGGCCGGGAGCGTTGATGTTGGCCACCTCGAGTCGCCCCCCATCCTCCTGACGCCGGGTGGCTATCGACATTGCCAGATCCTCGTCGGCGCCCATCAGGGCGGCCATGCCCGACGGTTCCAGGTCGGCGGCGGCCGCCATGGCTTTGCCTCGCCGTGTCACGACCTCAAGCGCCGTCTCATACCCGACACCACCCGCTGCGGTCAATGCGGTGTATTCACCCAAGGAGTGGCCGGCGGCACCTGCCGGCTGTGAGAGGAGGGCTTCGGCAAGGATGTCCCACAAGGCATAGCTGAGCGCAAAGAGAGCGGGCTGGGCATGCTCGGTTCGCGTGAGATCCTGGTCGGGGCCTTCCAGACACATCTCACGGAGAGACCATCCGAGGATCTGATCCGATTGGTCGCCGAGCAGGCCGGCACGCGCTTCGAACAAGTCTGCGCCCATGCCGACAAACTGACTTCCCTGACCCGGGAAAAGAACTCCGAGACTCACCTGCTATCCGACCGCAATCAAACCAGTTGGGTTACTAGCCGCTCGACGTCTGCGGCGTCGACGTCCCGATGGGTAACGATGCGCCATGCGCCACCCCTAGGGACGCTGGCCTTGATCCCGGCACTGACGAGACGATCGCTGAGCTCAAGCCATGAGAGCCCCACTCTGGAGAAATCAACTCTCACCATGTTGGTCTCGACCGAGTCGACGTCAACACTGCCGGGTAGTCGATCGGTCAGCAGCAATGCCAGCTCCCGGGCCAGAACATGATCTTCGATGAGTCGATCCCGCCTGTCGAGGGCAACTCGAGCAGCAGCCGCGATGACGCCGGCTTGTCTCATTCCGCCACCCAGCCGGCTTCGCAAGTATCTGATCTCATCGATTGCCGCCCGCTCTCCGCAGACGATCGACCCGACGGGTGCGCCCAACCCCTTCGAGAAACAGAATTGGATCGTGTCGGCCACCCCGGCCCATCGGTCGGCCGGCACGCCCGTTGCCGCTACCGCGTTGAATATGCGTGCACCGTCAATGTGGATGGTCAGCCCATGTCCCCGCGCGGTCGACGAGGTTGCCTCCATCGTTTCTATGGGAACAACTCGTCCGCCGGAAAGATTATGGGTGTTCTCCCAGATCAGGAGTCCGATTCTCGGATAGAACCCGGCCATCGACATCGCCTGGTCGACGTCCGCCGACGTGATCTGACCACCATCGCCCGACACTGTTCGAAAAGCCACACCCGACAGAGCCTGAGGGGCTCCTGCCTCCACCGAGCGCACATGGCTCATCTCGTGCGCCAGGATCTCCTCGCCGGGGTTGGTGTGGAGCATGATGCTGAGCTGATTGCCCATCGTCCCGGTCGGCACGTATATGGCTGCTTCCTTGCCGGTGACCCTCGCTGACTCCTCTTCCAAGGCGTTCACCGTCGGGTCGTCTCGATAGACGTCATCCCCCAGCGGTGCGGAAGCCATCGCCTCGACCATTTCGGGAGTCGGGCGGGTCACCGTGTCGGAGCGAAAGTCGGCTATCCCATCTGCAAAGGCCATTCCCGGATGGTAGGGCGCCCGAATCGACGGTTCCGGTCCTGTCGGCTTGGGCAGGTTTCAGAGACGATCCAGGGACTCGCCGATCCGATCGGTGGCCTGTTCGATTCGGGCGACGTCCTCAACAAGGGCGAAGCGGACATGCCCCTCCCCTGACTGTCCGAATCCAACACCGGGGCTAACGGCAACACCGGCGTGATCCAGCAGATGAATGGAGAACTCCAGGGAGCCCATATGATCATAAGGGCCGGGCACCTCCGCCCACACGAACATCGTCCCGGCAGGCTTTTCGACCTTCCAACCGATGTCTGCCAGTCCATCTACCAGTGCGTCTCGACGCAACATGTATGTCTCGTTGACTTCAGCGACGAAACCGTCACCGGTGGCCAGCGCTTCGGCAGCAGCCATCTGGATCGGTTGGAACGTCCCGTAGTCGAGATAGGATTTGAGCTTGGCGAGCGCACCCACCACCTCGGCGTTGCCGGCCAGAAAGCCGACACGCCAACCGGCCATCGAGTGGCCCTTGGTCAGCGAGTAGAGCTCGACCGCCACATCCTTGGCTCCCGGAACCTCCAGGATCGAAGGTGGCCGATAGCCATCAAAGGCGATGTCCGCATATGCGAAATCATGCACCACGATGACGTCGTTTGTCTTCGCGAAATCAACAAGTCGGGTGAAGAAGCCGAGGTCCACGGTCTTGGTGGTCGGGTTGTGCGGGAAACTGACGATTATCACCCGGGGGCGAGGCCAGGAGTTGCGGAACATCCTGTTGACTATCTCGAAATAGTCCTCCTCAGATCCGATCGGCGCCTTCCTGACTTCGGCGCCCGCGATGATCGGGGCGTAGAGGTGGATCGGATACGAAGGCTCCGGAACGATGGCGGCATCACCGGGCTGAACCAGGGTCCACATGAGGTGAGACAGACCCTCCTTGGCGCCAATCGTGGAAATGACCTCCGTCTCCGGATCCAGTTCGACCCCGAATCTCCTCGAATAACGACCTGCAAGAGCCTCCCTCAGATCCTGAATCCCCCTCGAAACCGAATAGCGATGATTGGACGGCTGACGCGCCTCCCTGATCAGGGTCTCAACCGCCTGATCGGGGGACGGGATGTCGGGATTGCCAAATCCGAGGTCGATGACATCGGTGCCCCGGAGTCGAACCTCTGCCTTGCGTCGATTCACCTCGGCGAAGGCGTAAGGGGGCAGTGATCCGATGCGGCGGAAATCCATAAGGAATCTTTCAAGCTAGACCAGGGCATCCGAGGGGGTTGGCAACCTCGGCAGATTCAGCGCCGGACCACCGCCTGTGGTCGGTCAGCCGGAGAGACGGTCGATGATGGCGGTGAGGCGTTTTGGCATGATAGAGCGCGAGAGCCCGACCGCCTCTCGAATAAGACTGAGGAGATCACCCGGACCATCCCAATGCTCCTCGACAATCTCGGGACCGGCTCGCTCGATCAACGAGTCGACAGCGAACAGGACAAGCAGAACATCGTCGGCCCAGCCGATGACCGGGATCACATCGGGGATCAAGTCGATGGGGCTGACCACATAGGCGGCGGCCATTCCGAGAGTGATCTTCGCCCGGCGAGGCACACGCGGGTCGAGCAGTAGCCGCCCGACCAGCTTGAGGATGTTCGGCAGCATCAGCGCTGCGTCTGCCACCAGACGTTTGCTCTGAAGGCTCGCTCCCTCGGGTGGGAGAACATCATCCGGTCGAAGGCTCTTGGGCTCGTCAGTCATTCGATCTCAATCTTCTGTCGGCTGGAGTCTCGCTCATGATGGCCATCTTCGTTCCCTATTGCGCCTATTTCCTCGATGACCGCCTCGATGGCCTTCAGGCCTTCGACGCCGGCCTGAAGCAGGTGGTAGACGGCCCGGCGGCTCGCCCGGGCCAGAGCTGTGATGGTCGGGGAGGATTCCATCAGGCTTCACCACTCGGGTCTCCGAATGTCACATGCAACCCTCCGCCCTCGAGACGTGCACGGATCACCTCTCTCCGATGTAGAGCATCTGGAAGTATGAAGGATCGCCGGTAGGGACCGAGACGCACATAGAGCTCGCGACCGTGCCGGAACACATCGAGATCCGCTTTCTCGACCAGCGGAAGATCCAACTCCATTGTGACAGCGCCGTTTCTCTCAGTGATCCGGAACGGACTGACTGCCTCGAACCCAAACACCGGATCGTTGTCGCCGTAGAGCTCCGAAGCCATCAGTCGAAGCCTGTCGACGCCGATCATCTCGTCGTCAAACAATCTCAAACGCAAACGTGGCACGTCTGCGAACGCATCATCGATCTCGTCGAGATGCCCTTTCTGGATGGCACGCCATCGCTCGAAATAAGGGTCCGCGACCATGTCCGGAAGAATCCGGTTTATCACCACGCCATCCACGCCGTAGCCAAAAAGACTGAGGTAGCTATACGTTCTGCGAGCTTCGTCGATCACCATTTTCTCAGGGTTCACCACAAGCCGTGCCGAAGTGATCTCGGGCTGTGACATGAGTTCTTTGACCTCTTCGATGCCCTCGAACACCGACTGCGCTGCGCTGAACACCTCGTCTTCGGGGATGGGCAGGTCCGTCAGCCGGGTCAACAGGGGTCGTGCGGCCTTCATGATGCGTCGCTCCGTCGGCAGGACTTTCTCGAAATACCAGGACAACACCTCCGGCAGCGAAAGAAGCCGAAGGGTCTCGGCTGTGGGAGCGCAGTCCACGACCACCACGTCATAGTCTCCTGACCTGGCATGACGATTTACCTCGAGAAGGGCGAACAGCTCGTCCATACCCGGGAAAACGAGAAACTCCTCAGCCTCGATTCCGGCGGCGCCGCCCCAGTCGAGGACGTCCATCAACTGATTGCGGATGGCGCCCCAGTATTTGTCGAGTTGTTGTTGGGTATCGATCTGCTGACCGTCGAGACGCTCTACCACCCGCGTCGGCTTCGATCCGAGGCTGATGGCGATGGCGTCGGCCAGGGAGTGTGCCGGGTCGGTCGAGGTGATGAGTGTCCTGTATCCGGCGTCGGCCGAGGCTAGGGCCGTGGATGCAGCCACAGTGGTCTTTCCAACGCCGCCCTTGCCGGTAACCAGAACGATCCTCACTAGTGCTCTCCAATAGAAATACGCACTTAGACGCCTTCGGTGACTCTCTTTCTCAAGCCGCGGAGTGCCGTTGTGACAATCTGCTTCTCCGCTTGTCGCCTGAGAAACCCGGGAACCTTGAAGTTGGGTTCCACCGTCAGGGAGTAGACGACCTCGGTCGCATCATCCAGGGAGGTGAACTGGTAGGAACCTTCCAGCATCTCGAGATCGTCGCTGGGCTCGGCAACCCAGCTGAGCACGTTGGGTCGGTGGTGGGTGTATTTGAGGACGTATCTGATCTCTTTCACGAATCCTTCGAGCACGAATCGGGCCCGGTCTACCCGGCCACTCTCGTCACTTTCCAGGATTTCGACCTCCTTGACGCCTGTGGCCCATTCCGGATAGGCAGCCACGTCGGCAGCAGCGTCGTAGAGCGCCTCGGGCGCGGCATCGATCTCCAGAGTCGAAAAGGTTCCTTCAGGCATGTTCCCCGCTCGTCATCGAATCGCCGAGGCTAGTGGTGTACATCGCTAACGAATACGGCCGACATGAACCATTTCGGATTCGAGACGAAGGAACCTGCCCGTGGCCCGGAAGTACCCGGCGTTGAAACATCGCGTCGCACCCACCCGCCAGGTGGTGGCTTGCGGCTGATGGACATCCCCGAACAGATGAAAACGAGGTTGATGCTCCACCAGGTAGTCTCGGATCGGGCCCGACCCTCGTTCGTCCTTTCCGGTGATCACATCGCGTCGCATCGAACGAACTGCTGGAGGCACATGGGTGCACAAGACGTCGACCGAACCCAGCCCGTCGAGAAGCGAAGACATCTCCTCGTCGGAGACCTCACCTTCTACTTGCAGCGGTGTCTCGACACCGCCACCAACAAAGCCAAACCGGAGACCGTCTATCTCGACAGACTCACCATGGACGTATCGAAAGCCAGCCGGAAGAGCCTCCTTCAGTCGGCTCGGCCGGTCGACATTCCCGTGAATCACAAGACCGGCGCCGTCTGAGAGCGCCACTGCGACTTCGTCGTATTGACGATCAATTGCCAGGCCGATCTCGGCTCGAACCCCTTCGACGTTCTCGCCGACACGCTCTATCCAGAGGGCTCGCATCCCGGCATAGTCCCCCGAAGCTCGAGCTTGCGCCGAGGCGCGGGCAAATTCGAGCCCAAGAACATCGGCAACCGCCCCCTCGCCACTCCTGTAGTCGGTCAGGTTGGCCAGATCACCCAGGATGATCACCTCCTCGTCGCTCTCAACGAGTCGTCGGAGTGGCTTCATGGCGCCATGGACGTCGGAAACGAAGAGCATCAGCCTTCCGCCTGACCGACCGCATAACGAACCCACGCCACCGATAGAACAGCAGCGATGACGGCAAGGAGAAGCGAAAGCTGCCATGTGAAGTCGAGTGGAGAAAACTCCGCGGACATGCCACCCATGCCAAAACCGACAAGAGCGCCGATCGCGGCCTTGCCTCTGACTCCCATCAACTCACCGGGGTCTCTTTCCGGATGGCCCACGTTCTCGGCGAAAGCGCCACCCATGATCACCACCAGAAGACCGACGATCCCGACAACGAGGACGACCGCGTACACCTTGACCATGAAAACCGAGGGTAACCGGGACCCTTGCACGCGGAGCGCATGTCAATCAGGACACCCGGCGCTCCGCGGGAATGAGACGCAGATGGGGTACGAGTCCTCCATCGGCGAGATTACTGATGGCCTCGGCCTGACTGTCGCTGAGATCCACCGGGCCGGCACCGAGAAGACAGGTCACGACACACTCATCACAGGCGCTGGTATCCAACATGGCGCACTGTTCGCAATCAATCAACATTTCTGACCTCCTGACCTCACCCTAAGAGAGGGGTGTGACAGGAAACTCGCGGGCATTAGTGTGACCCCCCAACCGTGATCCAGAAGGCGCCCACCCATTAGTACAGCCGCCGGTCTGGCTCTCGTCGCGTTTCTCCTGGCGATCAACGCTTTCTTCGTTGCCGGCGAGTTCGCGCTCATAACCGTTGAACGAAGTCGGGTCACCAGAAAGGCCGAAGAGGGCGACCGTAGAGCCCGCCGCATTCTCAACGGTCTTTCCAAATTGTCGTTTCATCTATCCGGGGCTCAGCTGGGAATAACGCTCTCATCGCTGATTCTCGGCCTCGTCATCAAGCAGACTCTCGGCCCGGTAATCGAGCCGTTTCTTCAGTGGCTCCCTTTCTCGGAGGAATTGATACCGACACTGACCATCGTTCTCGCACTTGCCCTCGGCACCTCCATGCAACTCGTGTTTGGCGAACTGGTCCCCAAGAACCTCGCCATCACCTACCCCTATCAAACTGCTCAGCGAGTCGGAATACCGATGCTGATGGTCAACGGTGCACTGTCTCCCCTGATCCGGGTGCTCAACGCCGCCGCGAACCGAGCAGTGCGAATGATGGGAATCGAACCCAGAGAGGAGTTGGCCGGTGTTCGCTCGATAGAGGAGCTGGAGCTCATTATCCGGGCCTCCGGAGAGGACGGCCTCCTCAGCGACGACGAGCTCGGTCTGCTCACTCGGTCGATAACCTTCGCGGAGAACCTCACATCCGATGTCATGGTCCCCAGGGTGCAGATTGTCGGTCTCCCCTCGTCTGCAACCGTTGCGGACATCCAGCTTGCATCCATCGAGTGCGGGCACAGCCGGTTCCCGATCTTCGGCTCCGACCTCGACGAGATCCTCGGGGTCGCACACGTAAAAGACAGTTTGCGAGTTCCGGCCGAGCAGCGGGGGTCGGAACCGATCGTCAATCACATGCGGCCCGCTCTCGTCATCCCGGACAGTCAGCCGCTCGAGACTGTCCTGTTCGAACTCCGAACCCGGGGCTCGGGGATGGCCGTCGTGACCGACGAATACGGGGGAACGGCGGGCATAGTCACGTCGGAGGACCTGCTCGAAGAGATCGTTGGTGAGATCAGGGATGAGCACGACCGTCTGCCATCCCCGGTTTCCTCGAAGCCTGGTGAGCTCTCCGGTCTCCTCCATCGGCACGAGGTTGAAGCGGCCCTCGGCTTCGAGTGGCCCGAGGGTCGGTACGAGACGCTGGGCGGTCTGATCACAGCATTACTGGAGCATCTCCCTGACCTCGGTGACACCGTGGAAATCGACGGCTGGCGGTTCGAGGTGGTCGGGGTTGACGGATTCCGGGTGGACCGAGTCAACATAACTCCACCGGCCGAGGACAACTCATGAGCGTTCTGGCCGTGGTCGTGGCGGTCTTCCTGATATTCATCAACGGTTTCTTTGTTGCCGTCGAGTTTGCCTTCACCGCCTCCCGCAGACCGATCCTCGAAGAACGTGAGGCATCGGGAAGCAAGCTGGCCCGTTGGGCACTGGCATCGATGAAGGAGCTCCCGGTTACATTCGCCGGCGCTCAGCTTGGCATTGTCGCCACTTCGCTCGTTCTCGGTTTTGTAATCGAGAACTCTCTGGAGGTGGCCTTCCACGGCCTCTACGACACACTCGGGTTTCCCAGCGGAGTAGTCACAACATTGTCCCTGGTCACGGCGCTCCTAATCGTCACATTCGCCCACAACGTGTTTGGAGAGATGGCACCGAAGAACGCCACCATCGCGGCGCCAGAGAGGATTGCGCTCCTCGTCGCCGCTCCATTTCGCGGCTACGTCACCATTCTCAGGCCGTTGATCCTCGCCCTCTCCTGGACGGCCGGCGGAGTCCTGAGACTATTCGGCGTACGACCCCGACAGGCCGTCGAGACCGCCCAGTCGGCAGAAGACATCGCCACACTGGTCAAGACGATCGGCGCCGGAGGAATAATCGATTCGGGCTCGTCGCGACTCCTGACATCGGCACTCAAGTTCCAGGAGACCGTCGTGTCAGAGGTCATGGTTCCGCGTCCCGATCTGATCACTGTCTCGACAAAGGAGTCGGCCGCGGAAGTCGAGCACATTGTGGTGGAGACGGGACACTCCAGGATTCCCGTGTACGGAGAGGATCTCGATGACATCAGAGGTTTTCTTCACGCAAAGGACCTCCTGACTGTCGACCCAGACCGGCATCAACAACCGATCGACGTGCGTCTCATTCGCACTGTTCCTGTTGTCCCGGAATCAATGCCGGTATCACCATTGCTGGAGATGATGCGCTCCGAAGGCGTTCACATCGCCGTGGCCATCGATGAGCATGGGAGTGTCGCTGGTCTGGTGACTCTCGAAGACATTGCCGAGGAACTCGTTGGCGACATCCGCGATGAGCACGACATACGCGAGGTGATGGAGATCAGAGCAGCGGGACGCAATCGATTTCTCGTGGCAGGACAGACGCGGCTCGATCGACTCGCCGACGTGGGAGCCGTGCTCGCAGACGGCGACTACGAGACCGTCGGCGGATACTTGATGGCCGAACTGGGCCGGGTCCCTCGACGTGGCGACTCGGTTGCCACGGAAAGCTTCGACATCAGGGTTCGGCGCATGGACGGAAGAAGGGTTCGCGAGGTCGAACTCACGGTCAAACCACCAACTTCCGAAGCGAAATAGCCTTTCGTGAAGATTCGCGCGGCTATAACCCGCGCGAATCTTCACAAAACGTATGGCAGGGTCAACCGACTTCCTGAAGGAAGTCCAGGACGTTATCGACGTATCTCTGCGGGTCTGTCTCGTACGACTCGATGTGGCCGGCGCCAGGGACCCGGATGAGTGTCACCAGGTCCGGGACTGCCTCATCGAAGGCAACGCTCTGGGTGATAGGAACACTCTGATCGTCGGTCCCGTGATGAACCAGCACCGGTGTGCGGAGTGAGGACCCGGCCTTGTCGACGTAATCAATCGCCTTCCAGTTGACCCCGATGCGCAGCGAGGTGATGAACTTGGCCACCCAGGTGATCGTGGGTGGCACCTTCATCGGCAGAACAGGCATGTCTCGCTGGCCGGCGGCGAAGTCGACTGTGTCGCCAAAATCGATGTTGGGGGCATCGAAGATCAGGCCTCGTATCTCGTCGAAGTTGTGGCGGTAGAGAAACGAAAGGACATGCGAACTGCCAGTGCTGAACCCGCTGAAGACAACGGCCTCGGCGCCGTTTGACTCGGCAAACTCCATCGCACCTCTGATGTCCTCCCACTCGGTTCCGCCGTACTGGTAATAACCGCTCGGATCGAGAGGTTGATTCTCATCATTGCGATAGGTGATCGAGAGCTGGGGGTAGCCGGCTTCCTGGAGAGGAGCGAAGAGATGTTCGGCCTCGGCCGGCGTGGCGCCCTTGCCGTGAACGTGGATCACCCAGGTCGTTCCGCTCGCGGGGAGGTGGAGAGCATCCATTTGCCCGAGGGGCGTCTCATATGACACATCGAGAGTCTCGTAATCGCCGGTTGGTGTCACGATCGGGTCGGGGTCGGGAACGAAACCGTCGGCGATCAGCTCACCGGAGAAGAACCAGCCGCCACCTATGTGAGCGACGAGAAGAAGAGCAACGAGCGTCCAGAGGACACCACGGAAAAGTGATCTAGCTGACATCGTATTAGATTCTTGCGGGTTTCAGCCGACTGGCAATGACAATCCGCCGACCAGATGTTCTTCGTGGTCGGTCACGGGAATCGGATCCTCCCCGAACGTGGGCTCCAACTCCCAGGCTTCAGAAATGGTCTCGTCCACTCTCACCGAGACTGCATCCTCCATTACAGACTCGACCGGATCCCGGCCGGCGTCCATGAGTCTCTGTCGACGCACCAAGCCAACGAGAAGACCGTCGTGTGCAACCGCCAGGGTTTTCTCCGTATGAAAGCGAAGGGTGTCGTCAGCTTGACGCAGAGGCGCCACGTAGACGGGGTCCCCCATGAATCGAAAGACCCTGTCGGGAGCGCTGCGGACTATCACTGCCCCGACTTGAGCAGTTCGGCGAAGCCTCGCACCCGGTCCGAACATCGACCGTTGCAACCACGAACCTCCGGAGGCGCCAAGAACCAGAAGGGCACCCTCATCGAGAGTCTCGACCAATTCTGAGATACCGTCTACCTCGATCACACGACCCCCCAACCCGGGAAGCCGAAATCCGATCTCGTCGAGAATCCCTTGTGCGGAGTCTATGTCGTGGTCAGGCCCGGAAGCGGACACCATCTCAGAGGGGACACCGAGGGCAGAACCCAGTTGAGTGGCGGTTTCGGCGGCGAGAAGAGAGTGTGGTCCGCCGGCAACAGTGGCAACCACTCGGGTTACGTTCTCAGGCTGGAAATCAACCGGAACCGCGACACTGACGAGGTCGAAGCTGTTGGACAGTTTCCTGGCGACCAGGAGATCTGCGCGCCGGCTGATGCATTCCTCGCCCGGATCTCCCGAAACCCGGGTGGGCTCACCCTCTGCGAGAAGGTCGGCAAGTTCGGCACACCCTTTTCCCCGTGTCCAAACGACCGTCGGAGTGTCCGCTTTGGGGGATGTCAAATTCATCTCCGCTCCTCATTGTGGCACACCACTCATCTTTTCAAACACCACCGCATCACAGCCTATGGGCATGAGCCTCTGATGACGAGTGCTTTGTTCCATTGCCTCAACGTGGCCGGCACGAGGTGTGACAAGATTGGGATATGGATTACTCACACGTCTTGGCTCGCCGTCGCATGGTCAGGAACTACACCGATCAATCGGTGGACGACGATGCCCTCGAACGAATCGCCGCTTCGGCGCTGAGGGCTCCCTCGGCGGGCAACAGCCAGGCGATCGGAGTGGTTGTGGTGACCGACGTGTCGGTGCGTCGCGAAATCGCCCAACTCGCCGGAGAGGAATCGTATGTGTCCGCCGGGTTCGACCCCTGGATCTCCCGGGCTCCGGCACACATCGTGATTTCGGTCAGCGAGAAGATTTACCGGGACCGATATTCCGAACCCGACAAACTAGGACCGGATGGCCGGATGATCGAGTGGCCCATCCCCTACTGGTGGGTCGATGCCGGGGCGGCGCTCATGGCCGTGCTGCTGGCCGCGGTGGACGAGGACCTGGCTGCCGGCTTTCTCGGCGTTCACTCGGTACCGGACCTCGCCTCCGCCCTTCGGTTGCCGGACGAGCACACGCCGATCGGTGTCGTCACCATCGGCCACCCGGCTCCGGATCGACGGTCGGCAAGTCTCGACCGGCCCAGAAGGTCAAAGGATTCGGTCATCCACCACGATCACTGGGATGTGAGTGCCCCCCAACATAAATACGATGACGTTTCGACGGACAATTGACCCCGCTCGCGGCGTCCTCGTCCTCGACGCACCACACCGGGTGCGCCCTCGTACTGGGTCCTGGCGAGGCGATGCCTCTGTCTCGCCGAAACATACGACCGTACTCATGTTGGAGAGCACTAGGGCGGCTGATCCTCGGCAGACGGAAGCATTCGCCCGAGTGCCTCGTACGCGGCGCCGAGATCAGCCTCCCGAACCAGGACTTTGACACCTTCGATCTGATCGAATGTGGGTATTGACGACGATGCCACATCCCCCTCGACGATCGCATCGATGCCGAACGTCTCGAGCTTCGCCTTGACCAGGGTGGCCTCGGTCAGAGTGGAGTAGGTAGCCAACCGGCTGAGCTTCATGGTCAGACATTAGAAGTCTGTTGAGTGATGCCGTTACTCGACTGCGATACTCGTCACCGATGGCCTACGACATCACATCGCCGACCAACGAGCGGATCAAGCGACTGATCCGGCTCCGGGAGAAGAGGCATCGCGACGCCGAGGGCGTCTTTGTCGTTGAGGGTCGTCGTCTGGTTGGCCGTGCACTCGAGAGCGGTCTGAAGCCACTCGAGATCTACATCGACGACCCGACCTCCGATCTGGCCACTGCCGATGCACTGGCAGTGGAGCCGACCGTCCTGAGTCGCGCCTCGTATCGAAATCAGTCGGAAGGTGTGATAGCTGTCTTCGAGCAGTTTCCACTCACTCTCGACCGTATCGATCTTGGCGACGCACCTCTCGTCCTCGCGGCGGAGTCGATCGAAAAGCCCGGCAACCTCGGCGCCATGCTGCGCACGGCCGACGCCTCTGGAGCAAACGGTTTTGTCGCGATGAGCAAGACAGTTGATGTCTTCAACCCCAACGTGATTCGGGCATCAACGGGTGCGCTGTTCAGTGTGCCGTTGGCAGTGTGCGAGCTCGACGACTTTGGGCTGTGGCTCGAGAAGCACTCGATTCGCTTGATTGCGGCATCGCCTGACTCTCAGAACACACTCTGGGATAGCGACATGAAAGGTGCTTCCGCCCTGTTGGTCGGCGCAGAAGACGCGGGTCTCAGCAAATCGGCGACACGGCTGTGCGACAGCCTCGTCGCTATCCCCATGTTCGGGTTGTCTGACTCACTGAATACGTCGGCGACCCTGGCCCTGCTCGCTTATGAGGCGGTGAGACAGCGTATTCGCTGATTGACATCGAACATGTGTTCGATGTAACCTCGATCGGCAGTGAAGACAGCCTTTCAACCCAGTTTCGATGACCTATCAACCCCTCTCTTCGACGTCACGTTCTGTGTCCTCGACCTGGAGACCACGGGCGGCTCCCCCTCCAACTGTGAGATAACCGAGATCGGGGCGGTCAAGTACAAGGGCGGCGAGCTGCTCGGCTCGTTCCAGACTCTGGTCGACCCCGGCCTGGCCATCCCCCCGTCGATCACGATCCTCACCGGGATCACCCATGCAATGGTGTTCGACGCACCACGGATCGAATCCGCGCTACCACCATTTCTGGAGTTCATCGGCAACACCATCATTGTGGGACACAACGTCCGATTCGATCTTTCGTTTCTCAACGCCGCGGCAGTCCGGCTCGGATACGGACGTCTCGAGAACAAGTCGGTCGACACCGCCGCGCTTGCCCGAAGGTTGATTCGGCCCGAGGTTGCCAACCTTCGTCTTCAAACCCTGGCTGACCACTTTCGGAGTCCGGTGAAGCCGGTTCACAGGGCGCTGGATGACGCCAAGGCAACGGCACATGTCCTCCACGGGCTTCTGGAACGTGTCGGATCGCTGGGCGTCACCAATCTCGACGACCTGCTCCAGCTGCCGACAGCCAAAGGTTCGGCCCACTACTCCAAGATCAAGCTGACCGAAGATCTGCCGAGACTGCCGGGAATCTACGTCTTCAAGGACAGGCAGAACATCCCGATCTACGTCGGCAAGGCCACCAATCTCAGGACCCGTGTCCGCCAGTACTTCTACGGGGACAAGCGGAAAACCATCGCCAATCTGATGAAGGAGCTCCACTCCATAGACCATCAGGTGTGTGCAACGGTACTCGAGGCCGAGGTCACCGAGCTAAGGCTCATCCACGCCCACCGGCCTCGCTACAACCGACGGTCACGCCCGCCGAAATCCTCGCACTTCGTCAAATTGACCGACGAGAAGTTCCCCAGGCTCTCGGTGGTCAGGACCCTCAAGGACGATGGGGTCTCTTATCTGGGTCCGTTTCGCTCCAAGCGAGCCGCCGATCTGGTGGTGACGGCCATCTGGGACGCCCACCCCATCAGACGGTGTCGAGGGCGGGCCGGCTCCAAAGAGGGGAAGTGTGCAGCCGCCCAGATAGGCGTAGCCAATTGCCCATGTGATGGTGAATTGGCGGAAGACGAATACCGGGTTGTCGTCGATCAGCTTCTCACCGGGATTGCGAGTTCGCCAAGTTTGCTTCTTGACCCTCTTGTCGATCGCATGACGCGATTCGCCACCGAACGCCGATACGAAGAGGCGGCCTGGTTGCGTGATCGCCACGACGCGCTCGCCAGGGCCATCGAGAGGAAGCACCGCTGGCAGGCCCTGGCCGAAGCCGGCTTCCTCGAGATCGAAGATGCACAAGGTCGCCGGACTGTCATCGACCACGGTGCTCTGGTCGAGACGCGCCAACCTGGCGAACCCCCTGGTCTCATCGCCCAGGCTCGGGCGGTCGACGTGTCCATACCAGAGGTTCCGCCCAACGTCCAGGCCGGAGAGGAGGCGGAGATCATCTGGCGGTGGTTGAACGGGAACTCGATACGTCTGGTCGACTCGACAGGCCAACTCTGCCTGCCGATCAGGCGAGCGGTGCGTCTGTCCATTCCTTCCCGTCACGCGGCATAAGCGTCTTGACGGGGGCGTTCGCAGGCTTGGATGCCAAGTAGGGACCGACCACTGGGACAATTGTTCACGATGTTGAAGCGCTCGCTCGTGCTGATGCTGATCCTGGTCGCATGTGGTGGCACCGCCACACCAGGACCCGATGATGTGGGGAGCCGCCCGGATCTGCCGCCGACTACAGCTGAAGAGTTCGAGGCCCATCTTGGAGGTATCGACAGACCGGCTGTCGTCACAGTGTGGGCGTCGTGGTGCCTGCCATGCCGCTCGGAGGCTCCCCTGCTCAACCAGGCTTACGAGCAATACGGCTCCCAGATCGAGTTCATCGGCGTCGATGTTCAGGACAGCCAAACAAACGCCAAAGCCTTCCTGGCCGAATTCGGTCTCGAGTTCGATCACTTCTTCGATCGCGACCGCGAAGTCGTCAACTTCTATGCCGGAATCGGCACACCAGTCACGTTCTTCTTCGCCCCGAACGGTGAGCTGTTCAAGACGCATAATGGAATTCTCGATGAGAGGACACTGGCCTTGAATATCGACGAGTTGCTTCGACTGGGCTCGTAGTAGTGAGTATCTAGTTGGAGTTCACTCTGCTGTGGGCCGCACTCACTGCGATCGGTTTCAGTTGGGTAGGCACCCGTCTCTGGAGCGACCGTCTTCCCGATCATCCGACAGATCGCATCATTGGAGCGGCGGTGGGAGGGCTCATCGTTGGCCGGCTCGTCGCAATGGCGTCACAGGGCATCAACCCTCTCACCCACCCCCTCGACATCTTGATTGTGAGGGGAGGCGTCCATACAGGGGCAGCGTCCGTTGGCGCCATCGTGACTTATCTGTGGGCCGACAAGTGGAGGATTGCCGACCTGGACGCGACTGCACCTGCTGCGGTACTTGGTCTCGCCGGCTGGCATGCCGGGTGTCTCTGGCGGGGCGCATGTCTGGGAACAGCGTCTGGTCTTCCCTGGACATGGGCTGAGCCGGGAAGTGCCGTCACACGTCATCCTGTTGAGATCTATGCCGCCGCAGGTCTGATTGTGGCCGCGTGGCTGGTATCCAGATTGCCCTGGCGCCTTCTCACCAGAGCGGGCGCGGCGCTTGCCGTGGTCGGGCTGGTACGTCTCCTCACCGAGCCCATGCGACCGAGCCTCACCGGCGGCCCGGTCGGCTGGTACGTCGCCGCAGTGGCGTTCGGAGGACTTGGGATGTGGCTCGGTCCGAGACTCGCCGGCCATCGGGTCACAGCACCAACTTGAGACTCTTCCTTCCGATGATGAGACTCCAAACGTGGATCCACTAGTCCATCTGGAAAACGCCAGTGTTTCCCTTGGGGGAAAGCCCATCCTTCGCCATGTTGACTTCAGCCTGCAACCGGGCCGGGTTGCGGGCGTTACCGGCCCCAACGGATCGGGCAAGACCACCTTGATTCGCATGTTGACCACACTGCTCAGAATCATCGAGGGAGCAGGATCGGTATTGGGTGCCGATATCAACTCCGACCAGGTGTTCGCGGTTAGGCCCTCCATCGGGATGATCGGCCACAACCCGGCTCTGATCGACGAGCTGACACTTCGCGAGAATCTCGTTCATGTTGTTCGGCTGTCGGGCTTGGTCGAGGAGAGAGTGGACCCGGTCCTCGAGGTGGTCGGTCTCGACGAGGCATCCGACAGAAGAGCGGATGCAAGCTCCTTTGGGATGCGGAGACGGATCGAGGTAGCTCACTTGCTGCTGACGAGGCCAAGGCTGTTGCTCCTCGATGAGGCAACATCCGGTCTCGACAATTCAGCCCGCGAGCTCATAGACGCACTCAAGGATCGCACGGTTGGCGAGGGGGGCGGAGTTGTCATTGTCTCCCATGACCGCCAACGGCTCGACGAGAGCTGCAACGAGGTGATGGCCCTCAGCTCTGGACGTCTGGAGAGTGCTCGATGAGCTTCTGGAGCCAGTCCCTAGAGATAGCAAGGGTGGATCTCCATGTTGAGAGAAGACTCGGAGACACGCTCAGAATCGTGCTTCCTTTCGCTGTGGTCGCACTCATGGTGTTCCCACTTTCCCTTGGAATCGAGCTAGCGACCATAAGCCGAATAGGACCGGCGGTGTTCTGGGCGCTTGGAATCCTCTTCGGCATGCAAGTTGCTCTTCGGCAGTCGGCGGCCGACACACAAGAGCGGAGAGATCTGCAAGCTCTGCTCGGGGTTGATCCGGCCGCTCGATTCGTGGGCCGGGTGCTGTCCGGCGGTGTCCTCATGCTGGCGTTCCTCGTGGTGCTTTTCATCGCGATGGTGCTCATCTACGGGCCAACTCTCCCATCCGGGTCCTGGGCGACGGTGCTTCTGGGAACGGTTCTCTTCTCCATCGGACTCACCGAGCTCGGCACACTTGCCGGCGAGATAACGGCCGGGCTGCGGAATCGCACGGCTCTCGCATCTCTGATCGTGGCTCCCCTGGCGCTTCCCCTCGTGATCGGTGCCTCCCAGTCGTTGGAGGCACTATCCCGTGGTGCCGGTATCCTCCCCTGGGTATTGCTGATGCTCGCCACCGACCTCGCCCTTGCGGTGATCGGAGTTGGTATGGCGAGACCTCTAGAGGAAGCGACACGATGACCCGGATACGAGTGCTGCTCGGCGTTGCCGCTGCTGCGATGACCGTTGGACTGTGGTTCGCGCTCACCGCGCCTCCCGACGCACTTCAGGGCGAATACAGCCGAATAATCAACGTTCACGTGCCCTCGCTATGGCTAGCATTTCTGGCGTTTGGTGTGACAGCCCTCGGTTCGATCATGTGGCTGTGGAGGAAGACACAACGATGGGACCGTCTCGCATCGGCATCTGCCGAGATCGGCGTGCTGTTCACCGGAATCGGGCTGTTCACTGGAATGGTCTGGGGCAAGGCCGTGTGGGGCAGAGCATGGGACTGGGGGGATCCTCGTCTCACATCAACAGCAGTGATGTTCTTTGTCTACCTGGGCTATATCGCTCTTCGCAATGCATTGGACGACCCCGTCGTCAAGGCCCGGCGCTCGGCCATCCTCGGTGTTGTAGCTGTTGTCCAGGTGCCCCTGGTGTATTTCTCCGTCAACCTGTTCAGGACTCTCCACCAGACGCAATCCATCAGACCCGATGGCTCGACGATGCCTGCGGAGATGCTGATTGCGATGCTCGTAAATGTTGTGGCCTTCACCATTCTCTACGTGGCGCTGATGGCGGCTCGGACCGATGTTGCGCGCATCGAGGAGGCAAGTCAAGAGATTGAGTTGCTCGCCGGCGACGCGGTGAAGCCACCGAAACTGAGTGAGGTTGGAGATGTCTGACACTGTCGTCGTCGCTGGCGTATTCGTGATCTCCTACGGGATGATCATCGCCTATTCGGTGTACCTGCATCTGCGGAGACGCAGAGCTACTGGTGCCCCGACCACAAACGTTCGCCGCGTTCAGGACGTCCAATGACGCCCCTGACCGTGTCCTCGTCCTCGTCCTCGACTAACGGGCCAGTACGCCCTCGTCCTGCGTCCTTGTCAGAGACGCCTCTGCCTCGCCCTCAACATCGCCTACGTTTGTGGCCAGAGCACTAGGAGCTGACCGATGGCCCATCGCCGGTTCGTGCTTCTCGGCATTGGAGGAGTGATAGTCCTCGTCATAGCCCTGACCATGTCCGGGCTCAACGACAACCTCACTTACTACTTGTATCCGACTGAGGCTGTCGACCAGCGATCGGAGTTCCCCGACGGTGAGCGTTTCAGGCTCGCCGGACTTGTTGTCGATGGAACCCTGATCGAGGACGGTGACAACCTCAGATTCGATGTCACCGACGGCGGTACAACGATCGCTGTCGTCCTCAGCAATACCCCGCCTCCGTTGTTCGACGAGCAGGTTCCGGTTCTTGTTGAAGGTGCGTGGAGCGGTGATGTCTTCGTGGCCGACAGTGCGCTCATCCGTCATGACGAGAATTACGAGCTACCCGAGGAGGGCGGGGCCTACCCGGACAGTTGATGCTTGCTTTCCTGGGCACTGTCGGTCTCGTTGTTGCGCTTATTGGTGCTTCTCTTCTCGTTTGGCGTGGCATAGCGGCTTCACGATCTGTCGCCAGACCCGATCTGGTTGGTCCCGCCAACTTGATGCTCGTGGGGTCGGTCGTGGCGATGGGCGCCATGGAGATCGCCCTCCTGACTGACAACTTCTCCCTTGCCTACGTCGCCAATCACCACGCGTCGACAACACCCTTTCCGTTTGATGTCGCGACGGCGTGGGCGGCGCTGGAAGGCTCGATCCTCCTTTGGGGCTTGGTCCTCGCCGTGTTCACATGGGCATTGGCCCGACGCTACGGCCGCTCGCCCGACCAATTGGAGGCGGGGGCCCTTGCGGTGATCGGCGGTGTGGGCATCTTCTTCTTCGGCCTGATGCTCACCATCGCCAACCCATTCGAGGTGTGTGTCGAGGCAGCCCAGAATCGGTGTCTCACCTCGAGTGCCTGGCCTTTCGCCGCGGTCGACGCTCCACTCGAAGGCCCCGGACCGAATCCACTACTTCAGAATCATCTCATGATGGCGATCCACCCACCACTTCTCTACATCGGATACGTGGGTCTCACCGTTCCCTTCGCATATGCGATAAGCGCCCTCGCCCTCAAGGTCCCCGGACCGGAATGGCTGCGGCGAAGCCACCGGTCCACAGTCGTTGCCTGGTCCTTTCTCACTCTCGGCATCGTGCTCGGCGGCTGGTGGGCCTATGAGGTTCTCTCGTGGGGTGGATACTGGGCTTGGGACCCGGTCGAAAACGCCTCGCTGATGCCTTGGCTGGTAGCTACTGCCTTCCTTCACTCCGCCATAGTCCAGCAACGTCGCAACATGCTCCAGGCCTGGAACTTCGTATTGGTCATCAGCGCCTTCTCTCTCACGATCCTGGGTACATTTCTGACCCGGTCAGGCACCATCAACTCGGTCCACTCGTTCACACAGTCCGCGATCGGCCCCGCGTTGCTGGGATTTCTCGTTCTCGTTCTTGTTGGATCGTTCACCCTCTTCTCGACACGGGCGCACCTGGTCGCCTCATCACAGCGCATCGAGTCCTTCGTCTCCCGCGAGGGAACGTTCTTGATCAACAACTTGCTGCTCTCCGTCTACGCATTCGTGGTGCTGATCGGGACGACTTACCCCCTCATCCTCGAGGCGTTCACAGGAACTCAGGTAGGGGTGGGAGAGCCCTTCTTCAACCGACTCGCCGTGCCCCTCTCGTTCCTGCTCTTGCTGGTTATGGGATTCGGACCGGTCACACCTTGGGGCTCGGCGGACGTGGGGATAATTTGGAAACGGACGAGAACACCTCTGATTCTGGGGCTTTCCGCGGGTCTGGTAACTGCCTTCACCGTCACCCGGATCGGATGGGTTGTCCTGGCGATCAGTCTCGGAACCTTTGTGACCGCAGCCATCGTCGGCGTTCTCCTCGATCAGACCGAGCGACGTATGTCCAAGCTCGAAGAGGGCCGATGGGAAGCGACAAAAGCCGTAGTCGGTGGGGACACACCGTTCTGGGCGGGCCAGTTGAGTCATATCGGAGTGGTCCTGATCGCCGTCGGAATCGCCTTCTCCGCCAACCTCGGCGCCCACGTCGAGGTCGAGATGACACCCGGTGAATCTGTCGAATTCGCCGGATTCACCATCACGTATGTGTCGCCCTTCCAGGAACAGCATCCGAACAAGACGACCCGGGGCGCTCGACTCAGTGTCAACAGAGGTGAGCGTTTCATAGCAACGATGACACCGGCAGCAAACTTTTTCGGAGACAACGCCGGGATCAGCACACCCGACGTTATCAACCGGCCCGATGGCGACCTGTATGCCACCTTGGTTGATTTCGACTCGGAAAGCGCAACCTTGGCCTTTGATACGTCACCGCTCATAGGCCTGCTCTGGCTGGGCGGAGTGACTGCCGCCGCGGGTGGTTTCGCTTCGATCGCGGTGCGCAAACGGGAACGCAAAGCCGATCAGGAGCGTCAAAACGCCGATGTCTGAACGGACACGCAATCTTCTCTCAATCACGACAATCCTCGTCATGACCGTGATCCTTGTCGTCGTCGTGGCTTCGAGCCCGACCGAGACAGATCGTGTGGAGCAACTCGGCACTCGGATCAAGTGCCCGGTCTGTCAGGGCGAATCGATAGCCAACTCACCTGCGCCGATGGCGAGAGACATGATGGCTCTCGTCTCCGATCGTGTAACCGAGGGAGCCAGCGATAGCGAGATCATCAACGAGCTTCTTTCGGCCTACAGCGGGGCCGTGCTCCTCGACCCGCCGGCAAGCGGAGCAACGCTCGTGCTCTGGGTGGCGCCATTGGCGGCGGCAGCGGCGGGACTATCGATCATTGTGTGGTGGCGTCGTCACCCGGAGAGCGATGCCTCCCCCGAGACTGACCCTCCAGGTCGGAGCCGGACCCTGGTCGGCGGACTCATCCTGGCGGGAGCGTTCGCCGTTGTCGTGATAGCCGCCGGCTTCTTTCTCCAGGATCGTGAAGGACCGATGGCAGGTGTCGCCAACCTCGAAGGCCAAGATCTCTCGGAGGTGTCAAACGAGACCATGGAGGCGGTCGTCGCCGCCAACCTCGATAACCTCCAAATAAATGGGATGCGTCTCGCCCTCGCTGAGCGCTATTACGAGGCTGGCGATTACAGCTCGGCCTTTCCCCACTACCTTGCCGTTGCCGAAGCAGCCGGCGCATCGAACGCAGAGGTGGTTACAGCCCTAGTCCGACTCGGGTGGATGGCCTGGGATGGGAATGGTGAGGTCGAAACCGCGATCGGACTGTTTGATCAGGCTCTCATCATCGATTCCGACTCCACCACGGCCATGTACCTCAAGGGGCGGGTCCTTTGGTGCGGCGCCGGAGAGAGCAATGCTGCCGCCGACTTGTTCTCAGGCGTCCTGGCGAATCCCGAGTTGTCCGAAGATTCGAGGGCATTGGTCGGATCTAGTTTCGAAGCCGTGATCAGCGGAGAGCCTTGCGCATGAGCGGCAAGTGGCTTCGCTGGACGGGTCTTGGGATAGCCCTCGGAACTGTGGTCCTCGCCGTTGTTCTCGCCTCCCGATTCGGTGGTGATCCAACTCTGGTTGACTCACCGCTGATCGGCCAGCCCGCACCCGAATTCGAGCTCATGACACTCGACGGCAGCGACGAGGTGGCTCTGGGGGACCTCCATGGTGACATCGTCGTGGTCAACTTCTTTGCTTCGTGGTGTCTCCAGTGCAGGGCTGAACATTCTGATCTCGTTGCGACCTCTGAGGCGTTTGGCGAGGACGACGTCACGTTTGTTCAGATCGGATATCAGGAGAGCCCGTCTGACTCCCTGAAGTACCTGGAACAGGCGGGCACTTCGCGGTGGACCAAGTATCTGGCAGATCCCGGAAGTCGAACTGCCATTGCCTACGGAGTATTCGGCATTCCCGAGACTTTCTTCATCGACCCCGATGGGGTGGTTGTCGGAAAGATCATCGGCGAGAGCGACGCATTGACATTGGGGGCCACCATCGATGCAATCAAGCGTGGCGAACGGCCGGGGCAATCTGTCACCGGAGACACCCAACAGGCGCCAGACAGGTAGTGGCCCCCAACTAGGCGATTACTGGCTGGCCGGTTTTTTCAGATTTCTTTGGGATTCTGGCGTAGCCCTCTTGACTTTCCTGCTGATCGAACGTATGTTCGATGGTATGGATTGGGAGAGGGTTACCAACGACGAGATCGACGAGACGTTGACCCATTT
>CAXMMT010000018.1:0-3130 GCA_964194555.1 uncultured Boseongicola sp. | reverse complement strand
GGAAGCCTTGGTGATCGATACGGTCGGAAACGTTGGATGACCATCGGTCTCCTTGTGTTCGGCGCCGGTTCGGTAGGGGCTGCTCTGTCGGAGACAGCAACCTCCCTAATCGTGTTCCGCGGGGTGCAGGGTCTGGGCGCCGCTTTTGTGCTGCCGGCGACGCTGTCGATCATCACCAATGTCTTCCCCCGAGGCGAGCGAGCCCGGGCCATTGGTATATGGACAGCCGTTGGTGCCTTGGGGATCGGGATTGGCCCCGTTCTTGGAGGATGGCTTGTTGACAACGTCGGGTGGAGCGCAGTCTTTTGGGTCCATATTCCGGTCTTGGCAGTCGCTCTTGTGGGCATGGTGATTGTGCCCGAGTCGCGTGATAGTCGGGCCCTCGGCCTAGACATTCCCGGTGCGATTCTGGGGACGACCGGGCTGGTTGCTCTTGTCTACGGGATTATTCAGGGGCCCTCGGCGGGGTGGTCTTCCACTGAAATTGTGGCGTCGTTCGTGTTGGCGGCGACATTGCTGACGGCCTTTGCCATCGTGGAAACACGAAGCGATGCACCGATGTTGCCACTTCATTTCTTCAAACAAAAGGACTTCACCGGGGCCGTCTTGACGCTGGGGCTGATCATCTTCGGGATGCTCGTGACGTTTTTCTTCCTGACACAGTTCTTCCAGATCGTTCAGGGGAGATCGGCTTTTCAGGCCGGACTTCTGATCATCCCTGCTTCGGTTGGGATGATGATCGGTGCTCCGCTTTCTGGAGTGCTGGTAAAGACGATCGGTCCTCGTTATCTGGTTCTGGCCATGGCCGGGGCGATGGCCACCGGACTCCTTCTCCTCGGAGGGATCGAGCTCGACTCGTCGACCCTCTCGATCATCATTCCTCTCGGGATCTTCGGATTCGGTGCCGGACTGGGGATGCCGGCCCTCACTGACACGGTGATGGCAGCTGTCCCCGAGGCAGACGCCGGAATCGGTTCCGCAGTTAACGATGTGAGCCGCGAGCTGGGGGGTGCCCTTGGTATAGCCACTATTGGCTCGGTGGTGTCGAGTCTCTACCGAAGCAACGTCAACGATCGACTGGGAGGGGTCATTCCCGACGAACTGGTAGAGGTCGTTGGTGAGAGTGTTGGAGTTGCTTCTGCCGTGGCTGCTGAGGCTCCAGCGGAGCTTGCTGCCACACTGATCAACGGGACCAACCTGGCATTCATTGACTCGATGAACTCCGGATTCACCATCTCGGCTGTGGTTCTCGGATTTGCGGTAGTTATCGCATTCGCCCTGATCCCCAAAACCATGAGGTCCGAACAGGCCACAAGCGAACCCGTTGCCGAGATGCACAAGGTTCCGGCCGCCTAGCCCCCAGCGTGTGCAGCCGTGGCCCTGTGAGGGCCACGGCTGCACACGCTCAACTCTCTTCCCGGTGGTGGCCTGTCGCCACCTGTTCCAGCTCGGAACGATCCACATTCTCTGCCGAGATCCTGGCGGTCCTGACAGGGGTTATCGCGGTGACCGTTGCCGTGGCCACGCCCCCTTCGAGGACCGCTCGCTCGCCGACGATGGCTCCGGGACCGAGCTCGGCGATGACTTCGCCGTCAACCTCAACTTGCAACATCCCGTCGAGGATCAGATGGATCATCTCACCGGGTTGGCCTTGTTCGATCAACATGGAGCCCTTTTCCACCTTGACTAGGTCCGGGTTGGACGACATCACTGAGCCGGACAGGTTACGTTCGACCTGGGACTCGACATCGCTCATCAACACCGACCGGTCGAAATCGTGCCACGGAGTGTGTTTTGGGCCGTCGCTCTGGGTCCAGTCGGCGAAGTCGATCACACCACTCTTGGCGGCGAGTTGGCCGTCTTGGTCATAAACCCAGTGACGGGGGAATGGTGAAGCTCCCGCCAGCTCGAACTCGGAGCTCCCACTGGCCCAGATCGTCAAAGACAGCGAAGTCCAGGCGGTTGGTGCGGTCATCCTGACAAACGGCGGACGGTCGATTCGGTGGGGGAGAGGAGCACCCGTTCGGCCTCCCGCCGTCTGACGAAACACAACCTTGTCGCCATCGATCACAGGTGGCTCCTGAAGAACAGGGAATGCCACTCCGGGAATGGTCACTGAGACACCGATCTTGGCGGTTGTCGATCCGATCAATCCTCCACCGCTATACCCGGCGTCGACGATCGACCCGGCTTCGACTTCTATCCATGCTGCCAAATAGTTGGCAAATCGGTATCGGTCATCGTCTCGCAATTCCTCCAGGTCTCCGTGCTCGAGATGATCTGGTGGAGCCTGGTCGTAGTGGCCGATGTGTAGGTCCATGGGCACCCGCATCGGGCCTGTCATTGCTTCCGACGGAATCCACGAGATCGAAGTCACCGAACTTTCCTGCCTCATTGCATCTCCTTGTCAATGTGTTGTGATCATCGGGCATTGGTGATGATTCAGACAGTGAGAAGCCCACAAGATGGGGGTGTGGTTTTCCGCACCCACAATGGCGGTCTGCACAGTCGTTGGCTCGGCCAGTTGCCCGTAGCTTGGAAACTATGTACGAGTTGTTGGTGGTTGTTCACATCCTGTCTGCCATGGTGTGGGTGGGGGGCGCCATCGTGTTGCTGCTCAGTTTCCGGGGTCTGAAGAGAGCCCAGGGTCAAGCAGTAGTTGATGAGACAATGGGCCGGTTGGAGCCGGTGATGAATCGGGTATTCCTCCCCGCCCCTTTGTTGGTCATAGCCACCGGGATAGCGATGGTGAGCATCAGTGAGGCCTGGGCCTTTTCCCAAACGTGGGTCTATCTGGCAGTTGGCCTTTTCGTTGTGGTTCTGGTCATGGGCGGCGGTTTTGGTGATCGAATGGAAAGGCGGATGAAGGAGGCTCGTGAAGACGGTCGCTCCTTGCCCGACGTTTTCGATAAATACTTGCGGCTCGGATTCATCGAGATGGGTGTGATCGTGGTGATCTTGTTCCTCATGGTCTACAAGCCGATCTGATGTCGATCACTGTCCTTCTCGCCGATGACAACCTCCTGATTCGCGAGGGGGTGAAGGCTCTGATCGATCTGAGCGACGACATCGAGGTGATCGGAGTAGCAGCTGATTATGACGAGCTGATTGACGCTGCCGAGGCGACCCC
>CAXMMT010000017.1:0-14665 GCA_964194555.1 uncultured Boseongicola sp. | reverse complement strand
GTCAGAATCAACACATGCCCAGAGACTTTCCCCATTTCGAAACCCTTGTTGACCTGCCATCTCCCGCTGTGCTGGCTACCTATCGCGAAAATGGAACGGCAAGTGTGTCACCGGTCTGGTTCCGATTCCATCAGCAACACTTCGAGGTTGTCATCGCAAGAGGCGACCCCAAGCTCGCACATCTAAAACGAACGCCTGAGTGTTCCCTTACCGTCTTCGAGACAGTGCCACCGTTCAGGGGTGTCAGAGTCAACGGTTCTCCTCGGATTGAACCCGACACGGGTAATCTGGCTCGCCTTGACATCGCATGCCGGTATCTCGGCGAGGAGCGGGGACGCAAATTCGTCGAGCAACGTCAAGCTCCTGGTCTAGTCCTACGGTTTGAAGCCACCGAAACCAAGATGTGGGACCTCACAAGAATACTGCCGCCAGACTGAGCGACCATCCGCAGCTAACACAAGCGAATCGTGAACATCTCATGCGGGGCGTGATTCTCCCGCCCATAACCGGCTGGGAGGGATACTTGAGACTGGTGTGGCACGCACCGGTCGGGCGGTGGATCACCTGTTGAACTGTTAGCTCCAGCTCGGTCGGGTCCGGTCCGCCGTCCCGGTGGTGCATGTCACCCCTTCGCCCATAAGCGAGTGAAAAGAGCGACACTGTTCGAGCACCTACCCCCAACCCCTTACGATCCGGGTGGGGTCTGACCCGATCAACCGGCTGACGCATCGCTGATGCTGTCCTGATAATGACCTGTCGACCCCACCCAGACCGTTCTAGGCGGACCGTGTGACCTAATAAGAGCCTGTCCACCAATCCGGTGTGACCCATCCCAGTCCTGTCCACAAACCGCCGGCACCTTGACATAAGAGAATCATTATGTGCGGCCACCGACCATGCCAAAATTATTGGTTGTTATTGGTCGGCGATCCCCAGAGGTCCATTTCGGGAAGCCAGGCACCCACGGGCGAAACAGCGGACAAGTCTGCAACAGTCAGGTTTCATAACACATTTAGGGGTCGGGTCGTCAGTTAGTAATTGGCGATTTCGGGTGCCTGATGTAACTGGCAGTCAAGGGGTCAGGGGTTCAAATCCCCTCAGCTCCACCCACGAAACTCCTGCTCAGCGGGGGTTTTCCTCTTTCTGGTAGCAGCAGAGGAAGCTATTTTCTTGGTGTTTTCTTGGTCGAGGCGGTGTGATACACGAACCCCGAGCCTGAGACGGGGTGGTTCGTGACACATTTGCTCCGGGGAATTTGTCGAACAAGAAGGGAAGTCACTCTCCATGCCAAACCGAGTCAAGCTCACCGATTGATGGCAATTCGACATCTCCTAGCCAATCACCGATGGCCAGCGTGACTTCTACGTCGTTGTGGTTGTACTCGAGAAGCCATTCCTGAGTGTCCGCCGCTTCCAGGCCTGACAACTGTGGATTGGTCTTATCAGTTGCTCGATGACAGGGAGCGGATGGTCTTCGACCGGTTGGCGGTCTTCCGGGGTGGGTTCTTTCTCGAAGCTGCCGAGGCGATCGTGTCCGACGATGGGGTCGATGAACTCGACGTTTTTGACATAATGGCCTCGCTGGTGGACAAATCGATGGTGCAGGCGAGGGCGGAGGCTGGCCGATTCGCGCTGTTAGAGACACTCCGCCAATTCGCGCCCCAGAAGCTCACCGACCTCGGGGAGGGTGACCGCTGGCGCGGCCGACACGCCGATTACTTCATGAGCGTGGCCGAAGAGGCGCATTCCGGGACGAGGAGCCGCGACCAAGTGGTGTGGTTCGAGCGGTTGGACCGCGACCACGAGAACCTGAAGGCGGCCCTCACCTGGGCGATGGAGCATGATCGAATCGAGAGCGCTGCTCGGATCGCGAACGGATTGTGGTGGTTCTGGGGTGCCCGCGGTCACGTCGACACGGCGTTGTCCCACGTTCGAGCATTGCTGGCCCGAGAAGACTTATCGGTGGAGCTCCGGACAGGTCTGCTCACAGGGGCTGCGTATCTGGAGTTTGAGGGTGGTGATATCGAGGCGTCACTTCCCGCTGGTGAAGAGTCGGTGGAACTCGCCCGAACCCTCGATGACCCTGCCACTCTGAGTCTGGCCCTCATCTACTGGGCGAACACCGCTTCCCACAACTTCGGGAAGTGGGATGAAGCACACGCCGGGTACGACGAGGGGTACGCATTGGGCGAGCAGATCGCGAGTGATTGGCTCATGGGATGGCATGCGCTCAACAAAGGTTGGATCTATCGCTTTGGTGGCAAGCTCGAAGATGGCGAGCGATGGCTCGCAATGGCCCGCGACCACTTCCGACGTGCTGAGGTGCCGTTGGGGCTCGGGTGGTCGCTTTCGGGCCTTGCCGGGAGCCGGGGCTGGGCCGGGGACCACGAGGGTGCACTCGAGTTCCTTCAGGAAGCACGGGAAGTCCATGCTGGAACAGGCAATAGAGGGTCAGCCAGTTGGGTGCTGTTCGCAATGGCGTTGAATCTTTCCTACCTGGGCCGCCATGAGGAGGCTTTGGAAGCCGCCGAGGAGGCGATGACCCTACTTCGGGAGATCACCAAGACCATGAATTGGGGCCCGATCGTCTCATCAATCCACCGGCGGCGGGGCGACCTGGGTGCAGCCGTAGAAGCGCTCGAGAAATACGCCGTGGACAGCGACGTCCTGGAGGGAGACTTAATGGTGGAGTCCGGGCTCGTAGCCTCCGACGTCGGCCGGCACACCATCGCAGCGCCTCTACTCGCGTTCGGCATCGCCGACATGACTCGCGATGGTTCGAGCTTCCCTCCGTCTATGCAGAAGGAGTGGGACGCTGCATGGGCCGCGATCACGGATCATGTCGACGACCCGGAAGCGGTTGAGTTGGAGTGGTCAACAAAGACGTTCGACGAGATGGTCCCCGTAACTCTCGAGGCGCTGACCGAGCTTCGCCGCGCGCCCTGGAGGCGGCGGAGGAGTAGCGCCACCCGGCGCGCCGGGACGTCTCAAATCGCAAAAATCTCGGCAAGAGGCGAGTCCGCGGCGAGATTGTTTGACAGTTAACCCACTTCGGCCGCGGTCCCCGGTCGGAATGCCCCAATGAGCTCAACGATGCTTGTTGCCAGGACCCACGCAAGAAATACGAAAATACCTATCCACGGAGCAATCGATCCCAACGCCACTAGCACCGCGAAGATACCAAGCCAGATCGGCAGTGTCCGGTGTGCGAAGCTCACTGCGGCAGCCGCTATCCCGACAGCCAGCAGACCGGGGGTGAACATGAAGACCCCTTCCCACAAGAAGTCGATGGCACCTCGAGCAATTTCGGCATGGCCGTTCTCACCGGCAACTCTGCCAGCGAGTTGAACGCCAAGGAGGACGATCCACGCGCCGGCCAGGGTGACTCCGCCTGCCAAAAAGCCGTCCGCCGCCCAGCCTGATCCACCGTCTTTGAACCTGGTTCGAAGATGTCCCAGGAAGATGAGAAGAAAGCCGATGCCGAGCATCGTGAGCAGGGTCGCCGTTCCTATATCGTCCGCGCTGGCTCGAAATTCGGCGAGTACTTGGCTCGCCGAATTCGAGGGTTCGGCGTCGAGTCCTGAAAATATGCTGCCGCCTATCACGATGGCAACGACGAAGAGGATGCCGCTGAATGGTCCGAGCCATTTGCCTGCCTTGTCCATAACCTTCCTTTCTGGAGCGTCATCAGTACAGACGAGCGAATCCGATGATCGGGTGACAAAGCCTGCGAGTTTGAAGCCTGTCACCCAACGTCGTCCGGTAGACGTCTGTACTAGTGAGTGAGATTGAACAGAGATTCACCCGGCCCTCGGGCACCGCGGTGATGGATCTGGCAGGATGATCGAGAGAGGAGTGACATGGACTGGTGGATTCTCGAGTTGATAACGGTCGGGACGCTCGTTGCCGCTTTGTTGATTCTGGGACCGCTCATCAAGAGGTTCGGTCGCAGTTATGCAGCGGATGTGTTTCGTGCCAATCCGAGGACGGGTAAGAGCTACATCATCTTGATGGATGTCGCCTACTACCTGATCTTCACGGCGTACATCCTCTTCACCACCCGCTTCGAGCCGGATACCGGGTGGGGCGACACCGTGGGGGCCGAGCAACTCCGGGGCGAGACAATTCGCCTTGGCGGAATGCTTCTGCTGATGGGGATCCTTCACGGTGCCAACGTTTTGAGCCTCCCCATCATCGGTCGGTTGCTCGGGTTGTCACGACGCATGGAAGAAGACGCAGGTCAACCAGGGGTCGTATGACCGTCGCGTCGTGTGCCGTAGGCGTCAGAGGGGTCTCCCTCCGCTGGATTTTGATGACGGTCGAGCGGGCGCAGAAGGTGGCCACCTTCGTCGTCGGAGTCGATCGTGACACCCTTGTTGCCCGGTTGTTCGAAGAAGAGGGCGCCGCCCTGGTGCGGATGGCACGTCTTTTCACAGACGATCGCAACGCCGCCGAAGATCTGGTCCAAGAGGCGTTCATCCGTCTGCACAAGTCGGCTCACCGGATCCACAGCCCCGAAAAAGCCGCGCCATATCTACGTTCCATCGTGATCAACCTGGCACGTGATCACAACCGGCGCGGTCTGATGTCGCTTCGGCATCAGGAGGCAACTCCCGGTGGGAGTGATGCCGACGGACCTGAAGACCGTCTTCTTCTCGATGAGGAGCAGACGCTTCTGCTCGATGAGGTTCGGGCGTTGTCTCCCCGTCAACGAGACTGCATCTTTCTCCGGTTCTATCTCGAGCTGTCGGAGCGGGAGATCGCCGAAGTGCTGAGCATTTCACCTAACTCGGTGAAGACACACTGCCGCCGAGGATTGGCATCCCTCCGCAAGACGATCGGAGACGAGCGATGACAGTCGAAGAACGGCTCACCGCTGCCTTCCGAGCCGCAGATCAGTATCAGCCGAGCCCTGATCTCTTCGCCAAGGTCACCAGATCGATCGAAGAGGATGCTTCTCATCGCAGAAGAGTCCGCCGTCTCGCCATCATCCTCATAGGCATTCTCGGTTTCATCGCGGTGTACCTGTTGGTGGCGATAGACCGAGTCGATGGAGCATTTCGGATGCCGTTCTGGACTCTCGAACTGCTGGTGACCGGGATCATGGTTGGTCTGGTGTTGGTGCTGGGACCCACCATTCGGCGGTTCGGCACCGCCTTCGAAAGCGACATCTTCCATGCCAGTCCAGCCACCGGGCTCCGATTTCTCACGCTGATGGACGTCGCCTACTACCTGATCTTCGGTGCCTACACGTTCATAACTCTGCAGTACGCCCCCCCGGCTGATGCCCCTGGATCCGAGGATCTTGTCGGGTGGCTGGGTTTTGAAACCTTCCGGGTTGGTGGCTTGCTCATGCTGATGGGCTTGCTACACGCTGTAACCATCGTGGTATTACCGGTGGTCGGGTTGGTCTTCTCGGCCAACATGCGTCGCGCGCGCCGAGAACATCTCGGTGAGGCCGCACCTCCGGTGAACGCCTACAACCATCAGCTTGATCGATGGATCACGATTGTGGTCTGGATGCTGGTGGGTATGGGGCTGTTTCTGTTGGTCGCCCTGATCGTCCTCCCCGCCATTGCAGGTCTCGCCGGTTGACCGCTTGACAGATCCCGTCTGTGGAGGCCCGAGCTAGCCGTTCGGCAGTAGATGCCGAATGACATCCACAGCGTTGTAGGAACCAGCTCCTGGGGGGAGGAATCGAGCTACATCCGTCACGTCGTCGCCGGAAGTGACCAGGGTGAGCTCCCGGGCTTCCTGACGTTGGATCTGGCCGAGTCCGACGTTGGCCATGAGGGCGCTGCACAGGCACTTCTTGCCGATCGTGTCCTCGGCCTTCCCGCCCTTCTCGACGTATTCGTCCACCGGTTCTGCAGCACATCGCCAGCCGACTTTGCCGTTGTCTTTTCGAAAGGCGGATCGGAGGTACCCCAGCTCGCAGACCCGTATTCTGTTTTCGTACACAACGGGCTCGGAAAGGGTCCCTTCCGACTCGACCACCTTGAAGGGAAAGCCAGTCGGCGATCCCACGGGGTCGGTGAAGACGTGGGCTTGGTTTTGCCGACTTTTCCCCAAGACCTGGCGCTTCGCATCACTGTCAAAACCCCACTCCTCGCAATAGGCAAAGGCGGTGCCTACCTGGACGCCGGACGCGCCCAGTTCCAGGGCCTCTTGAACACGATCCGGATCTGCGTACCCACCCGCTAGCCAGAAGGGCAGGTTGAGCTCGCGAATAACGGAGAAATCAGGGAGGTCACGATCTCCGTAAATCGGCTCGCCCTGTTCGCTCAGCTGCAATCTGCCTCGCGGCGGTGCATTGTGGCCACCGGCTGTGGGGAATTCGACGACAAACCCATTAACCGGTGTGTCGATCCTGCGGGCAAGCATTGTGGCAAGGACATGTGAGGAGACGATGGCGAGAAAGTCAGGTCGTTTCTCCGTGGGATCATCACCATTCATCACTGTTGTCGGGTCAAAATGGGTGTAATAGGCGTCTTCGCCGGTCGTATCCTTCAGTTCGAGCCGTAACTCGACTGGAAGACCCTTGGAGAGGTCGTCGAGGATCCCAGGGATGGTTCTGGGTATCCCGGCGCCCATAAGCACATAATCGACATCGGCGAGCATTGCGCCATAAAGGGATGGCAAGGTGGGGGACTGGAGTTTCTCGAGATAGTTGATCCCTACCAACCCGTCATGGCCTTCCTTGGCTAGATATACCTCCACGAAATTGGAGGCGACCAGAAGACCGTCAACGTTCTTCGACGGGTTTTCTCTTCTCATCGAGGTCTGCTTGAACCTCTGGTTGGTTTGCTTGCCTCCTTCCACGAAGTAGCGGGTGAGGATTCGATCTGCCACCTCGGGAATCGGAAACTCGGCAAGGGCCCTTCTGATATTCCCGCCCGGGTTAGAAGCGCGACCGTCTTTGTGGCTATCGAAGAATATGATTCCAGGGTGAAATCGGAAAAGCCTCAAAGCATCGCTGACTCGCATTCCTGGCGGAACGAAAGCGCCAGCCAAGACTGGAGAGGTCTGGGCGACTTGATCGATTTGGCAACCGAGCGACTGTCAGCGCCGGTCGAGGGCATTCACGATGCGATTGCAGACCGATGGTTCGGTCTCGCCGGGTGGCGGGGTGATCCCGCGCGCAATGCCCACCGTGCAGTGACTGCACCGATCTACAGGTCTGTCCGTCTGACCGGGTCGGCTATGGGCGCGGCGGTCGGGCTGGGCGCGATTGCTATCGCCAGCCGAAGGGGGTTGCGATCACTGTGGGGTTCCCCACGCGGCAGCGGGATCCAGGCTTTTTTCAACGCGCTCTGGGGAGACGAACTCGAGCGGCGCGGCAGCACAATGAGTATCGAATTCGGTCTTCGGGACGCTGACAACGAGCTGATCGGTGTGGATGCCGACCCGCTTGCCCTGGCTTATTCGGAGCCGTCCTCTCGGCTGGTCGTGCTGGTCCATGGTCTGGGGGAGACTGAGCGCTGCTGGCAACCACGGGGCGCTGAAGAGGGATCGGCACCGGGCCTGGCCGACCTTCTCGCCTCCGATTCGTTCACTCCTTTGCTGGTGCGCTACAACACGGGACGACATGTGTCGGACAACGGGGTCGCTCTAGCGGCGCTGTTGAGTGAGATCACTGACAAATGGCCCGTTTCGGTGGAAGAGATTGCTCTGGTGGGCCATTCGATGGGCGGGCTGGTGGCGCGCAGCGCGGTATACGCCGGCCAGGAAGCCGGGCAGGACTGGGTGAGTACTGTTCGCCATGTGGTGGCACTGGGCTCTCCGCATTTGGGCTCCCCGATCGAAAAAGGGGCGAATATTCTCGCATGGGGTCTGGGTCTTGTGCCTGAAAGCCGCCCGCTGGGCGAGTTCATCAACAATCGCAGTGTCGGGATCAAGGACCTTAGATATGGCGCTGTCACTGAGGAAGATTGGTTGGGATTCGACCCCGACGAGCTACTGAACGACGTCGTGGTGGATCTTCCTTCATCACAAGAGGTGGATCAGCACTTCATTGCTGGCGTGATCACCACCGAGCCAAGGCATCCCATTGGTGCTCTCGCGGGAGACCTGATTGTTCGTGTTGGAAGTGGCACGGGCCGCGGACGCCGTCGTCGTGTCGACGCCAATGACACCCATGTTGTGGGAGGCAAGAGACACCCCGACCTGCTCCACGATGCCGCCGTCCACGAGCAGGTGCGAGCCTGGCTGGCGCCAGAGTCGGACTACTTGCCTTCGAAGTAGTCGACCTTCGCAGATCCGTCGATGAACTTCGCCAAGCTCGTTCTGCTATCCGCGCCCGGCGCCATACCGGCAAACACTCCTATGTTTCCCGAGTCCGGGTACTGGGCGATCTCCGGCTCGACCAGGGTCGACATCATCAGAATTCGAGCCTCGCTGTCTGATCGGTTGATCACCTGGTGAGCACCCGACGGTCCCCGTCGGAACACCATGGCGTCTCCCTTGACGGCCTGCTGTTCGCCGTCGGGTGTGCGGACGTGAACGGTTCCTTCGAGGACGATGAGCATCTCCTCGTTGGCGTGGTGGAGGTGGTAGGGGAAGCTGCGCTGTCCGGGCCCCATCACGTAGATGCTTGCTCCAAGCATCTCACCATCAAGCCGTCGGCCGAGACGGATGCGATGCCATTCGTACCCGGGATGATCCTGGGTGCCGTCCCAGTCCGTTGAGTAGATATTCTCCATGCGCGCGACCATAACGATTGTCGAATCGAGTTTCCTCGGAACCAATCCGGCTCCAGTCGGCGTCGAAGAACCATGAGTGAACACACCATGAAGCTGCTCAGGTCGTTCGCAATCAGTCTTCTGATGGTTGCGGGTGCGGTGGGGATAGTGGCTTTTGCTATCACCCAAACCGTCGAAAGAGTCACCGAGGCCGTGATCGCCCCTGTGGAATCCGCTTCCGAACGGGTCCTCGACGTTATCGAGAACACCACCGACTCGGTGAGCTCTGCGGTGGACGCCACCTTCGAGAGTGTCGATGAGATTGTCGAGGCCGGCAGGATCTTTACTGCCACCACCAAGGAGAATGCCGATGAAGTCTTTGATCTTGTTGACGAGAGTGCTGATGTGGCTTTGGCCATTGGCCAGGAGACATGGGCCTATCTTGTGGACTACGGCACGAGAGAGATGGATCATCTCGAGGAGGCGAGCAAGCAGAAGGCCACCTCCATCTGGCGCTCCAACCACCAGCTAGCCGAGGCTCATTGGGAGGCCGGGGTGGATAGGACCACCGAGTTGGCCGAGGACGGTCTCGACTTTCTCGAGGGTCTCTGGGCAAGGAATGGCTTCTAGGCCAAGTTGGGTAGACGCCCTGGCGAAATAACTAATCTCGGTCCTGCCGCACCCCAACCGCGGTGAGGAGCGAAGATGATCGACTACTACGACCTGGGGACATATGAGCGTCCCGTGTCGACCACCTCCAACGACGCCCAACGCTGGTTCAGCCGAGGTCTCATGTGGACGTATGCCTATCACCACGAGGCGGCGGTCGAATGCTTTGAGAAGGCGCTGGAGAGCGATCCGAGTCTCGCGATGGCCCACTGGGGTGTCGCATACGCGATCGGGCCCAACTACAACAGGCAGTGGGGTGATTTCGACGATGATGAAAAACGGTTGTACCTCGGCCGCGCCCTCGAGGCGATAGAAGCTGCGACACAAAGTGCAGCCGAAGCGAAGCCGGTTGAGAAGGCTTTGATTGCGGCCCTGTCGGTCCGGTATCCCGAGGACCCCTCGGTCGAGGACTTCGGACCGTGGAACGACGCCTACGCCGACGCCATGCGCAAGGTACGCAAGGCGCACCCAGACGACATGGATGTCAGCTCCCTGTTCGCCGAGGCATTGATGAACCGCACTCCATGGCAGTTGTGGGATCTTTCTACGGGAGAACCGGCCCAAGGAGCAGACACGCTTGAAGCCGTCGACGTTCTCGAGTCAGCGTTCCGAGATCTGGCCGATCAAGGAGCGGAAACTCACCCCGGCCTTCTTCATATGTACATCCATCTGATGGAGATGTCGCCGAACCCCGAGAAGGCACTCGGGGCCGGTGATGCGCTAGTTGGCCTGGCTCCCGACGCGGGCCATCTCCAGCACATGGCCACCCACATCGACGTCCTCTGCGGGCGCTATCAGAATGTCGTTGCACGCAACGATCTAGCCATCGCCGCCGATCGCAAGTTTCTCGTCCGCTCCGGAGCGGACAACTTCTACACCGTGTATCGCTGTCACAATTATCACTTCAAGATCTATGGCGCCATGTTCCTAGGTCAGCTTCATCCGGCCATGGAAGCCGCCGACGAACTCGCCGAGACGTTGACCGACGACATCGTTCGGCCTTTGGCCGACTGGTTGGAGTCCTTCATCCCGATGAAACAACATGTTCTGATCCGGTTTGGCAAGTGGGAGGAGATCAAGGCGCAGGAGCTTCCCCAAGATCCTGAGCTCTACAGCGTGACCACCGCCATGATCCACTACGCAAAGACGGTCGCCTACGCGGCAAGCGGCGATACTGCGGCCGCGATCTCATCGAGAGAGGCTTTCCGGAATGCCCAAGCCGCGGTGCCCGAAACCCGAATGCTATTCAACAACACTTGCCTCGACATCTTGAACATCGCCGAAGCGATGTTGGAAGGTGAGCTCAGTTATCGCCGAGGCGACTACGACACGGCCTTTGGCCATCTGCGTCGATCGGTCGAGTTAGACGACGCCCTGCCTTACGACGAGCCGTGGGCCTGGATGCAGCCGGCCCGTCACGCCCTGGGGGCACTTCTGCTCGAGCAGGGAAAGACCGAAGAAGCCGAAGCGGTCTACCGCGCCGACCTGGGGCTGGATGACACGCTCAGCCGTGCGTCTCAACATCCCGACAATGTCTGGGCGCTCCATGGCTTACACGAGTGCCTGGTCCTCCGCGGGGAGACGGTCGAGGCAGGATCGATCAAGCGGCAACTGGAACTGGCCGAGGCTCGGGCCGATGTGCCGATAGAGGCGTCATGCTTCTGCCGACTGGAACCCACAAGCGTCTAGTGGTCCGTCGCCCAAATAGCTACGCGGTCTCACCGGCCCTCGACGCCCCTGGCGGCGTCCTCGGCCTTGACGCAGCTAACGCTGCGCCTTCGTTGTGCGTCCTTGCCAGATGACGCCGATGACTCGGCGACACCGCGGCATCAATTGAGCGACAGACCACTAGTGGCGCCGTTCTCGATTCGTCGTCTTTGGCTTCTGATCCGTGGCGCAATGGTCGACCGGGACGATCCCCGCTTCGATTATCTGCGCTCGATAGAGGATCCTGAGCGGTTTGTTTGGGCAATCCTTCCTCACGCGGCCCGGTCGTTCGCACCCAGCATTCTTCTTCTTCCGGAAGACGCCGCGCGGGCTGCGGCGGTGGGCTATCTGTATGCCCGCATGCTCGACACCTACGAGGACCTCTCCGCCACCCCATCTGAGGCTCGAGAGGCGCTTTTGCTGTTCGCCGGCCGCTTCAGCAACGATCGTCCAGGTGAGGCCCCACCCTCTCCCGATCCGTCGACAGCCGACCCCCGCGACAAGACACACCTCCTGCTGATCGAACGTTACCGACTGGTCGATGAGATGTTTCTTCAGCTCGACACGGCTACTCGAAGCCGTATCACCCACCTTGTCGAGGAGATGGCGTCGGGGATGGTTGAGTTTTCCAACCTCTTCGAGCAGCAGGGCGGGGTACTACACGACGAGCAGCAGGTTCTCGACTATTGCCACCGTGTCATCGGTCTCCCGGCGTTGTTCGTGATGGAACTTCTGTTGGGTGAGATTTCCGACGAACATGAGCGAGACGCCCTGGAAGTGTCAGAGCTAATCCAGCTTGCCAACATCACCCGGGACATAGAAAAGGATCTTCGACGGGGCATTGCCTATCACCCCGTACTCCAACCCCACCTTGGCTCGGACGGTGCCGGTGAGGCGACCGCGGATGTGGCGGTGGCACGCCGTGATCTAATGCTTCTGGCCACCAAGCGCGCCGGCTCCTTTCGCCGTTTGGTTGAAACCGCCGACCTTCCCCGACTCAGTCCCGCGCGGGCCGCTGCGGTCCTGATGATGCTCTTCACAGATCGCCACTACCGGGATTGCGCCGTCGACGCCGGTGTGCCCACATGGTCAGGTCCCCGCTGGGCGATCACGATGGTGCTGGCTTCGTTTCCTGCTGTGGTCTCACCGGCATGGGCCAATTGGATACTGCTGCGGGTCGAGAAGGATCTGCTGGCAACCGTGTGATCACTCGTCGTGCGACGAGGGTATCTGGAGGCCAGGAACGAACCGTGGCGTTGTCGCTGCGTATCTGTCATACCCGGGAAAGGCAGCGTCGAGCTGACGCTCTTCCCAGCGGGCCTTGATATTGAAGAGAATGATGAGCCCGAGACACTCGACTACCACAAGCCATGACCCGGATCGTGCCGCGACGCTCGCCATGAACAACATCACAGCCAGATACATGGGGTGACGAGCCCATCGGTACGGTCCGGCAGACACCAGGTCGGTTGCGCCGTTGGGCAGCGGTGAGGCGGTGAGTCCCCGGCCGAGGTATATGGCCGACCACACGCCCACGACGACGCCGGCCATCGCCGCGGCTACGGCAAGACCTCGGGCGAGACCGACCAGAGTGAAGCTGTTGTCCCTGGGGCCGAACACCATGAGACCTATCAACACGAACTGGGAAGCCACGAACGTCCAGGCCACGACCTTCGTTCTTGCCTGGTTCCGGCTCGGGTCACTCATTGTCCGCCAGCGATGTCTCCAACCTCACGAGGGCAAGGTAGTGGACGTCGTTCACTCTGCCCCACGCTCCGTGTGCGGCCAACCATCCACACACGATATGTTTGGCTCATGAAGGTCGTATGTGTTGGGGGAGGTCCGGCGAGTCTCTACCTGGCGATACTTCTCAAGAAGCATCAACCGGACATCGATGTCACCGTCTTCGAGCGCAATAACCCTGGGGATGCCTTTGGGTTTGGGGTTGTTTTCTCCGACGAGACACTCGATCACTTCGGGGAGGCCGACGAGCCGACCTATCGCGCCCTGACCGAGAGCTTCGTTCACTGGGGTGACATCGAGGTGCGCCACTTCTCGGGCAGACGGTTTCTCTCCGGCGGTCACGGGTTCGCCGCAGCAAGTAGGCGGGCGCTCTTGGAGATCCTCACCGAGCGGGCGACTGAGTTGGGTGCAGATCTCCACTTTTCCGCCGACGTGACAGACCTGGCCTCACTCCCCGAGGCAGATCTCATTGTCGGTGCCGACGGCGCCAACTCGATGGTTCGAACGGCTCTTGCTTCCCATCTCAACCCAACGCTTGGGCAACGCGTCAACAAGTATGTGTGGTTTGGCACGCCAAAGGTCTACGACAAGTTCCACTTCATATTCGAAGACACCCCAGCCGGGATGGTCTGGGCTCACATCTACCCCTACTCCCGGGATGGAAGCACCTTCATCGTGGAATTGGCGCCGAAGACGTGGCGTGGTCTTGGCTTCGACCGCACCGAGAACGAGGTGTTTCCTCCGGGAGTCAGCGATGAATACGCTCTGAAGGCGTGCGAGACGCTGTTCGCCGAGCATCTCGATGGTCATCCGTTGGTGGGTAACAACTCGAAATGGCTCCAGTTCCCGGACATCAGTTGTGAGAGATGGCATCACGAGAACATTGTTCTGATGGGCGACGCCATCCACACCGCCCACTTCTCCATTGGCTCCGGGACAAAGCTGGCCATGGAAGACTCGATCGCCCTGTCGAGCGTGTTGCTGGAAGGACTACCGCTGCCTGAAGCCCTCGAGAGATACGAAGAGGAGCGACGTCCCGCAGTGGATAGCCTGCAACGAGCAGCCAAGACCAGTTTGGAGTGGTTCGAGGGAGCCGACCGGTATCGGAATCTGGAACCGGAGCAGTTCGTCTTCAGCATGCTGACCCGAAGCCAGCGGGTCACCTACGACAATCTCAGGCTCCGCGACCCGGGCTACATGGAGTCAGTCGACGTCTGGTACGCCGGATCGGCCCACGGTTCACCGGTCGAAACTGATGCATCGATACCTCCGATGTTTCACCCCTATCAGGTTCGCGATCTCGTCCTTCCAAACCGGATAGTCGTATCTCCCATGGACCAGTATTCGTCGGTTGACGGCATGCCAAACGAGTGGCACCTGGTCCACCTGGGGAGTCGTGCCGTCGGAGGAGCGGGTCTGATCATGACCGAGATGACATGCGTCTCGGCAGAAGGACGGATCTCTCCCGGAGACGTTGGCATCTGGACCGATGAGCAGGCTGACGAATGGGAGCGGATCACTGAATTTGTTCACAACCATTCGGAGTCGAAGGTGGCTATCCAGCTGGGTCATTCCGGGAGGAAGGGCTCCACCAAGCTGATGTGGGAGGGCGACACCGATCCACTCGACGAGGGCAATTGGGAGATCATCGGCCCATCCCCGATCAAGTATCGCCCCGACGCCCAGGTGCCGCGGGAGATGACCAGAGAGGAAATGGATCTGGTGCGGGGTCAACATGTGGAGGCTGCCATTCGAGCCGACCGCGCCGGCTTCGACTGGCTCGAGCTGCACATCGCCCACGGGTATCTCCTGTCCAGCTTTCTGACACCCCTCGCCAACCAGAGATCTGACGAGTACGGCGGTTCG
>CAXMMT010000016.1:0-1681 GCA_964194555.1 uncultured Boseongicola sp. | reverse complement strand
TCGTTCTCATGGCTCATCAGGACGTCGTGCCGATCGAGCCTGGTACCGAAACCGATTGGCCGGTCGAGCCCTTCAGCGGTGAGATCTCTGAGGAGTATCTCTGGGGACGGGGTGCGTTGGACGATAAAGGCCCGCTGATCGCCATATTGGAAGCTGTCGAAGGTCTCCTCGAAGCCGGCCATGCACCAGTCAGAACCGTTCTCATTGTCTCCGGTCACGACGAGGAACTCGGAGGCCGGGAAGGCGCCAAGCACGTCGCCGAGACCTTGAGAGAGCGAGAAGTCACCCCATGGTTTGTTGTTGACGAAGGCGGCGCAGTCGCCGACGAAATCCCCAAGTTGTCGGCAGAACCGGTTGCTCTCGTGAGAACCGCGGAGAAGGGGCATGTCAATCTCAAGTTGACGGCACGTGGCGAAGGGGGCCACAGCTCAGCACCTCGACGTCCAACCACCGTCGGCAAGTTGGCCATCGCTCTCAAGGCTCTCGAGGACCACCCAATGCGTGCTCGGGTCAAGATGGTCGAGCCGACATTTCAGGCATTGATGCCCCGCTTGGGAGCACCACTGAGACTCTTGTTCAGCAACCTGAGATTCACCGGGCCCCTCGTTGCGAAGATCCTTGCCAGAAACCCGTTTACCGACGCCTGGATCCGGACCACCACAGCGATCACCATCATTTCTGGCGGCGTGAAGTCAAACGTGATTCCTCAGGAGGCAACGGCCACGGTCAACTTCCGGATCCTCCCCGGGGACACCGTCCAGTCGGTGATGGCTCACGTGCGCCGTGTCGTTGGACGAGACATCGAAATCGAGATCAGTGCAGACCACTATGAAGAGCCGAGCCCCGTTTCATCGATCAAGTCAGAAGCGTGGCAAACCCTGACCCTCACTATCACCGAGACATTCCCCGAGGCGCTTGTCGCCCCCTGGACCCTCATCGCGGCAACGGACTCCCGCTACTTCTCCGACATCGCCGGCGATATCTACGGATTCTCACCGTTCACGATCTCCTTCGACGACGCCGAACGTTTCCACGGCACCGGTGAAAGGGTGCGGGTGGGTGACGCCGGGCGGGCGGTTGGGTTCTTCAGAAGCCTTATCGAAAACGCGACGAGCTGACGCGAGAAGACCCCCTTTGCTGGGGGTCTTCTCTACCTGGGCGTAAAGGGAGGAGGAGTCGCTCAGGCGCTGGTGTCCGAATCGCTCGCATGTTGGGCGTTTCGGATCTCTCGCAACTCGTCGAAGGTGATCACACCGTCGGACAAGTATTCGGAGACATCGATCTGCTTCAACGGGTGGTCGTCGGACAGTGCGTCGTACTCGGCCTGATCGATTCCACCGTCGTCGAGGAGGGCTCCAAAGCGAGCACCCTTCCTGAAGCGGTCACGTCCCGGATGAGGACGCGCTTCCCGGATCTCCTCGGTGGTCAGCTCACCGTCGGCCCAAGCCTCATCGAGAGCGTCACTGTAGAGCCAGTGGTCGTCGGGGAGACCGGCAGCTTCTGCTTCAGCCGTGGTGAGAACCCCATCCTCGAGGGCCGATCTGATTGCCTCGTGGATCGCCTCACGTTCGGCTTTGGCCTCTTCTGCAGCTGATTCGACCGCAGCCAGCACTGCGTCGGCGTCTTCCTGGCTGAGGTCGCCGCCGCCCACCATGTCGTCGAGCACTCCGCCGAGGAAATC
>CAXMMT010000015.1:0-25825 GCA_964194555.1 uncultured Boseongicola sp. | reverse complement strand
GGCTGGCGGCTGCAGTTCGTCGCCGGTTGACATCACCCCTACCCGGGGACGTCGAGACACGATTGGCTCCACCACACCCATCGTCGCCAGAACACCAACATGCACGGGCCCGATGCGCAAACCGGGTTCGAACACGACCTGACCAGCTCGGACATCTCCGCCGGCCTCACGCACATGGGTGCCTTCTCCGACCACGGTGTGAATCCTCACGTTGTCACCTTCGGAAGTCGTGTCCTCGACACGCACGAGGGTGTCAGCACCATCAGGCATCGGAGCACCAGTCATGATCCTGATGGCCTGACCGTCTCTCACGGAGACCGACGCGACCTGCCCAGCGGGCACGTCACCGAGCACTGCGAGAAGCGCCCCAGGCTCACGGACATTCACCCCGCGGACCGCGAAACCGTCCATGGCCGAGTTGGCAAAGTGGGGCACGTCCTCCCCGGATACGACCGCTTCGGCCAAGACCCTGCCAAGACTTTCGGTGAACGGAACGGTCTCCATGTCGAGCCGTCCTATCGATCTCAATATTTCAGACCGAACTGCTTCGAGCGGTTTCATTTCATCTACCCAAACAACTCAGGCCCGAAACGGTCGAGACCGAGTTCATATGAAGCCTTGAGCAGACCCTCGGGAGTTCCGACATCCAGAAGATTCTCACCCGCCACGAAGCCGCGTAGCCGCCCCCGCTCGCCGAGCTCCTGGATGGCATCGGTGAGTTGGATCTCGCCGCCCACGCCCGGCGAGGTCTTCTCGAGAATGGAGAACACCTCTGGGGTGAAGACATAACGACCGACCAGGCCATACCGGGATGGAGCCGCTTCGACGCCGGGCTTCTCGACCGCCCCGGCGAGATCGAGATATCCGTCCACGACATCCGAGTCGGGAATGACTACCCCGTACTTGGAGAGGAATTCATCATCGAGCTCACGGAGACACATCACTGACACCACTCCATCTCGGCTGCCTGAGCCGAGAGACGCAAGGACGTCATGTCCAGGTCGAACGATGTTGTCGGAGAGAAGGCAAAAGAAGGACCGATCCCCCACCATGTGAGCGGCCTCACTCACGGCGTGGCCGAGTCCGAGCGCCTCCTCCTGAACGACCGGTCGAATTCGGATGTCCTCGAGACCCGGAAGCGCCCCGTCAAGATTGAAATGCTGAGCCACGAGATGACCGGCATCGAGGTCCACCACGACAACGGCTTCCTTGGCTCCAGCCCGTGCCGCCTCCTCCACTGCATATTGAATCGCCGGTCGGTCGACGACGGTAAGCAGAGCCTTGGGGACCACCCGGGTAGCCGGGCGCATTCTCATACCGCGTCCAGCCGCCGGGATGACGGCGACATCGATGCTCACGTCGGAACCTTCTCCTCGCTTCCTCTGACCATCCTCCCGATGTTGGCCCTGTGACGCCAAACGATGAGAGCGACAGTCAACACCATCCACATGAGACTCAATCCGCTGACCCCTTGCCAGACGGCCAGCGGGATCGCCAAAATGATCACTATGAGCGAGGAAGCCGAAGCAACCTTGGTGAACCTCGCCAGGACCATCCAAATGACAATGGTGATCGCCGCCACTTGCCATACGGTGAAGATCACAACGCCGAAGCCCGTGGCCACCCCCTTTCCACCCTTGAACTTGTGAAAAACCGGGTAGCAGTGACCGATGACCGCAGCCAGTCCCGCGGCGAACGCCCAGTGCGAGAGACCGTCTGAGGCAGGGGCGCCCACCAGACCACCGGCGATAAACCCCATGGACGCTCCGATCACCCCTTTCAACGTGTCGCCGATCAGGACCATCGCCGCCGGGAGCCGACCAAGCGTCCGTAGGACATTGGAAGCGCCGGGATTGCCGCTGCCCACCTCATGGATGTCGACCCCATGCATCCGGGCGACGATCACCGCAAAATCGATGCTTCCCACCACATAGGCGCCGATGAGGGCAAGGGCGATCGTCATGCGACGATCATATTGGCGCCTCTTCAACAAAGCGGAAGGGGTTTGGGAATGGAAGACCTCGGGGCCAGGTTCTACACTTGACTGGTTCCACCCTTCCAAGCCGGTCACACCTACTCATGCCAACATACGAATACGCCTGTAAACAATGCGGCGAGAACATCGAGATCTTCCAATCGTTCTCGGAGAAACCGCTGAAGAAGCACCGCGATTGCGGCGGTGAGTTGAAAAAAGTCTTTCATGCCCGAGGCATCGTCTTCAAGGGCTCCGGGTTCTACGCCACGGGCAACAGGTCTTCTGGTGGTTCGAAGCCACCGGAGAAGTCGGACACCTCGACCAAGACATCTTCGGAGTCCAAAGCGAAACCCCAACCGAAGTCGCAGTCGAAGCCAAAGGCGAGCTCTTCGACGTCCAAAGACTCCTGACGACTCCCTTCTCGCGGGGACACCGACACCGTAGGTTCGAGACATGTTGTGGTTGGCTTCGCCACCGATCGGAAGATGGGTCGCCGCTGGACTTCTCGTGGTCATCGCCATCTGGGTCGAGTTCCGACCAGATCCTCTTGTCGATCATCCATTTGCAATCGAGGCGATAGTGGCTGGAGATGACCTCACGTCGATCAACACCGAGATCCGACGCATCCCCTCCGGTCTGTTAGATCAGGTCCACCCTGACGCTGTGGCAGCGGTAGCAATCGAGAAAGGCGAGCCGATTCTCGCTTCCGATGTCGGAGAGGCCGATTCGGCTATCCCGTCCGGCTGGTGGGTCATCTCCGCGGACGTGCCCGCGATTGCTCGAGCCGGCGACGAAGTCAAGATCGTTCTGCTCGACACGGGCAAAGTGGTCGAGGGTGTGATCGCATTCTCGGTTCCCGACGATCCTTTCGCCGCGGCAAGCGGCGGCATTGCGGTAGCGCCGACGTCGGCCGGCGAGGTCGCAATAGCGGCGGCAGACTCGCGAATCGCAGTACTTGTCTCTACTGGCTGACCACTACCGTGCCCCATGTGGCAGCCGCGATCATCTGGGGCCTGATCCAGGGTCTCACCGAATTCCTCCCGGTCTCATCGTCAGGACACCTCGTGATCATCCCCGCATTCCTCGCAGAGCTCGGCGTGGAAATCGCTCCTCCCAGCCTCGGCGTCACGGCCGTACTTCATCTGGGAACACTGCTCGCGGTCCTCATCTACTTCTGGGAGGATGTGATGAAGGTTCTCCGGCTTCGTACCGAGCCTGCAGGGCGCAAGATCGGGCTGTTGGTGGCCATCGGGACCATCCCCGCCATTGTCGGGCTCCCACTCAAGAACAACCTCGAATTGTTCCAGGCAACCGTCTCCAATGTCGGCTGGGCCCTGATGGCGACCGGTGTGATTCTCGTCATTGGCCAGCGACTGGCCACCGGGACACGGGCATTCATCGATGGACGCGTCCCCGATGCTGTGATCGTCGGAATCGCCCAGGCCTTCGCTCTCATCCCGGGCATTTCCAGGTCGGGCATCACGATCAGCGCCGGAAACGGAAGAAAGTTCTCCCCTGTCGAGGCAGCCCGGTTCTCGTTCCTGCTTGGGATCCCCGCGATTGCGGGAGCCGGACTCACCCAACTCCCGGATCTGATCGGATCCGGGGAATTTGGTGCAGAGCTCATCGTGGGCTTCGCCGTCGCCGCGGTGTCGGGATACTTCGCCATCGCCTGGCTGCTGGCAGCCTTGCGCCGGGTTGGACTGATCCCATTCGCGATCTACTGCCTGGCGGTCGGTCTACTCACCGTTGTGGTCTTCTAGTCGGCGATAGTGTCTGGGGATGCCTGAGCAAAACGTCATCGGCGGCAACCTCGAGCCGTGCAGCATCGATCCGATCACCGGCTGGTTTCGTGATGGCGCCTGCGAGACGGCACCCGAAGATATGGGAAGTCACACCATCTGTGCGGTAATCACCACCGAGTTCCTCGAGCATCAGCGCACCGTCGGCAACGACCTGATCACTCCTATGCCACAACACCACTTCCCCGGGCTGAAACCTGGTGACCGTTGGTGTGTCACCTCACGCAACTGGCTGAGGGCCTATCGCGACGGCGTCGCCGCGCCGGTAGTGCTCGCTTCGACTCATGAAAGGGCTTTGCAAATCGTCCCGCTGGAGGCGCTGGAAGAACATGCGGTCGACGTTCCTGACGATCCCGGCGGGCTTTCCCGAGAGAGTTGAGCCCGGATACGGGCCTAACTACCTCAGGTAACGGGTTATTGGGAGTAGTTGGAGGACATCCGCATCGTTTCCGCGATGTGGACGTTGATGAGAGAAGGCAGTTCTGACTGGCGTGCCCTCTCCAGCGCCGGTCGGATCTCGTTTGGGTCGTCGACAAACTCGCCGTAACCGCCAAGACCCCTGACCATCTCGTGATAAGGCCTGATGCCGAGATCGGTCGCCACCAACCGATCGGGGTAGGCCATTTTGTGAAAGGTCTTGATGTTGGCCCAGACACCGTTGTTGCCGACTACCCCGATGACCGGCAGGCCAAGCCTGACCATGGTGTCGTACTCCATGGCGTTGAACCCGAACGCGCCATCACCAAAGACAATGCCCACCATTTTCTCCGGAAAGACCGTTTTGGCGGCAATGGCATAGGGCGCGCCCGTTCCGAGTGTGCCAAATGGGCCAGGATCGAGAACATGGCCGGCGGTCGAGGTCTGGAGCCAGCGGGCCGTGGTGGAGACGATGTCGCCGCCATCGACGGCGACAACGGCGTCGGGGCCGAAGAACTCGGCAACCTCCCTGGCAAATCTCTGTGGCGTGACGGGTGATGAGTCGTCGGTGGCCTCGACAAGGGCGGCTGCTGTGCTCCCCGCCTCGGCGTCCATGATTTCTGATGTCCAGGACGGTGTCTGGTCGCGTCTGATGTCGTCGGCCCTGGCGACGAGTTGGCTCACCACCGTCATCGGATCGGAGACCACGCCGACCTGTGCGGGCCGATTCCAGCCCACTTTCGCTGGGTCGGCGTCGATTTGGATGACCGTCGCATCGGGTGAGATCTTCTCGCCGTAGCCGGTGCGGAAGTCCCAATCCACACCGAGGGCAAGCACCACGTCGGCCTCGTCCATCGCTTGCGACCGCTGGTAGTTGCCGAGAAGCGGATGACCATGGGGCAACGAGCCGCGAGCGCGGCTATTGACATAGGTCGGGGCCTGCAACAGCTCGGCCAGGTCGGCGAGACGGTTGGGCTCACCCGGGCGCGCGCCGACACCGGCAAACACCATGATCCTGTCGGCATCCCCAAGCGCCCCGATTATCTGAGCGAGAGTGTCGTCATCTGCCCCAAAACCGGATGAGGCGCGATAGGAGGCCGGAAATCTGACCGCAGTCTCCTCCACCATGTCGAACTGGACATCCATCGGCACATCGAGGAAGACAGGACCGCCCCTTCCCTCGAATGCATGACGTGCCGCGGTTGCGATGTAGTCGGCAAGCCGGTCCACCTGCCATGCGGTAGCCGACCACCTGGTGATCGAGCGGAAGAGCCGGGTGTGGTCCATCTCCTGGAGCCCGCCCTTGAGCTCCTGGCGGATCAAATGACGCCCACCGATGACAAGCATCGGGGTGGCGGCGTAGAAGGCCGTAGCCACACCGGTGACCGTGTCGGTGACACCGGGCCCGGCAGTCACCGCAGCGACACCCAGCTTTCCGGTCAAGCGGGTGTAGGCCTCGGCAGCATGCGCCGCAGCCTGCTCGTGACGGACGTCGACGACTTTGATGTCCTCCTGGATGCAACCGTCGAGAATCGGGACGATGTGGCCGCCGGTGAGGGTGAAGACGGTGTCCACGCCTTCAGACTTGAGAGCCCGGGCGATGATTTGTCCGCCGTGGATCTGCACCATGCGATGACGGTATTAGAGGACGGCGTCCAATCCCAAGTGGACACCCCCGGGAAGCGACTGAACCTTTCGTGCGGCAAGAAGCGCCCCCGCTGCGAACGACTGGTAGCTCGTGGAGAGATGCTCTATCGACAGGACTTCACCGGCGTTGGAGAGGGCGACCTCCTGCTGGGATAGGACACCAGGAAGACGCAGCGAGTGGATTCTCACCCCTTCGACCGATGCCCCCCTCGCTCCAGTGACCAGTTCCTCCGAACCCTCGGCGGAGGTTCCACCTCCTGCCCCAATGCCCATCGCCGATGCCAGCGCCGTGCCCGAGGGAGCGTCAGGCTTGGAGGCATGGTGACGCTCGATGACCTCCACCGCCTCAAAGTGGCTTGCGGCCTCGGCTGCAAAGCGCATCATCAACACGGCGCCGATGGCAAAGTTAGGAACCACCAGACACGCTGAATCGGCGCCCCACATCTCACCGAGCTCTGCGAGTCGCTCCGGTGTGAATCCAGATGTGCCCACCACAGCCGCCATACCGAGATCACGCCAGGATGCGAGATTCTCGAACACGACATCGGGGTGTGCCGTCTCGATCATCACATCGGCATCAACAGCGCCATGCTCTCCGGCAATGGTCACCCCTGCCATCTCTGAACCAGCCCGCTTGGGGTTGAACAAACCCGAGAGGGTGAGGTCATCAGATGAGACGATCCCCTCGATGATTGGACCGGCCAGCTTCCCCCCTGCCCCCGAGACAGCTACACGAATCACCTGTCCGCCAACGCCTCCGTCAACGACTCCTCGAATACCTGAAGCGACGTGGCCACGTCCTCGTCGGTATGGGCAGCGCAGACGAACCACGGCTCGAGAGCGTCCGGACAGGGCATCACGCCCTTTTTGATCATGCGGAAGCAAATGTTCTCGTAAAGGTCGGTGTCATGACCCGCCGCGTCGCGAAACTCCTTTGGCTCTCCCTCTCCCAAGTAGATCGAGAACATCGACGGGTGACCGGTGATCGTGCCCTCGACATTCAGCTCGGAGAGAATCCCTGCCAAGCCTTCCATCAGTGCCTGTCCCACTTTCTCGACACGGGCGAGCGGCTCACCGGTGGTGAGTTGGTCAATCGTCGCGGTCGCAGCAGCGGCGGCCACCGCGTTGCCTGAGTATGTGCCCGCCTGGGTAATACCACCCTTGCGCCAGCCCTCGACCAGCTCACCCCGTGTGGCGATGGCTGCCACCGGGAAACCGTTTCCGAGAGCCTTGGCATAGGTGCCGATGTCGGGAGTCACTCCGAAATACTCTTTGGCACCACCGACGGCTATTCGAAATCCTGTCTTGACCTCGTCAAAGATGAGAACAGCCCCGGATTCATCGCACAGCCGGCGCAGACCTTCGAGGTACCCGTCCTCAGGAGTGAGACCGAAGGCGTTGCCCAGAATCGGCTCCACGATGACCGCGGCGATTCGATTTCCTTCGTTCTGAAAAGTCCTCTCCGCCAACTCGAGATCGTTGAACGGAAGAGTTCGGATATAGGTGCGTATCGAGTCGGGTATGCCCGAGGATGATTGCCACGGCACCGGGCTGTACCTCGACCCGAGAGCGTCGGGTGGTGCCCCCGCCGTCGAGAACATCACATAGTCATGGACACCGTGATACTGGCCCTCGAACTTGACAACAACGTCTCTTCCCGTGACGCCGCGGGCGAGCCGGATAGCATGCATGGTCGCTTCAGTGCCGGTGTTGGTGAATCGCATGCCGTCGGCCCAGCCGAGAGCATCCATCACCTTCTCCGCGGCCTCTATCTCAATTCTTTGGGTCATGGCGAAGCTGGTGCCGGAGGCGGCCGCTTCGGCGACAGCCGCTGCCACCTTCTCATCCCCATGACCGAGAATGACGGGTCCGAAACCAAGCTGGTAGTCGATGTAGCGGTTTCCATCCATGTCGATGAGATGACCGGCCTCACCGTGGTCGATGACAATCGTGTCGTCATCACCCCAATAGCGAAACTGGCTGGAGACACCGTTTATCAATACGGACGACGCCCGTTCGAACCACTCCGCGGTTCTGACTCCTTGAAGACTCATAGCTCTCACTCCTCTGGAGCAGAGGATACAACTACGGCTGGTGCTGCCGTGCCGGCACGGACACAGGATGGGGGGCAGCGAATCGAGGAGTTCTCCGACCCCCAGACGATCGTGTTCAGCGTGCGCGAGGACTAATCCATGGTGAGGGCCAGACCGGTGAACCCTCCGGCAAAGCCACCGAGAAGGACTCCGGGGAGAAGAGCCGTGACGAAAGAGTCGCCCAGGTCGAGGTCGGTTATCAGCCAGACCGAGATTGTCAGAAAGACTATCGCCAGAGGCAGCGCGATGACCGCTCCCTTGGAAATCGCCTTGCCCATCCGGGCGGCCGGCGTTATCTCGTTCTCTGCTGTCTGCTCGGACATCGTCGTCATCATGCCAGATCAAGTGTCCTGAGTCGTGAGTTCGCGCTGATCTCGCCCAGGCATCGGCGTTTCTGGCAAGAACGCACACCGAAGGCGCAGCCGTAGCTGCGTCGAGGCGGAGAACGCAGCCAGGGGCGTCGAGGGCAGGCGAGATTCTGTGCATGATTTGCGACTCAGGGCACTGGGCTATCGGTTGAAAGTTCCGGGCAACTCGAAGTCCAGTTAGCGTACCGATGCCGATGTACACGCCCTACGAACAGCGCAAGACCGAGATTCCGTTTGCCTCCGCGGAGTACATCTCCTTTGCATCCCGCAACTCCTTTCTGGGAGTTCCGGCAGCAACCCCCGATGAGTTGGGCGATGGAGACGTTGTCATCCTCGGAGCGCCCTTTGACTGGGGCACCACCTACCGGCCCGGAGCCCGATTCGGCCCTGCGGCCATCCGCAATGCCGACTACGGGGCAATGGACGGATACCGCCCTCATCTACCCACCGGGATCGACCCCTTGGGGGTTCTCGGTGTGGTCGACATCGGCGACGTCAACGTGATTCCTGGTGAGATGGAGGAGTCCGTAGAGCGGATAGCCGATGCCGTCGCCGACATCTCGGCTGCGGGCAAAGTGCCCATCATCCTCGGTGGCGACCACACCATCACCTGGCCCGACGCCCTTGGAGTGGCACGCGTCCACGGCTTTGGCGAGATCGCTCTGATCCACTTCGACGCCCACGCCGACACCGGCTTTATCCAGCGAGGAGGGCTGGCCGGGCACAGCACGCCGATGCGTCGTCTTGTCGAATCCGGCGCCATCCCCGGGCATCGGTTCGTCCAGATCGGGCTGCGCGGCTACTGGCCCGAGCCGGAAGTCATCGAGTGGATGGGGGAGCAGAAGATGCGAACCTTCATGATGAACGAGATCGTGGATCGTGGTCTCGACGATGTGGTCGACGAGGCAGTCGCATATTCACTCGATGGCGGAGCCAAGGGCGTGTTCATCTCGGTGGACATCGACGTCGTCGATCCGGGCATGGCCCCCGGAACTGGCACGCCCGAGCCCGGTGGTCTCAACTCCCGAGAGCTTCTCGACACGATCCGGAGAATCTCCAAGGATCTCAACGTGCTCGGGGCAGACATCGTCGAGGTGTCACCACCATATGACGGACCGGGAGAGCAGACCGCCTACCTGGCGAACCGAATTGTCCTCGAGGTCCTCAACGGAATGGCGGAGCGCAAAACGGGGGTCTAGCTCGGCTGAAATTTCCCGTCGGAGCATGACCCTAAAGTGACCGGACCCGACCTCAGGAGAGAGTAGATGCCACGCGACCCGCGTTTCGACGTGCTTTTCGAACCCGTCGAGATCGGACCGGTGACGGCTCCCAACCGCTTCTACCAAGTCCCACATTGCACGGGCATGGGCTATCGCCGCCCGAACTCGGTCGCGGCTCTTCGTGGGGTCAAGGCTGAAGGAGGCTGGGGAACCGTCTGCACCGAATACTCCTCGATTCATCCCTCATCCGACGATGAGCCGTATCCGACCGCGTCTATGTGGGACGACGACGACGTCAAGGCCATGTCGATGACCGTGGAGGCAATCCATGAGCACGGTGCGCTCGCAGGCATCGAGCTCTGGCATGGAGGCGCCTCATCGGCCAACCACTACTCCCGCGAGACACCCCTCGGCCCGTCCAGCATGCCCGCCGGCGTCAACGACCCCTGGCAGTCCCGGGTCATGGAAAAAGCGGACATACAGGATCTCAAGATGTGGCATCTCGAAGCCGCTCGACGCGCCAAACGAGCCGGCTTCGACATCGTCTACGTCTACGCCGCCCATTGGTACCTCATCCATCAGTTTCTGGCACCGTCCAACCAACGGACCGATGAATACGGAGGATCACTGGAGAACCGAGCCCGGCTACTCAAAGAGCTGATCATCGAGACCAAGGAGGAGGTAGGCGACACCTGTGCGGTGGCCGTCCGATTCTCGGCTAGCGCCGGTGGTGACGACAACGACCAGGACACGGCAGAGCCGCGGGAAATGCTCGAGTTGCTTGCCGATCTGCCTGATCTGTGGGATGTAACGGTCCATGACTACTCATACGAGATGGGGACCTCTCGGTTCGTGCCCGAGGCGGGGCTCGAGGAGACGATGTCATGGGTCAAATCGGTAACGGACAAACCGGTGGTCAGTGTCGGGAGATTCACCAGCCCCGAAACCATGCTGCGTCTCGTTCGCCAAGGAGTCATGGACCTGATCGGTGCGGCCCGCCCATCAATCGCCGATCCATTCATCCCGACCAAGATCGCCGAAGGTCGCGAAGACGAGATCCGGGAGTGCATCGGGTGCAATATCTGCTACGTCGGCGACCAGACGGGCACTCCGATCCGCTGCACGCAGAATCCGACAATGGGCGAAGAATGGCGCAGGGGCTGGCACCCCGAGCACATACCGGAAAAGGGATCAGACTCCTCGATCCTCATCGTTGGCGCCGGGCCTGCGGGCTTGGAAGCTGCAGTTGCTCTCGGCAAACGTGGCTACGACGTGGCCCTGACCGAAGCCCGCCGTGAACTCGGAGGCAGGGTCACACTCGAGTCAGGTCTACCCGGACTAGCGCAATGGGGACGCGTCCGGGATTGGCGTATGACGATGATCGAGAAGCTGAAGACCGTCGAATACTTCCTCGAAAGCGAGATCGACGAAGCCCAGATCCTTGAGTACGGCGCAGATCATGTGGTGATTGCGACAGGCGCTACGTGGCGAAAAGACGGGGTTGGAAGACAGCACGACAGACTCATACCCGGCTGGGATACCACCAGCGTTATCACTCCCGACGACATTCTCGCCGGATTTCAGCCCGAAGGTCCGGTGGTTGTCTACGACGACGACCACTACTACATCGGTAGTGTGGTTGCTGAGCTGCTTCGACGGAACGGGCTCGAAGTGACGCTGGTCACTCCCGCGAATGAGATTTCGACATGGACCAGACACACCGAAGAGCAGTACCGCATCCAGCAGCGGATCGTCGAGCTTGACATCTCTATCGAAACCGGCATGGAGCTCGCAAGTATCACCTCAGACCATGTGGTCCTCGAATCCATCTACACCGCCAAGACAAAGGAGATTGCCGCGGCGACTGTGGTGATGGCAACCTCACGCACACCCCAGGATGCCCTCTATCACACCCTCGTCGGCCAGATATCAATAGACCGTATTGGCGACTGTCTCGCCCCCGGCACTATCGCCACGGCGGTGTACTCCGGTCACAAATTCGCCAGAGAACTCGACACGTCGGTTCCGGTTCCTGTCTCGTTCCTCAGAGACAGCCGGGTGGTTTAATCAGAGCCGGACACGCTGGTTGCGGGGGTCATAGAACGAGCGGATCGATGGGGTGGCTGGGATCCTCTCTGTCGCCACCTCGATCTCGAAGTCGCCTCCGTCGAGCCATGCCTGAGTAACACCCTCGATGTTGTTGAGATAGCCCATCGCCAGGGACCGACCCTCGACATAGCTCCACATGCCAGAGCTGGTGCGCCCGACGAGCACTCCGTCTCGATAGATCGGCTCATCGTGGTAGAGCAGCCAATCCGGGTCCTCCAGCTTGAACTGGACGAGTCGCTTCGAGCGCGGCTGTTCTCGCTGGGCGAGCAAGGCTTCCCTGCCACTGAAGGAGGCTTTCTCCCACGCAACCGCGAAACCGAGACCTGCCTCCACTGGTGTGTCCTCGTCTGTGATGTCATGACCCCAGTGGCGGTATCCGCCTTCGAGCCGAAGCGTGTTCATCGCGTGGTAGCCGGCATGGCGGAGACCATGGTCTTCTCCAGCGGCAACGATCACTTCATACAGCGAAGCCGCCTCGCCCCAGGGGACGTAGATTTCCCAGCCAAGCTCACCCACATAGGTCATGCGAAGAGCAAGAACCGAATGTCCCGCCAGCTCGATCTGTTGAGCGGTGCCGAAGGGGAAGTCATCGTTTTCCAATGCGGCCGACCCGAGTTGTGAGAGCAACTCACGAGACCTGGGGCCCATAACGCCAAACGTTGCATAGTCGTTGGTGACATCCTCAACAGTTACCTCGTGGTGGCGACATGCGGCTTTGAGCCAGGCGAGATCCCTGGTCCCGGAGGCTGCCGCCGTCACCACGAGAAACTCGTTCTCGCTGATTCTCGTCACCGTCAGATCGGCTTCGATACCGCCCCTTTTGTTGCACCACTGGGTGTAGACGGCCCTGCCGGTAGCAACGTCGACATCGTTTGCCGAGACTTCGTTGAGCACTTTCGCGGCGTCGGGGCCAGTAACACGAAGTTTGACGAACGAAGTCTGGTCGAAGAACCCAACGGCATTTCGCACAGCGTCGCACTCGATGCCGGACGCCTCGAACCAGTTCTGTCTGCCGTAGCTGTACTCGTACCTCTTCTCTTGGCCGTCCAGGGCATACCAGTTGGGTCGCTCCCAACCTGCGACTTCCCCGAACACGGCACCGGCCCGATCGATCTGATCGTGGACGGGAGACACTCGCTGATTCCGAGCGCTCTCGTACTGACGAAACGGCCAGTGCATCGCATAGAGCAAGCCGAGACCCTCGGGAATGCGCTTCGCGAGATACTCACGGTCCGCCTGATAGGGAAAGGCACGTCGTATGTCAACAGCCGAAAGATCCATGGGCGGATGCCGATCTGCGATCCAATCCGCAAGAACCCAACCAACTCCACCCGCCGACTGAATACCTACGGAGTTGAAGCCCGCGGACACAAAGCAGTTCTTGACCTCTGGGGTTTCCCCGAGGTAGTAAACACCGTCGGGGGTGAAAGCCTCGGGGCCATTGAAGAAGAGTTGCAGTCCACAATCTTCGAGGGCCGGCACCCGGTGGATCGCCCGTTCGAAAATGGGTCCGATGTGGTCCCAATCCTCAGCCAATATCCCGAATGAGAAGTCGCGAGGAATGCCATCGAGTTTCCACACCTTGCCTCTGGGCTCGAAGAAGCCCGCCATGATCTTGCCCGTTTCCTCTTTGAAGTACGTGTAGCCGCCCGGGTCGCGGAGTGTTGGCATCCCCGGCAGCACCCCTTCTATGGGTTCGGTGACGATGTAATAGTGCTCACAGGCCTGAAGTGGCACATTGACCCCGATCGTCTCGGCAAGCTGTCGGGTCCATATGCCCGCGGCCAGGACGACAGTTTCGACCTCGATCGTCCCTTGTTCGGTCTCCACTCCGAAGATCGTTCCGTTCTCAACGAGGAGTCTCTCCACAGAGACATCTTCGATGATCCGTGCGCCACGGGCCTTCGCCCCCGTGGCGAGTGCGACGGTTGTGTCGACCGGAGATGTCTGGCCGTCGTGAGGGATGTACAGAGCGCCAACGAGATCGTCGGTCCTCAGCAAAGGCCACATCTCTTTCGCCCGATCGAGATCGATGACCTCCGTCTCGACGTCGCATGTAGTGGCCATGGACGCTCCGCGGAGGATCTCCTCCCATCGTTCGTGATCCGAGGCAACCGATATCGATCCAGGCGTGCGATACCCGGTGGCCTGTCCGGTTTCGGCTTCGAGTGCTTCGAATAGCCGTGCTGAGTAGGTGGCCAACTTGGTCAAGCTGTGGGTTGCTTTGAGCTGAGAGACAAGCCCGGCAGCATGCCAGGTAGATCCGCTGGTGAGGGCGCTCTGTTCGATGATCGTGACGTCGGTGATCCCGAGTTTCGTCAGGTGGTAGGCGACACTGCATCCGATGATGCCGCCTCCCACGATCAGAACCTGGGTTCGCTGCGGCAACCCCATATCGCTTTCCGGCTCGTGGCTCACGCTGTCACATGCGGACCCGTTGACCCTTTGGGTCGTACATGGGCCTGAGCGAGGTCTTGGCCGGAACCCGTTCCCCCGCAACCTGGACTTCGAACCCTCCCGAGTTCACCATGTCAGCCGTCACACCGTCGGGATGCTCGACATATCCCATGCCCATCGCGGCTCCCAAGGTGTGCCCATATGCGCCGGACCGAAGATATCCCACCGCCGCGCCTTCGTAGAAAATCGGCTCCTCGCCGTGGAGAAGCGGCTCCGGGTCGTCGAGTAGAAACTGGACAAGTCGGGATGCCAACGGACGGTTCTCGCGCTGTCGCAGCAACGCATCACGTCCGATGAACCCTCCGGGCTTATCGAAGTCAACCGCGAACCCGAGTCCGGCTTCCAGAGGTGAGTCCGAGTTTTCGATGTCGAGCCCGTAGTCACGTCTTCCCGCTTCGGTTCTGGTGCTCTCCAAGGTCTCCATGCCTGCGTTGACGAGACCGAAGCTCTCCCCTGCCTCGACAAGGGCGTCGTAGACACCGATCGCGAATTCGGACGGCACATACAACTCCCAGCCCAGCTCGCCAACGAAACTCATCCTGAATGCCATGCCTCTGGCGTGGTGGAGATCCAGATTCTTGGCGGTGAAATACGGGAAGTCCTCATTGCTGAGGCTGGTTGTGGTGACTTCGCTGAGTACCTTGCGGGAGTCCGGGCCTTGAACACTGAGAAGGGCGTATCCAGAGGTGACATCGGTCACAACCACGTTCTGCGATGCCCCCCGTCTCAAGATCGTCTCAACACGTCTGTGGAACGCCTCGGCGGCAACTACGAAGAACTCAGATTCACCGAGGCGGGTAATGGTGAGATCGGCCTCGGTACCGCCCCGTTCGTTCATCCACTGCGTGTAGACGCAGTGCCCGACAGGGACGGCGATGTTGTTGCCCGAGATCCGGTTGAGGACGTCCTCCGCGCCCGGCCCCTGAACCAGAAAGTTGGACATCGATGAGAGATCCAGCAATACGACACCGTTGCGGACCGCGTGGTGCTCTTCGGCATGGAACTTGAACCAGTGCTTGCGCCCGTAAGACAGTCTTGACTCAGTGTTGGTGTCCTCAGGGCCGAACCAGGCCGGGCTCTCCCATCCGGCGGACTCGGCAAACTGTGCTCCGGCTCTCTCGAGCCGATCGTGGATCGGCGAGCGCCTGACGTTACGGGCGGTTGATGGGTGTGAGTGCGGCCATGAGCCGGTGGAGTGGAGTCTGCCGAGCAATTCAACACTTCGCTCCTCGAGATACGAACGATTCGCCTGAAACGGGGAAAGCCGTGCGATGTCCACATCCGTCACGTCTATGGGCGCTACACCATCAACGATCCAGCTCGCCACAATCGACCCCGCTCCCCCACCTGTGAGGATTCCGAGCGAGTTCATGCCGGCCGCGACGAAGAAGTTCTCCAACTCTGGAGCTTCTCCGATGAGGAACCCGTTGTCTGGGGTGAAGCTCTCAGGACCGGTGAAGAGCTTCCTTATCCCGACATGCTCGAGCTGAGGGAGTGTCTCCATGGCAATCTCGAGAAAAGGACCCAGCCTGTCCCAGTCAGATGGGATCTCTCCAAAATTGAAGTCATCGGGGATCCCGTCGAGCGACCACGGGGCGGACACCGGCTCAAACAGGCCGACCATGACTCCTCCGGTCTCCTCGCGGTAGTAGGCGAAGCGGTCGGGATCCTCGAAGATGGGAAGGTCAGGAGACACGCCCTCGAACGGCTCGCTGATCAGGTATGCATGCTCGATGGCCTGGAGTGGGACCGAAACGCCGGCGAGAGCTCCGAGCTGGCGGGCCCACATGCCGGCACAGTTGACGACGTATTCGGCCTCGATGTCTCCCCGGTCGGTCACAACTCCCGTGACACGACCGTCCGACCTGGTGAACCCGGTAACCATGACACCCTCGATCACTCTGGCACCGCCGAGCCGGGCCCCCTTGGCCAGGGACATCGCCACATTGGCAGGATCGGCTCGACCCTCGTTGGCGGTGTAGAAGCCGCCGATGACCTCACTCGTGTCCAGTAGCGGCCACATGTCGGCAACCTCCCGAGGGGAGAGCGCCTCCCGCTCGATCCCCATCAGTCGCATGAAGTCGGCTTCTCTTTGGAGCTTGTGCGCTCGCTCGGGCGTGCTCGCTGTTTGAAGGTACCCAACAGGACGGAACCCGGTAGAGAGACCCGTTTCCTTCTCCAGCACTTCAAAGAGATCTCTGGAATACTTCGCCATCCATGCCAGCGTCTGAGTTGTCATACCGCCAGAAACGACGAGACCGGCAGCATGCCAGGTCGTTCCCGAAGTGAGTTGGTGTCGCTCGAGGATGACCACATCGCTCCAACCGAGTTTGGTGAGGTGATAGGCGACGCTCGCCCCGATTATCCCCCCACCGACAATGACGACTCTCACTCTTGTCGGGAATCCGTCCGCCGAGGTTTTGGGGTTGGTCACCCGGCTGTCACATGCAATGGGGATCCCGCGTGGCTATAACGGTGCATATGTCTACGATATTCGTTATTGGACGACTGCGCAATTAGACGAGTAGGGTGACGCTGTGGAGCGTTCGGACCACCACGGCGATTTCCAATGACAGACGCTACGCCCGCTGTCATTCTTAACGGCGTCACCAAACGGTTCGGCGAAGATGTGGTCGCTGTCAACGATGTCGACCTCGAGATCCAAGACGGAGAGTTCTTCTCCCTATTGGGCCCGTCCGGCTGCGGCAAGACCACAACGCTTCGGATGATCGCCGGACTGGAGTTTCCGACCGAAGGAAGCGTGAGCATATTCGGCGAGGAGATGGGGTTGCGACCACCCAACAAGCGGCCGGTCAACACCGTCTTTCAATCGTATGCCCTCTTCCCCCACATGAACGTCGCCGACAACGTCGGTTTCGGCCTGAGGATGCAGAAGGTCGATGACTCGAAAGTTCGACGGCGGGTGGGCGAGGCGATCGACCTGGTGCGACTTGCCGGGATGGAGAAACGGTCGTCCAAGGAATTGTCAGGCGGAGAGCAACAGCGGGTTGCCTTGGCCCGTGCCCTGGTCAATAGGCCGAAGGTGCTGCTGCTCGACGAACCGCTCGGCGCACTGGACCTGAAACTTCGCCAAACCATGCAGCTCGAGCTCAAAGACATTCAGCACGAGATAGGAATCACCTTCGTCTACGTAACCCATGATCAGGGCGAAGCCCTAACCATGTCAGACAGGATCGCTGTGATGAAGGATGGCCAACTCGCCCAGGTTGGGTCTCCTGAAGACGTTTACGAGTCTCCAGAAAACCTCTTTGTCGCAGGCTTCGTCGGCGAGATGTGCCTCTTGCCTGCGGTGGTCGCCGATCCCGGCTCCGTGACATTGAACGGTGGTGAGGTCATCAGGGCACGCACCTCGTCGCCGAGAGGAGAGCCAGTCATCCTCACGATTCGCCCCGAGAAACTCCACATTTCTCCTACTGCCTCCAAGGCACCGCCGAACCGGAACGCCCTCAAGGGCTCCATTTTGAGACGGACCTTCTACGGCGAGTCCATGGTCTATGAGGTTCATATCGGCATGTCGGACTCAATCGAGGTTCGGGTCGAGAATGTTCCAGGTATGCGCAGATGGGATGTTGGCGATCAGGTCATCATCGACTTCCACCCCGAAGCAGCAATGGCGCTCACAGAATGACACTCCTCGACGAAAAGAGGGATAGCCAGGAAGAGGCGGTCAGCCCGAAACTGGAGCGTCGGGCGCGTCAGAAGGAGTCGTGGCGTGGCTTTTTCCATGCAGCGCCGGCATATGTCTATCTGACATTTTTCTTCGTGCTGCCACTGCTCGTTATCTTTGTTTTCTCGTTCGGCAGTCGTAGCAATACCGGCAAGCCCCTCTTAGAGAACTGGAATCTCGACTCCTGGACGAGGCTCGCCGATCCGCTGGTGCGGACCATCGCCGTCCGGTCCCTCACCATGGCGATCGCCAACACCGTGCTGTGCCTATTCATCGCCTACCCGCTCGCCTATTGGATTGCCACCAGAGCGAGGCCGAGAACCCGAACGCTGCTACTGGTCGCGGTGCTCATCCCATTCTGGTCGAACTTTCTGGTCCGAACCTATGCGTGGCGGATGCTGCTCGACTCCGACGGCTACATCACCCAGTTCGGCGCGCTCACCGGGCTGTGGGGGCGGATGCTGTTCACCCAGCCCGCCGTGTTCATCGGCTTGGTGTATGGATACCTGCCGTTCATGGTGCTGCCCCTCTACGCCGCTCTCGAGCGCATGGACTGGAGCCTGGTCGAGGCGGGGAGGGACCTCTACGCCTCGGGCTCCAAGGCGTTCCGGAAGATCACGCTCCCCCTGTCAAAACCGGGAATCATCGCCGGATCGATTCTGGTGTTCATCCCCAGCCTCGGTGCCTACGTCACCCCCGACATCCTCGGTGGAGCTAAGACAAACCTGCTCGGCAACCTCATCGTCACCCAGTTTCAGGCGGCGCGGAACTGGCCGTTCGGATCCGCCCTCTCCGGGGCGATTCTGATCGTCATGCTGGTGACGACCTTGATCTACTTCCGCACCGGTGGCAGGACAATATGACGACGCTGCATCAGGGCGCCGCAGCACACCCGCGCGTGGACCGGTCCCTGGCCATCTTCGGCTGGCTGGTGTTCGCCTTCCTCTACCTGCCCATCCTGATTGTCGTCGTTTTCTCCTTCTCGGGCTCCGAGAGTGTGGGGAGATGGGGCGGGTTCTCCCTCCGCTGGTACGAGCAGATGCTTGGCAGCGAGCAGCTGATGAACTCCCTGGAGAACTCGGTGGTAGTTGCGTTGATTTCGACCGCCGTCGCCACCGTGCTTGGTACGGCTGCAGCGCTCTCCCTGGACCGCTACCGGCGATGGCTCGGCCGCGGTGCCTTCGACGGGTTGTTGTACCTGCCGATCATCATCCCCGACGTCGCGATGGCTGTCATGCTCCTGTTGTGGTTCACCTCGACCGGCGTCATTCCGCTCGGTCGCGGTTCAATCACGCTGGCACACATAGCCTTCAACATCTCATTCGTCGCGATCGTGGTCCGAGCCAGGTTGGCCCATATGGATCCGGCAATGGAGGATGCCGCTGCCGATCTGTACGCCGATCGATGGCAGACGTTCCGACGGGTGACGCTGCCCTTGATCATGCCCGGAGTCCTCGGTGGCGCCCTACTCGCCCTGACGCTGTCGCTTGACGATGTCGTGATCACCAGCTTTGTCCAGGGCCCGGGATCGACAACGCTGCCCGTCTACGTGTTCGGTCTCATAAGACGCACGGTCACGCCGGTAATCAATGCAGTCTCGACGCTTATGATCGTGGTCTCGATGGTGCTGGTCCTGGCTTCACTGATGTTTCAAACACGCGCCGAAAGAAAGCAACGACAATGAAGGAGAAGTATTCATGAAGCGACTATTGGGTATTATCGCGGTGCTGGCCCTTGTTGTGGCCGCATGCGGTGGCTCGGAGACCGACGTTCAAGTATTGGCCGACGGTTGCGAAGCGGGCCAAACCGATGGCGACCTAAACCTGTACAACTGGGCCGAATACATCCCGACGGGTGCTTTGGCTGAGGACGCCGAGCTCGACGACCTCTTGGCGAAGTTCGAGGAAGAGCACGGCGAAAAGGTCACGCAAACGATCTTCAACTCCAACGAGGACATGCTCGCCCAGATCGATGCCGGCGCCTCTTACGACGTGATCGTGCCCTCGGACTACATGGTGGTCACGATGATCGACGCCGACCTGCTCGTCGAACTCAACCGAGCGGCGATCCCCAACTTGGATGCGAACATCGCTCCGCTGTTCCAGGATCCGGGGTATGACCCGGGGAACCGGTTCTCAGCTCCGTATCAGTGGGGTACCACCGGGATTGGATTCAGCTATGACGCGATCGACGACACGGACGGCGTGTCGTGGGCTGTGCTGTTCGATCCCGAGATGGCTGCACCGAACGCGGGATTCATCTCGTTGCTCGATGACACGAGGGAGACGCTGGGATCGGCCCTGAAGTATCTGGGCTACTCGCTGAACACGCTCAATACGGACGAGGTCGATGAAGCCGCGGACCTGATCGCGGAGACCAACGAGTGGATCGCCGCGTTCAACTCGGGCTCATATTGGACCCTGCTCTCCAGCGGCGAGTTCAACGTGTCTCAGGGCTGGAACGGCGATTTTCTGGCCGAGTTCGACAGGATCTCGGAGTATGACGAAGATGGGAACCTCACGTACGACGGCTACGAGGACTTCGGGTATGCCATCCCGATCGAAGGCTCTGCGGCCTGGGTCGACACGATGGCGATCCCGACGACAGCCGAGCATCCATGCACGGCGCAGACGTTCATCAACTTCATTCTCGACGCGGAGAATGGCGGCACGTTGACCAACTTCAACTTCTACGCCAGCCCCAACGAAGCAGCGGAGGCGTTCATCTACGAGGAGATCCTCGAGTGGGACGCCATCTACCCGCCGGAGGAGACGATGGCGATCCTGGAGTTCTTCTTGGACCTGGGAGACATGAACAACTACTACGCCGACGCCTTCACGAGAGCGAAGGGGTAACGAAGCCTCGATTCGAAAACGCAGAGAGGGGGCCGGCACCGGCCCCCTCTTTCTGTGGGTCATGGAGCGATTCGAGCCAAGTACGTCCTAATCCGATTGGCAGCAATCTCGCCGCTCTCGATCGCACCGTCAATGGTCCCGGCGCCGAGAGTGTGCTCGCCGGCGAAGACGACCCGACCTGCCGTTGAGAAAGCATTGAGAAGCACCTCATCACCGGGAGCCAAGGCGGAGTAGCAACCCTGGGACCACTCCTCCTGCCCCCAATCGATGAACTCGGGCGCATCGATGAGACCAACCCCCGGAAGCGCTGCGCTGATCCGATCCGGCCAGTCCTCCTGTACCCCCCGGATGGCTGATTCCGTCCCTGCAAACGCAGTTACGACCATTCTCGCTGCCGTGTTCTCGCCGGCACCCGTCCAACACCACCAGGTGGCATCTCTGTTCTGCAAAGCAACCAGGGGCGGCTCGACGTCGGTCGGTAAAGCGAGTTTCGCCGCTGTGCCCATGGTCAACTTCTCCAATGCATCCAACATCGCATCATTGAGCGGTGGTTCGAACCGCAGACGAGTTATCAGAGGAAGTGGAACAGCGATAACAGCAGCTTCGGCTTCGAAAATGTGACCACCACTCCCAATCGACACGCCTGAGTCGGTGGCGGTAATGCCTTCTACCGGATGGCCCAGGCGTACATCAATCAGCCGACGTGCAATCGCCTCCGCGAAGGATTGGTTGCCGCCATCGACCCTCAAGTAGGTCGCTTCACCGAGTCCAAAGTCGCCAACAACCTCAGAGACCCCGATCCGATCGGCGACCACTCCGGCTGAGCCTTCTATCCGGTTTCGCAGCACCATGAACGCATCTGATCCATCGTCGAGGCGTGCGAACAGATCGGCGGCAGTCATTGCACCCTGTTCATCGTCCGACAGGTTCGCGATTGCCTCGTTCGCGATCGCGGCTACCCGGCGATGTTCTGCATCCTCTATAGGCCCCGACCCGACGAGATCTCGTTTTGAAAAGTCAATACCGATGTCACTCATCGGCACTCCGAGCTCTTCGGCTAGATCGACGACGAACAGTTGGTCGGCGCTGATCCACTCTCCACCCAGTTCAGCCACCTCACCGTTGGCCAACGTCACAGAGTGAACGCGACCGCCGACACGATCACGAGCCTCGAGGACAGTTACGTCGTGGTTTGCCTGACTGAGCCGTAGAGCGGCGGTTAGCCCGGCCATACCAGCTCCGATGACAACAATCCGGGCCATTTGCGCTACTGCGCCGCCTTCAGGTCGCCGAGAATCTGAGTGGCAGCAAGTCTGGCGGGACCCCCCATCACACATCCGCCGGGGTGTGTACCGGAGCCACATTGGTAGTACCCCGAGATCGGTGTCCGATACTGGTTCCAACCTGGAGCAGGCCGGAAGAAGTACATTTGTGGAGCAAGAAACTCCCCTCCGTAGATGTTGCCCTCGGTCAGACCGGTCGTCCGCTCGATGTCAAGTGGTGTCACCACCTCGCGATGGAGTACCAGGTCACCGAACCCGGGAAAGAACCTCTCGATTGTCGCCTGCACCGTATCCCCGAGGTTCTCCCGTTCGGTGTCCCAATCACTCCCCTTCAACTCGTAAGGGGTGTACTGGACGAAGTTGGACATCACGTGCTTGCCGGGAGGCGCCATGTCACGATCAATCGTTGATTGGACACATCCATCGAGATAGGGGTTCTTCGAGTACCACCCATATTTTGCATCGTCGAAAGCACGTTCCAGATAGTCGATTGTCGGGCCCATGTTGATGAACCCCCGAAACGGGTCTTCACCTCGATCAGCCAGTGCCGGGAAGTTGGGAAGCCCATCCAAGGCAAAGTTCACTTTGGACGAAGTGCCCTGAAAACGCATCCTCCGGACGGAGTCGACCAGTTCGGTTGGAAGCTCTCTGGGTTCGACGAGCTGCAGGAAGGTTCGGCGGGGATCGAGGGAGCTGACCACCACATCGGCCTCTATCTCAGTCCCGTCCTCGAGCGCCACGCCGGTCGCCCTGCCGTTCTCTGTTATCACACTTGATACTGCGGCTCCGGTGGCAATTTCCGCTCCGAACCCAACCGCGGCTCGGGCAAGCACCTGGGTGAAGCCTCCATTACCGCCCTTGTGAAAGGACCACGCTCCCTGGTCCCCATCATGCTCTCCGATCGACATGTAGAGCATGACAAGCCCGGATCCCTGAGACCTTGGACCCACCTTCGATCCGATTATCCCGGCACTCGCAATCGCGGCTTTGAGGATCTCGCTCTCGAAGTAGTCGTCGACAAAGTCCGCCACACTCCCCGTGAGAAGCCTCATCCCGTTGTGGACAACTCGAGGCGGAAGACTCCGCACGTGCTGGGCAAGAGCGGCCATCCGCATCAACTCTTCGGGGTCGGTGCTTGTGATGTCGGGCGGAATCGAATCAAGAAGCGGACGAACCGCCTGAACGACCATCGCCACATCATGGGAAAACTGCTCAAAAGCATCAGCATCATGGGAGGAATGACGTCTGATCTCCGCAGTGTTCGCCTGCTCGTCCTGGCCCAAAAGGAGATAGTCGCCATTGTCCATCGGGGTGAGGTTCGACTCCATCAGGAGAGGCATGAACCCGTATTTCACCAGATCGAGCTCTTGGACAATCTGCGGCCGGAGCTGGCTCAGCGCATAGGAGAAAGTGGTGAACTGGAATCCCGGTGTCAGCTCCTCTGTGATTGCTGCGCCGCCCACGATGTCACGTCGCTCGAGGATCAGAGTTCGGAGCCCGGCCTTGGCCAGGTACGCCCCGTGGACAAGGCCGTTGTGGCCGCCACCGACAACTATGGCGTCGTAGGTTCGATGTTCTGTCATATCAGATCCTCACGCTGTCTTGTGGGGCGGGTCGTAGAAGGGCATCTTGGTGACCACGGCCTTGATGTAGTGGAGCACATGATCGATCGTCACCTCAAAGTCGACCTCACTGCCCAAAGCGGAGAACTCCGGTGAGACCTGAGCGATCGCAATGTGACGCTGCACCATCGGCGAGTACATGAAGCTGGTGGCGAAGCCGGCTCGCTCCTGGTACCTGTCGAATAGGGGTATCTCTTCAGCCATAGGTGTGTGGTCTTTTGGCGGGACGTGCCCGGCCTGGGTGTAGTGGTCATCCCACTCCTCCCAGTCAATGGTCAAGCCGACAAGACGTCTTCTGCCAGCCCCGTCCAGATCCCGCTGGATCGCTGCTCGACCGATGAATGGACGCTGGTCTTTGGCCATGTTTCTGAACATCCATTGCAGTCCGAGCTCGCCTGGTGTTGAGCATTCGCCTTCGGTCCACGCGTATCGACTCGATCCGAAGTCAGCGCCGATCAACAGCAGACCGGCCTCGAGTCTCGTCATGACGAGGGCGGTTTCCCCAAAGGGCATCAAGCCGTGGTCTTTGCCGGCGTCGAACAGACTGTCCCATACTTCAAGTGCGTCCTCGGCCTCAACCCACAGCTCGTAGCCGAGATCCCCGGTGAAGCCCGTACGGGAAACGGTGATGGGCGAGCCATCGAATTTGGTCTCGGCGACGTCGAAGGGGTGGAGCTCGGCGATGTCGGGAGCAATCGTCGAGAGAATCGCTTTCGACCGAGGTCCCTGAACGGCCAGAGAAGCCACATCTTCGGAAATGTCATCGACCTCCACCGACGCCCCGCCTATGAGACCCTGGAAGTATGCAGCATTCGGCTCGGCGGCTGTGAGCATGAATTCGGTTTCGGAAATGCGAAAAAGCATTCCGTCCTCGATGACATAGCCATCGTCGTCGCACCAGATCGTGTATTGGGCCTGACCTGGCCGGCATCTTCGAACATCGCGTGCGAGAACTCCCGCGAGGTAGGATTCCGCGTCCTTGCCGTGAATCCGATGCTTGTACAGGGGAGAAGTGTCATAAACCCCGGCCGCATTTCGCACCGCGAAGTACTCGAGCTTTTCAGAGAGGTGGTATTGCCTTGCTGAGAGATACCCGGCCCAGTGGTCCCAAAGACCCGTCTGATTCAACTCGCTGGTCCGGTTGTAGAAGGGTGTCGTTCGCATGTGATTCACTCTCGACAAGGAAGTCCCACGGTATTCACTATTGGACGTGCGCGCAATAGAGTTACTGATATGACCCGTATGAACCCAGGGGTGAGACGACAGACGATCGTCGAGGCCGCACAGGCAGTGGCAACCCGAAAGGGTCTGTCGGCTACCACGGTGCGCGATGTGGCCGAGGAGATGGGCACGTCGAGTGGCCTGATCCACCACTACTTCGCATCGATGGATGAACTCCTTGCCGTCGTCTTCGCCCAGGTGGCACAGACCGATCTGTCGGCGACCCGCGAGCGGATGGACCTCGCCGATTCACCCACCGGCAAACTCGCCGCATACTTCGCGGCTTGGGCCGACCCCGACAACGACGAAACCTTTCAATTCTGGCTCGATGCTTGGTCCGAGGCTGGACGAAACGACGCAGTTCGAGAGAGATCCCGCGATCTGAACATCGAATGGCAGAGTCTTCTCTCAGAGGTGATCCGCCACGGAATAGAGACCGGGGAGTTCGATGACGTGGACGTCGAAGCCACGGCATGGAGGGCGTTGTCGCTTCTCGATGGGCTATCGCTTCAGGTAGTCGCGCATCCGGCGGTCATAGAACGTGAAAAAGCGGCCAAGTGGGCTGCTAGTGGAATCGAGAAGGATCTCGGGCTTTCACATGGCGCCCTGACCGAAGCAATCATCCCGGCCTGAGTCGGCCGGGCTGTTCTTGTTGAGGCTCACAGCGTTCGGAGGGAAACGAGATCTCCCAGACCGACTTCGACCGGGTTGGGGCCGGGAATGCCCACTGCATAACCACGAACGCCATTACGCAGCTTCTCACGGTCGTTTTTGACCTCCTGAGCGCTCGCATCCGGACGAGATGTCATGAACCGGGTGAACTCGACGCATGGTTCGAGTACGTGGGACTCCCCTAGATCAATCTGGCCGGCATTGGTTTCGATCCGAATTCCTCCAGCGACGTCATCGGGGTTGACCGTCTGATCTGCAACCACGATCACGTTCTCTCCGGCCATTCCGAGCGCTGTCTTGCGAAACATTTCCCACATGAGTTCGTAGTGGGAGGTGAAGCCGAATGACAGAACGTCTTCGGCACGCCAGTGCTTTGCGGCTCGATGATCTCGGTGG
>CAXMMT010000014.1:0-8589 GCA_964194555.1 uncultured Boseongicola sp. | reverse complement strand
CGATTTCACGTTCTATCTGCACAATCCCTCAGATCCGCTCCTAGATGGCTTCCTCGCCTCGCATCGGGCGGCTACCCGGGATCAACTCGAAAAGGTCGCAGCCGAAGTCTTCCCCGACTTCCGCGACTAGACCAGAGATCGGGGCACAGCGTGCAGCCCGCATTTGGTCGAAGCATCCTGAGCCGCACACAGTGCGGGTCGTGTGCGCCCGAATGGCCTCGCACGTCAGTTGAGACTTGCTCGGGAGTAGGGTCGAGTTTGAGGTCGGGCCTATCAATAGACCCGCCCAAGAATGTACATATTGCTGGGTGTGGGTAGTGTCGTGGAGGTGGGAGTCGAAGCTCTGGCCGCCGTTGATTTCTCTGCGAGGGAGGAGCCGGACCCGAATACGGAGCCGAGGGAGTTCTTGGAATCCTGGCTCAAATATCAGCGTCATGAGTTCGTTCGGAAGTTGCGTGATCTTTCTCAAGAGCAGCTCGTTGCCTGGTCGATCCCGCCCGTTGAGCTATCCGTGATGGGCCTGGTCCGCCACATGACCCAGATGGAACATCACTATGTGACGTGGGGACTCGGCGGAGGTGACCACCTGATGGTCTACGGAGAAGAGGATTATGCGGGTGGTTCGGTTTCGACCGTTGGGGAGGACCTTCATCTGTACTTTTCGGAAGTCGATACGGCGAACCGCTCAATATCTGCAATGCCGTCCCTCGACTCCATCGGAGATGGCACGGGACGAACGCTTCGGGCCACACTGGTGAAGATGCTCGATGAGTATGCACTTCACGCCGGTCAGGCGCACATGCTCAGATTCGCAGCTCTTGGCGAGATGACTCGGTAGCAGCCGCACACAACGGCACTTATGGGCACGGTGTCACAACATTGGGCCGAGCATTCCCCGGCGTGCCGATGTCATACTCGTCACCCCCGAGACCAGGAGAGCCAAGTTGGGATCACTGCTAGTACACATCACACACGGGCCGGAAGCACCAACGCGAGCAGCCCTCGGGTTTCTCGTCGCCAAGTCGGCGGCGGAGGCCGGTCACACCGTCACGATCTTCTGCGCTGGAGATGCGGCCTATCTCATGAAAGACGCAGTGGTCGAGCACACCAAGGGAATCGGGACGGGAGCTTTGAGCGAAACTCTGCCGTCGGTGGTTGATGCAGGAGTTCCCATCTACGTCTCGGGAGGGTCGTCAAAGACTCGAGGCATTCTCGAGTCCGATATCGAGAACAAGGGTGCGTCCTTCGCTACCCCAGCAAAGCTCGTCGAACTCACTTTCGAAGCCGACCGGGTGCTCTGCTACTAGCCGCACACAACGGCACTTATGCGTTTCGGGATCAACCGCACCATGCTTGTGAATCGGTAGGTTCTAGACCAGAGGCCAATAGAGGAGCCAGAGAAGATGGCAACTGTTAGATACATCGTGGACAACGTGGCAGAAGCCGTTGACTTCTACGTTTCAAAGCTTGGGTTCGATGTCGAAATGCAGGTTGCTGCGTTCGCAAGTTTGGTACATGACGATCTGACGTTGTGGCTTGCGGGGCCGAAGGCGTCAGCTTCGAGACCGATGCTTGATGGTGCTGTCCCCAGTCCTGGAGGCTGGTCCAGGTTCGTCTTGGTTGTAGATAAGTTGGAATCCGTCGTCTCGAAACTGAAGGCCGATGGCGTGATCTTCAGAAGCGACATTGTTGAGAATCGAGGACGTAAGCAGATTCTTTTTGCTGATCCTTCCGGCAACGTGGTTGAGTTTCAGCAGCCTGCTCAATTCTGAGTCGTTCGCTCACAACGGGACTTATGCACCGAGGGTTGCTGGTTGGCAGAATGGTCTGGTGAAGTTCTCTACTGCTGTTGGTCGACTGGGATCAGTCGCTGAGAGTTTGTCGGCGGCTGAGGCGTGGGATGGATTCATCATCACGGATGCCTACCTGTTCGGTGAATTGTTGAACGGTCCAGATTCGTTAGACGCAGTTTCAGTCGCGTTGGTGGTGGATCTCCCGGTGGCGGAGGTGCCCTGGCATGCCCACCCTCCCGCCGCCGAAGCGCTGGCACGATTACTGCGGTTGGACAAGGTCCCTGTTACCCGCCGGTGGCGTCCGGCAGGTTGGCCGGTGTGGAACCACGAGATCGTGCGGGCGGTCCGATTCTGGTCTTCATCGGAGGGGACCGAGGACAATGCTCTGACCTTGTTGGAGGAGAGGCGGTTCGACGAGCTGACCTACGTTGCGGCTTCTGATCGGGAGGCGTACCTGAACCAGCTACGAGTCGAACGGGAGGCGTCACGACACAATCTCCACCGGGTCCTCGACGAGTACCACGACCGGGAGTGGCAACGAGACCATCGCGGCTTCGGGTGGCATCCCGAGGATCATCTGTGGTGGGCGGCTGAGGCACAACGCGAGTTGGACGAAGCGATCCGCGAGGAACTCGCCGACCGCGAGTGAGTTCGCCGGCAGTGGACGTAGGCGGACCCGCCGGTCATCGAAGGGAGACAGCGCTCAGCGGAAGAGAACCGACCTGCCTCTTCACGACAAGCAAAACAGATGCATAGGAGCCGTTGTGGGCGCCGGGTACGGCTCCTAATAGGAGTCGTGGACTATGTCACCCAGGATGCGCCAACCGTCACCGTCATCGCCCAGGACGTATGTGTCCGCGAAGTCCCAGATCAGGGATCGGTCCGGTCTCCGTGCTATCCATCGGATTGTGGCTATGGCCCCATTGGGTGCAAGCAGATCAACGTTGAATTCGTTGATCTCCCAAACGTGTTCGCCAATCTCGGCGTTGGAGTCCATCAGCCCCGTGAAATAGTCGGACTTCTCGTCAGGTCCGAACCTGGCGATGCCACCGTTCTTGACCACAAACGAGGGAGCCGAGTAGTAGGCGGCCGCTGCCGGTCCATCGAGCCGGTCGAAACAGTCCATGTACCCATCGAACAGACTCCTCAACTCTGGTTGTTCCATAGGACCGAATCTATCGAATCAGATAGTCTTTGAAGCGGAAGGTTGAAGCGCCCGATGTCAGACGAGCGGAAAGAACGAGCGCGGATTCCTCCGAGGTGGTTCGTTCGCCTCTTCTGGTCTGCACACCGCGGCTTGTACCGCCTTACCGGTCGCCGATTCGGATTGAGGCGGGCGAAGGCCAACCGCTGGGGAATGATGCATCTCACGACCACCGGGCGTCGCACCGGCCAGGAGCGGAGTGTGATCCTCGGGTACATCGAGGATGGTCCGAACCTGGTCACCATGGCGATGAACGGCTGGGCCGATGGCGAGCCTGCGTGGTGGCTCAATCTGCAAGCGCATCCCGAAGCCAGGGTCGATCTCGCCGACGGCCGACGCACGGTCAGAGGGCGGGCTGCAGAGGGAGAGGAACGCTCGCGACTGTGGGCCGGGTGGCGCGAAGTGAATACGGACTTGGACGGCTACGCGGCACTTCGGTCGGCTGAGACCGCCGTTGTGATCCTGGAGCCATCGACCGGCTCCGACCGATGACGCTCTGGCATCCAGCGCATGTCGCACGCCCGGAGATTCTCGATTGAACGACGACCCCTGCCGGGGTAGAAGACGGCCTGGTCGATCTCCTCACCGGCGAATGCAACGATCGACTCGTGATCGTCCCAGAAGCTGACCGTCAGGAACTCGGTGCGTTCACCATCCGGTCCTCTGATCAGATAGGCCCTCGGTTGCCAGGGGTCGCCTTGTATTCAGCGATGCCTGTCCTGATGATGTTTTCCGCAGAGGCGTCGGTGTCCTCTGAGCGGGTCCAGCCCCGCCAGATTCTTGTGATCACAGACTTCCTTCCTCTCGGTGGGTTGACGCTACAGCCGCCCATAACCCGCATTGTGCGTGACTGTTTGACTGGCGTTTGAGATCCCCACCGATCAGGAGTCACATCAGCACGTAGTTGCTCTAATTGTCGATCTGACACGTCCTAATTCTTCATGGTTTCTTGGAGAGAACCACAACTTCGACTTGGGTGATATCGACGACTGATGGTGGACCATGCATCGGGATGGGCGCGCCAGGGGAGGATTGAGGGCGAGAAGGGGATCGCTTGGATTCTCAAGATCGTGACTCATGATCTCGGGGTGTCGCTGTATTGGGAATTCCGAGACGCTGAGAGGATCCTTCTTCTGGCTCTGGTGGTTCGTCGCTGACAATCGGACGGCTGTCTTCCGAAGGTTCGAACCGGTGCCTCACTTGCCTCATGTTTGACACAGCGATGTCGCTCTTACCCCGTTGCAGATGGGCCTCCTCGCCCCAGCACGTCCCGGTTCTTCGGTCGGTCTGACCACGGTCTGAGATGCGATCGATGACCGGACGGTTATCGTGGTTGAGTGCCTACCTATCTCCGGTATCCCCACCTCCATGCGGACCTTTTGACCTTCGTCGCCGCCGACGACATCTGGTTGGCCTCCGTCAGCGGCGGGCGTGCCTGGCGTCTCACCGATGACAGTGAGCCAGTACGCAATCCCCGCTTCTCCCCGGACGGCGAACACATCGCCTTCGTTTCATTCCGGGACGGACATCCTGAGGTTTATGCAGTCTCCGTAGTCGACGGTACCTCGCCGCAGCGCCTCACGTGGTGGGGGGCAAAGAACACCCTGGTTCTGGGATGGACGACCGACGGAAGGGTCCTGGCCGCTACACATGCGGGTGAATTCAACCTGCGTCACGTGGTTGTCAAAGCAGTTGGCCTCGATGGATCGGTCGAACGGCTGCGGTATGGCCCGGCCTGGGGATTGGCCGTCAGCGACTCCGGGACAGTGGCTCTCTCCACGCCAGGATCGCGACCGCCGGCACACTGGAAACGCTATCGAGGCGGCACCGCGCCAAGGTTGTGGTTGGATCGATCGGGCGATGGGACGTGGGATCGTCTGCTGTCCGACGAGCCCGCCTCTCTCGTAGACCCGATGTGGGTAGATGGCAAGCTCGTCTTCGTGTCGGACCGGGCGGCGCGGCTCCCCGGGCCGGCGGCCAAGGCAACCGAGCAGGCCAATCTCTGGGTCTTTGACGACGTCTCAGATCCTACCGGGGAGTCCAGTCAGCTCACGTTCCAGGGACCCGACCAGGGTTACGTTCGCGACGCCACCACCGACGGGCGACGTGTCGTCTGGCACAGCCGAGGCAAGATCCTGATGCTGGGCTCTCTGGATGCTGAGCCACGCCAAATCGAGGTGATCGTTCCCGGGGCACAGCCACAGCGACGCCGGGCCCAGCCGACCAAGGCCCTCGGCCGGCTGATGCCAGACCACGGTGCGGATGCCAGTTTGCTGACGTGGCGAGGCAACGCCTTCTGGTTGACGCACCGCGAGGGCCCGGCGCGATCCCTGATAGCCGACTCAGGAGTCAGGGCTCGGGAGCCGGTAGTGCTCGGGCGGAGCGGCTACGGCGCGTTCGTCACCGACGCAGAGGGTGACGATTGCCTCGAGATTCATCATCTGGCCGGGCAGGAGCCTCCCAGAAGGGTGTGCTCGGGGATGCTCGGGCGGGTGCTCCATCTTGTCAGCGACCCTTCAGGCGACAGGGTTGCTGTGATTTCCCATGATGGTGCCATCTCGATCGTCGACGTGTCCGAAGGTGACAGCCACCCCGTGCGTCCCGTCGGCCGATCGGTTCACGGTGAGGCTCTCACGCCGCGCTTCTCGCCAGACGGACGGTACTTGATGTGGTCGCAGCCCACTGAGGTAGGAGACTCTGTCCACCAGTTGATGATCCTTGACACCCGGTCGGACGACGATCCGTTGGAGTTGACGTCCGGTACGTTCCACGATCACGATCCGGCCTTCTCCCGGGACGGCAAGCACGTCGTGTTCCTCTCCGACAGGACGTTCGACCCCGACTACGACGCCCACGAGTTCGCCCTCTCGTTCGCAGCGAGCACGAGACCATGGCTCATCCCAATTTCAGCAGAAGAGCCCCCGCCTTTCGGCCCGAGCGCCGACGGCTGGAGGATCAGTCCTCAGGAGACAGAGCAGGAGGAGGGGAAACCCGGCAGCGGCACCACTGACCCGGCCGATTACCCGGTCAGTCCCGACCTCGACATCGACGGTTCAGAAGATCGAGCGGTCCCCTTCCCCGTGGCATCAGGCCGTTACCGGAATCTTCAGCCATGCGACGGCGGGGTTCTCTGGATCGAGGACAAAAGGGACACCGGGCAACTCGGAACCCGTCGCGCCGGCGTCGTCAGCGATCCGACCCCCGATACGCTCGAGCTCTGGTCGTGGGAAAAGCGCACCGTCGAAACATTGGTGGACAAAGTGTCCGACCATTCGGTGTCGGGCGACGGTCAGCGAGTCGTGGTGCGTCACAAGCAAACCTTCAGCGTGGTCCCTTCTGATCGGAAGGTGGAGAAGAAAGACCCGGCACTCGTCAAGATCGATATGTCGAGGCTGAGATTCGAAATCGATCCGCAATCCGAGTGGATGCAAATGTTCGACGAGACAGCTCGGCTCATGCGAGACCACTTCTGGCGCGAAGACATGGATGGTGTCGATTGGGATGAGGTCGTGGCACGCTGGCGACCCACCGTCGAAACGATCGCCACCCACGACGACCTGGTCGACCTGCTCTGGGAGCTCGGCGGCGAGCTCAATACCTCCCATGCGTATGTGATACCGACTGATCCTCCGGGTGACCAGGATCGCCGCCTCGGTCTTCTCGGAGCCGACATGTCTCCCACCGGTGAGGGTTGGATGCTCGACCGGATCCTCCCCGGAGAGTCGAGCGATCCTGCGGCCCGATCCCCGCTACGAGCCGCAGGTGTAGACGCGCGCGAGGGTGACTTGATAGTCGCGGTGGATGGAGGCGCTGTTGACCCTTTGCTCGGTCCGGCCGGAAGCCTGATTGGTGCAGCAGAGAAGCCGGTGGAACTGACTTTGCGTCGTGGCGAGTCGGACCGGCGAGTCGTGGTCTTGCCGCTAGACGACGAAGAGGCGCTCCGGTACCAGGATTGGGTGCGGTCCCGGCGCCAACATGTCGAAGAGCTTGGGGACGAACGACTGGGGTATGTGCACATCCCCGACATGATGAGTACCGGGTGGGCCCAGTTGCACCGGGACCTGCGTCATGCAGCCCGTCGGGAGGGTCTAATCGTCGATGTCCGTTACAACCGGGGCGGGCATACGAGCCAGCTCGTGCTTTCCCGTCTCACCAAACGGCTAGTCGGGTGGACTCACGGCCGGCACAACGAAGAGCCGCAGAGTTACCCGCAGGCGGCACCAAGAGGACCGGTGGTACTGGTGGCGAATGAGTACTCCGGTTCGGACGGGGACATCATCAATGCGGCTATTCAGGCCGTTGGCGTTGGTCCCGTGGTCGGTGTGCGGACGTGGGGCGGAGTCGTCGGAATCGACGGACGATTCAAGCTTGTCGATGGGACCTCGATAACTCAGCCACGGTACGCCTTCTGGCTCGAAGGCAAGGAGTGGGGGGTCGAGAACCACGGGGTCGATCCAGATATCGAGGTGATCCACTCACCAACCGACTACTTCTCGGGCAAGGACCCTCAGCTAGACCGTGCCATCGAGGAAACGTTGGCATTGCTGCAGGTCAGCCCGGCGCATACTCCGCCGCCGCTTCCTGATCCCAAAGTGAGGTCATGAGTCGGCTGCGGCGTGAAGCCCGTAGCAATGGGTGGGTGGCACAAGGGCACCAGGCAGTTGTCCGTACCGCAGTCCGGATGCTCCGCTCGTCGACTTTGGCCAGCCGCTAGCTGACGAATCAGCCTCCCCACGCCCAGCCGTGATCGTCTCGAACGACGACGCCAACACCACTGCTGGCCGCCTCGGTCGAGGCGTTCTCACAGTGGTGCCAATCACCTCCAATGTGTCACGCGTCTACCCGTTTCAGGTTCCTGTCACAGCTGAGGAAAGCGGTCTTGACCGTGACTCCAAGGCTCAAGCAGAACAGGTTCGCTCTGTCTCTACTGAGCGGGTTGGCTCCAATCTTGGCTCGCTGCCGGCGTCACTGATGCTTCAGGTTGACGAAGCGCTTCGATTGCATCTGTCGCTCTAGCGTCCAGGTTTGTCCCCTCTATACCACCGCGTACTTCGGGGGGATTTCAGGTTCATTTGATTCCGCGAAGGCCCAGCTCTTCGATGCCCATCGCTCCAACCAGTCCTCAACGTTTCGATAATGTTCGAGCAAGTCGAAGTACAAGCTTGGCGGCTCGTTCTAGATTTCCCCCATGCCTCTCTACGGAGCCGTGGAACTCGGTGGGACCAAAACCCTGGTGGCAGTGGGGACATCGCCCATCGACCTCTCGACGCCGCAACGAATACCCACCACTGACCCTGGAGCCACCCTTGCCTTGGTTGTCGAGTACCTCAACCAGTTTCAACTCGACTCGGTGGGGATTGCATCCTTCGGTCCCGTAGAATTACGACCGCATCACGACTCATACGGGGTGATCACCACGACACCCAAGCCGGGTTGGGCACAGACCCCGGTGCTGGAGATCATTGGCGACGGGGTGGAGGTTTCTGTGGCAATAGACACCGACGTCAATGGTTCCGTCCTGGGGGAAGGCTCGTGGGGAGCCGGAGTCGGACTCACCGACTTCGTCTACATCACCGTCGGAACAGGTGTAGG
>CAXMMT010000013.1:0-1831 GCA_964194555.1 uncultured Boseongicola sp. | reverse complement strand
TTCGCCGGTGTCGCTGAACTCCATCACGGGACGGACCTCGACTTTTCCGTACCACGCACCGGGGATCTGCTGGGCCACAGCAAGTGCGCCGTCGAGGTCGTCGGCGTCGATCAAGTAGAAGCCACCGAGGACTTCTTTGGTCTCGGCGAAAGGCCCGTCGGTGAATGTGGGTGTTCCCCCCTTTTCACTCATGGTGATCGTCGTAGCCGTCGCGGTCGGGTGAAGGGCTTCGCCACCGGCGAGAGACCCTTCGTTGACCTGGCCGAACTCCATGTACTCGCCTGTGATCTGTTGCATCACTTCGGGCGGAGGCTCCCTGGTTTCGTCGTCGGCGTTGCCATAGATAAGTGCTGCATACTTAGGCATCTTGGGTTCCCTTCTTGTTGGTGCCCTTCGTCTCTGTAGACGAAGCTACATCTGAATGACGAAGCTACCCGCTGCGAATCGACACGGAATCAGGAAGAAGCTTGAAGCCCGATGAGGGACACTGGATCAACACGACGATTCGGGCCCTCGGGGGTCCCAAAATTCGCGATCACAAATGCCTAATACTCGACGTCGAGAGAGCCGACCGCCGCCCCCCACTGGGCAATCGCGTTCTGATGCATCATCAGCTTGGCCAGATTGCCCGAGACCTTGAGCTTGCCGGTCATGAATGCAGTCTGTGTATTCAGGTCGCCCTTTGAGATTGCTGTAGCAGTGTCATACGACTGTTTGACGGTGACGTCGGCGCCATCGAGATCACCGAGAGCCATGGTGGCAGTTCCACCGCCGGCCGAGAGGTAATAGTTGACTTCACCGTCGGGGCCGTCCTCGGTCTCGAACTGAATTGCCAGGTCGGCGGCACCGATGGCATTCTTGAAACCGTCGTGGGTGGCGAGGGCGGAAGTGACCCCCAAGGCCCACTCCTCACTTAGGAACTTGGACACGTGCGTCTCCTTGTGTGTCGTGAAGAAGACGGATCGTAGTTGCTACAAGAAACTGGAACGAATATTCAGGTAATCAGCTTTGCGATCGATGTCTCGACACCTCTGGACAGCCGAGTCAGTGGCTCCCTCGGATACCCAGGGTCCAAACCGGCTGCCTTGGCCGCAGCTTTTACCCCAGGTACACCATGTGCCTCGACAGTCGAGCTGAGGGCGCTCAGACGTTTCTGGAGGCGACGAGCGGTTGCTGGTTCGGTCCTCGCAGCCTCCAATGTCTCGAGCACCAATTGAGGTGCGTAATTGCCACTCCCGGTGATCGCACCGTGACACCCGACGGCCATCGCCCCCGAAAGAGCTCGAGACGAACCTGAATAGAGAAGAAAGTCTGTCGGCGTTGCCTCGATGATCGATTGCAGTCTGACCACATCACCGCTCGAGTCCTTCATCCCGGCGATGTTTTCATGACGCGACAGACGCCAGATCAAATCCACAGGCAGCGAATACGCGGTGACGGGTGGCACGGAATACAGGAACATCGGGACGCTGGAACGATCGGCGACACTTCGATAGAAACGAAGGATCGCCTCATCACGATCGCGAACAAGTGTCGTTGGCGTGAGGACGAGAAGACTGTCGGCCCCGGCTTCAGTTGCCTCAGCGACCTGGGCCAATGCCAACCGAGTCGACTGGGCGGCGATCCCCACCATGAAGTGGGCTTTACGCCGTCTGCCTGCCTTTACCAGTCGGGCGCGTTCTCCCGGCTCGAGATATGGACCCTCCCCATTAGACCCGCCGATCAGGTAGCCCTCAATCCCGCGTTCAGCCAGGATCCGCATATTGGAAGTGTGTGCCCTGATATCGATTTCACCCCGTTGACCGAATGGCGTGATCAGCGCCGGCATGAA
>CAXMMT010000012.1:0-9872 GCA_964194555.1 uncultured Boseongicola sp. | reverse complement strand
CTCGCGGGCGGCTCTGGCCTGGTCTGATCCCGACCATGCGATGAGAGGGGCCGCATGACCACCGATATTCGCGGGGATCAATTGCCCGAGGTCGAGGCCCGTCGTCGTCTGGCGGCTGGCCTGAAGCTATATCGAAAGCGGACGAGGCAACTGATCGACCCGCTCAGCTACGACGACGTCCATAGTCAGCAGTCGTCGATCATGAGTCCTTTGGTTTGGGATGTCGGTCATGTCGGCAACTTCGAGGAGTTCTGGCTGCTTCGAGAACTGGACGGACGGGCGCCACACGACCCTCTCTACGACGAGATGTACAACCCGTTCGACAATCCCCGATGGACAAGGGGAGATCTACCGCTGTTGGATCGGGATGAGGCTGTGGAGTATTCCAACGAGGTTCGCGGCGATGCCTTGGCGATCCTGGAACGTGTCGACCTCGATCCCAACGATCCGCTGCTTCGTGACGGCTATGTGTTCAAGATGGTCATTCAGCACGAGGCGCAGCATCACGAGACCATCCTTCAAGCGCTCGACCTTCGAGAAAACCTCGAGCCGTATGCAGTGGCCGGTTTTGCTCCACCCCGGCATGAGAGCGCGGTGGATGACTCCGAGCAGATCCGTATTCCTGGCGGGCCTTTCCTGGCGGGCACAGACGAGCGAACGGAGTCCTACGACAACGAGCGTCCCCAACATTGGGTAGAGGTCTCCGCCTTTGGAATCGATCGGTTTCCTCTCACCAATAGGCGATTCGCAGAATTCGTTGAGGCCGGCGGGTATGACCGCCGGGACCTGTGGACCTCCGAGGGCTGGGATTGGCGGACGGACGAAAATATCGAGGCTCCCCAGGGGTGGATTCGCCAGGTTGGCGGTGGCTGGCTGATCCGTCGGTTCGGGCACATCCTCGACCTCGATTTGTCCGAGCCTGTCCAGCACGTGTCGTTCCACGAGGTGGAGGCGTTCGCGCGATTCGCCGGTGGCCGTCTGCCGACGGAGTTCGAGTGGGAGAAGGCGGCATCGTGGGGACCCGAGGCGACAACACCGAGAATCTACCCGTGGGGTTCCACAGCTCCCTCGTCGGAGCTTGCCAACGTCGGTCAGTCACGTTGGGCCCCTGCCCCGGTGGGTAGCTACCCGTCGGGGGTGTCCGCCTATGGAGTTGAGCAGCTTCTCGGCGATGTCTACGAGTGGACGTCCTCGCCGTTCGTCGGCTACCCGGGCTTCACACCGTTTCCATATCCCGAGTACTCGGAAGTGTTCTTCGACGACGCCGATTACCGCGTGCTTCGTGGCGCATCCTGGGCGACCTCGACAGCGGTCACCCGAAGCAGCTTTCGGAATTGGGACTACCGGTTGAGACGGCAGATCTTCTCTGGAATCCGTCTCGCCTGGGACGTCTAGATGTGTCGGATCGCCGGATACGTAGGGGACGGTCCCCTTCCGCTGTCGGCCATTCTCTACGACCCTCCTCATTCGTTGCAGCATGCGGCATACGCGCCAAAGGAGCTGTTGTGGGGTCATGTCAATGTCGACGGGACCGGTGTGGCGTGGTGGGTGGAGGGCCGCACCGAGCCCCTCCGCTATATCACAGACAAATCGCCGTGGGCTGATCCAAACCTCACAGACCTGGCGCCGATCCTCAGTGGAACGCCCGTACTGGCAGCGGTTCGCTCGGCAACTCCCGGCATCCCCCATGGTCCCCAGAACGTGGCCCCATTCGTGTCGGGCGGGCTCGCCGCTGTCCACAACGGATGGATAGGGGGGTTTCGCGACGGGGTGGGTCGCTCGCTTCTCGACACTTTGTCAGACGCCAGGTTCGGGGAGGTCACTTCGATGAATGACTCTCTGGCTCTCTTTCACCTCGTTGGCCAACAGATCGATGATGATCCCGGCATGGAGATCTCCGATGCGGTCGCCGAGGTCATCCGACGCGTTGCTAAAACGGTGGTTGCCGCCGACCGTGCCGCGGCACTCAATCTGGTGGTTGCTTCCGGATCAGGGATTGTCGCGGCCAGGACGTCTGCCGGAACTGAAGTCAACTCGCTCTATACGCTCAGGACCGACCATGGCAACTGGGTGGCGTCGGAGCCACTTGACGCCTCCGACCCTTGGGAGGGAGTCCCGGAGCACAGTTTGGTGATTCTCACCGAAGAGAGCTTCGAAACCGTTTCCTTGGATCACGAGGGAGTCCAATGAGGGGCGGGGGAGATGCGCCGGTGACGGTGGCCCATCTCACCGCTCCCACCGATCACAAGGCCCAGATGATCGAGGATGTTCGTCACGGTTTGACGGCCTACCGCAAACATCTCGGCTCCAAGTACTTCTATGACGCCCGGGGGTCCGAGTTGTTCGACGAGATAACCCGGTTACCCGAGTACTACCTGACCACCGCCGAGACCGAGATTCTGTCTGAGCGGGCCGAAGGCATCATGGTCGAGGTTCAACCAGACGAATTGATCGAACTCGGCTCCGGATCGTCGGACAAGACCCGAATGCTGATCGAGACGATGCATGAGAACAGCAGTGGACGCCGTTACGTCCCTGTTGACATCTCCGAGGAGGCGCTGCGTGCTGCCGCTTTGCGTCTCTGCGATGACTACAGGTGGCTCGAGGTCGAGGGTCTGGTAGGTGACTACGTTCCCGATCTCGGCAAGATAAGACGAAGGGGACGTCGACTCATCGTCTTTCTCGGCTCCACGATCGGCAACTACGTCCCGACGCTTCGCCATTCGCTTCTCCGTTCTGTTGTCGCTGCTCTGGAGCCCGGGGACGCTTTCTTGCTTGGACTTGACCTCGTCAAGGACGAGGAGACGATGATCGCCGCCTACGACGACACTCAGGGAGTGTCGGCCGAATTCAACAAGAACATCCTCCATGTCATCAACCGGGAGTTGGGTGGTGACATCCCGGTGGATGCCTTCGAGCACGTGACCCGGTTTGATCGCGAGTTGTCGTGCATGTCACAGAGTCTGCGAGCCTCACGCGACGTTGTTGCCAATATCCGCGCTCTCGACCTGGCTGTCACTTTCGTTGCCGGGGAGGAGATTCACACGGAGGTCTCCTGCAAGTTCTCCAGGACTCAGGTCGAGCGAGAGTTCGACGCCGCCGGAATGCGACTCGACCACTGGTACACCGATGACGGCGATCGGTTTGCGGTGGCGGTCGGGACAATGAGGTAGGCGTACAAAGCTCGTACGGCTCCTCGCATTTTGATGAGCACTTCGGCTGCCACTACGCAGTTCGTGAGTCGATGAACCGTAGCCAGTTGCGCAGCTCGATCTCTCGGAGCCTTGGGTCGATGAGGTCATCGCCGACACCGAGCTCCTCCCTCAGCTCTGTCGAGTCCGGGTCGGCAGCGAGCCCTATCATCTTGGCTGCGTAGACGGCAACCGATGCTTCGTCGGGGAACAGGCCTTCCCGGACCAGGGCCTCGGCCCTCGCAGCGATAAGACGACCCATCTCATATAGATTGTATTCGGGGTGATACTGCGTGCTCCAGAATGAGCCAGCGCCCTCCTCGATAACAGCGGCCTGCACAAGGGTGTGCGTGTTGGTGGCAAGCGAGGGTGTGCTTTCGGGCAAAAGCGTAACCTCATCGAGATGCATGATGAACCCGTCGAATACGGCTGGCTTTCCCGCCAGCATCGGCGATGTTCGCCCGGCTTCGGTCAGCTCGATGTCGCGAGCAATACCCCACTCGCGGCCTCGAGGGTTCATCGCTACATCGCCTCCGCCCACCAGTGATGCCAACTGGATGCCCCAGCAGCTCCCCCAACTGGCCGCCCCCTCGTGCATGAGTTCGCGCGCGAAGCTGATCTGCGCGGCAACACGCGAGTCATCCGTGTGATAGACGGTGAGGTCCGATCCGGTCCAGATGAACCCAGCGAAGTCGTCGATCGAACTGCCGGCCGGCAGGGAGAATTCCGGGTCAGCCACATAGACGACATTGCTGGTCGCGTTAGGAGCCTCCCGGCGTAGGAAGTCCTTGAACATGAAATGGGGGTGACCAACGTCGGCTCGATCGAAGTTTTCTCGGCTCACAGCCGGATAGCAGTTGACGATGCAGAATCGGTGCGGTGCTGTGGTTGTAGGTGAAGATGTCACCGAGCTCCTCGCTGTGGGAAGTCCGTGATGAAACCCGTGATACCGATGTCGACGAGCCGAACGATGGTTGCCGGATCGTTGACAGTGTAGGGGTTGAGCTTGATCCCCGAGACAAGGACCGTCTTGATCTGTTCGATCGTCAGGCGCGTGTATCGAGGGTTGAAGGTGTCGAAGAACGGATCACTGAAGTCGATGGCGTCCTGAGGGAACAGCCCCAGGATGGCCTGAACCTCGAAGGAGGGCTCGCGCTGCTTCGCGGCCTTGAGCCATTCGTGCTGTGCAGATGAAAACAGGAGATGTTCGGGTCCAATCCCCACCTCTTCAGCTACAGCAAGGACAGCGCTCACGAGGTCGAAAGAGTCCTTGGGTGCGGGTTGGGCCTTGAGTTCGAGGTTGACGAACCAGTCCAGCTCGAGTGTCAGCTCGAAGGCCTCCCGAAGCGTGGGGACCTTCGACCCCGGATAGGTTGCGAGGTCCGTGGGCTCGACAGCGTTGTTGGCGATCTGTCCGAACGGGTCGTCGCGTTCGAACCAAGAGCCGGCATCGAGTGATCGGATCTCGGCCAGGGTGTACGTGGAGAAAGGTGAGGGGATGCGGTCGGGAAATCTGTCTGCGACGTCGGTTGTCCGCATCATCGAGTCGTCGTGCATCAGCACCAGCTGGTCGTCGGCTGTGACAGCGACGTCTGTCTCCCACAGGTCGGCACCGACCGCATGTGCCTTGCGGGCAGCAACGAGAGTGTTCTCCGGTGCGAGGCTTCGTGCGCCCCTGTGGGCGATGATGTTGGCCATACGACAGTATCGGCATGCTCTGTCTGCTGTGGAGTCGGCGTGCTGTGAATCCGACGCGGACGAAGAGGAGAGCCCGACTCCAGGAGGCAGTTCTCCCCGGTTAGGCTTTCGCCGCCATGAGCGAACCCGCCGGGAAGACGTCATCATCGAGATTCGTCTGGGGTGGGCTCTCCATCCTGACTCTGATCGTCGTTTTCGTCGGTCTTTGGGAGGGGTACAAGTTCGTTTGGACTGCCCTGGAGTGGACCGAGCCGGTGGACCCCTCCGACCGGGTCTTGCCTCACACCTGGGACATAGTCGGCGCATTGTTCCAACCAGCCCAGCGGAATGGCCCGATTCTCCTCTTTGTCGAGGTGAAGGCTGCCATCTTCACCCTGAGGGAGGCCTTGGTCGGGTTCCTCATCGGTGGGTCGATCGGGTTCTGGCTTGGCGTGTTCTTCGTCCGATCGCGGACCGCCGAGAGAGCGTTTATGCCCTACGTGGTCGCTTCCCAGACCGTGCCCATTCTGGCCATCGCTCCGATGGTGGTGGTCTGGGGCGGCAAGCTCGACATCCCCCAATGGTTGACGGTCTCGATAATTGCCGCCTATCTGACCTTCTTCCCGGTCGTGATCAACACCATGCGGGGGCTGCGCTCACCACAACCGACGACGGTCGAGTTGATGCGGTCCTATGCAAGCTCGCCCCGGGAGACACTGTGGAAACTCCAGGTACCCGCGGCGATGCCCTACATCTTCACTGCGCTGAAAGTCTCTGCCGCTGCCAGCGTGATCGGTGCCATCGTCGGTGAACTGCCCGCCGGTTTCAGGGGAGGATTGGGACGTGACCTGCTCCAGTTCTCACAGCAGTTCACCGCGGCTCCGGAGAAGCTGTTCGCCTCCGTGATCATCGCCGGGCTCGCCGGGATGGTCTTTGTGGGTGCGGTCACGCTGGTGGAGCATCGTCTCGTCGCCGCTACGAGGAGGCAGTCGACGTGACCATGGTCGTGGATGCTCGTGGAGTGGGAAAGGTCTTTGGCAGCGGCGTCGACGCCGTTCAGGCCCTGGCCGACATCGATCTGGTGATGGAGACCGGTGATTTCGTTTCGTTGATCGGCCCCTCAGGATGTGGCAAGTCGACTCTTCTCCGTCTCGTCGCCGACCTTCTCGAGCCGACTTCTGGGGAGTTGCTCGTCAACGCCAAAACGCCATCCCAGGCCCGGCTCGATCGTGACTACGGCATGGTCTTCCAGTCGGCAACTCTCCTCGACTGGCGAACCGTTCGCAAGAATGTCGAGCTGCCCTTGGAGATCATGGATTTCGCAGCAGAGGAAAGGTCGAGACGGGCTGAGGAGATGCTCGACTTGGTCCAGCTCGACTCGTTCGCCGATCACTATCCCTGGCAACTCTCGGGCGGCATGCAGCAGCGGGTGGCGATCGCCCGGGCTCTGGCCTTTCAGCCTTCGCTGTTGTTGATGGACGAGCCTTTTGGAGCACTAGACGAGATGACCCGAGAGCTGATGCAGCAAGAAGTGCTCAGACTCTGGGGGGAGACCGGGATTTCGGTGGTGTTCGTGACCCACTCGATACCCGAAGCCGTGTTCCTCTCCAGGAGGGTTCTGGTGATGACACCGCGACCGGGGAGAATCAGCAGTGAGATCGCTATCGACCTGCCGCCAGAACGCGATCTGAGTACCCGGGAGAGTCCACGATACTTCGAGCTGATCACCGAGGTCCGCGAGGCGCTGCGCAGGGGAGAGTCATGACCGAGCGAGACCACATCATTCGGGAGAGTCATGAGACGGATGTTCTGAGCGCCTTTGAGGGGGATGTTCCCGTCGGTGGTCGAGGGCCTGCGGCGATACGGAAATTTGGTGGCAAATACCTGCCTGCGCTGGTGTCTTTTCTCGTGGTGATCCTCCTTTGGGAAGGCCTCACCCGTCTCTTTGGAATCGAGACATTTGTGTTGCCCAAGCCGAGCGAGATCATCTCGAGCTTCATCGAGACATGGGATGTGGTGTGGGGTGCCGGGTTCAAGACCCTCTTCGAAGCAGTGGGCGGATTCATCATCGGGGTATCGGCTGCCCTGCTCACTTCGTTGGCCGCGGCGCGCTGGGTGGGTTTTCGGGAAGGCATGCTTCCGATCGCAATTTCGGCTAACGCCACGCCGATTATTGCATTGGCTCCGATCTTCAATAATTGGTTCTCCATCACAAGTCCCCTCTCGAAGATGGCTGTGGTCGCGGTGGTGGTCTACTTTCCGGTGATGATCAACACCACGCGGGGTCTGCTGGAGGTAGATCCATCTGAGCTCGAGTTGATGCGGTCGGTCGCTGCGACTCCGACCGAGACGATGCGCCGGGTGAGGATCCCTCATGCCCTTCCGTTCCTATTTGCCTCCCTCAAGGTCGCCAGTGCACTGTCGTTGATTGCTGCGATCGTTGCCGAGTACTTCGGAGGCCCTCAGGACGTTCTCGGCCAGTACATCATCAATCGGGCGAACCTCTTTCAGTTCCCTGATGCCTGGGCGGCGATCCTGGTGGCTTCGATTCTCGGTGTGACCTTCTATGTGTTGATTCTCGGCGCAGAGCGCCTGTTCATGCCCTGGCATGTATCGCTCCGAGCCGGGGAATAGGAACCTTTTTCCCACTCTGCGCCAATAGGACGGGTCCCCGGATATGGTTCACGTCCAAGTTCGATAAGGAGGAACGCATGAAGTCGACGCTATGGGGACGATACGTCTTCGGGCTTGCCGCTTTTGCAATGGTCGTAGCAGCTTGTGGTGGTGACGACGGGGGAGCAGGCGTCGAGGGATGTGATGAGGTAGACGAGGTGACTCTGCAATTGCAGTGGTTCGCCCAGTCTCAGTTCGCCGGCTACTACGTCGCCCTCGATAACGGTTTTTACGCAGATCAGTGTCTCGACGTCGAGATCCTCGAGGGTGGGGTCGACATCGTGCCTCAGCAGGTTCTCGCTACTGGTGGCGCTGAGTTCGGTTTGGCCTGGGTGCCCAAGGCACTGGTTTCCCGTGAGGGCGGCGCCGACATCGTCAACATCGCCCAGGTGTTCGAACGCTCGGGAACTCTCGAGGTTTCGTTTGCCGACTCTGGTATCGAAACTCCCGCGGACTGGGCCGGGAAGAAAGTCGGGAACTGGGGCTTCGGCAACGAGTTCGAGTTGACCGCGGCTATCTCCAAGTTCGGTGTTGAGGATGTCGAATTGATCGGTCAGGACTTCACCATGAATGCCCTGCTCAACGGTGAGATAGATGCTGCCGAGGCGATGATCTACAACGAGTACGCCCAGGTGTTGGAGACGATCAACCCCGATACGGGTGAGCTGTATCAGCCTGAGGATCTGAACGTCATCGACTTCAACGATGTCGGAACGGCAATGCTTCAAGATGCGGTTTGGGTCAATGCCGAGTGGATTGCCGAGACGGGCAACGAGGACATCGCCGTCCGGTTCCTCACCGCGTCGTTCCAGGGCTGGATCCACTGTCTGGACAACTTCGGCGACTGTGTCGACGTGGTCCTCGACAATGGATCGACTCTGCCCGCGGGACATCAGGAGTGGCAGTTGAATGAGATCCTGGGTCTGATCTTCCCGGCGACCAATGGCATCGGTGTGATGAATGTCAATCTCTGGAACCAGACAGTCGAGATCGCCACCGCGGAGATACCTGATCTCCAGGGTGTGAATGTTTCGGATGATGCCTATCGGACGGATCTTGCAGAGAAGGCTATCGCCAATCTCGCTGATTCGGATACCGATGGCGACGGCTACTCGCATCGTGATATCGAACTGAAGGAAGGCGGCGAGTAGCTCAGAGCCGCCCTACGCAGGTCGTACCCCTCTCGGTGGGTTGTCAGCGCTCCGCGACAGCCCACGAGACGGGCTTGGCGCCGGCGCCCTCGGGATGACTCGAACCTCCGACACCCGGTTTGGGAAACTTCTCGAAGGGCTCCACTGACCAGGATGAATCGCCGAAAAACGAGACGTAGCAAGGGTTTTCGTGTCGGTTGATTTCGGTTGATTCGCGGTGTTTCTCGTCCTCTGACGGACAAGATACGGACAAGATACGGACAAGATACGGGTTTCGAGCTTTGAAACCGTTCCTTACTGTCGCCTACGTGCCGGAGTGATGCGTCGTTACCGATCATGAATGAAATAGTTGTTCCATTCATGAGTGATATGTCCACAATGCCGGCATGGACTTCGTCCGTCCCATACAGGCCGTGATCCCTGGCGTGCAGGGCCGGGTCCTTGCCGTGTTGGCGGAGACCACTGCCGACCTCAACCTGCGGACCATCGCCCGTCTCTCCGACGTCAGTTTGGCCCAAGCCTCTCGGGTGTTGCCGAGCCTGGTCGAGCTGGGACTCGTCGATCGCCGCGAGGTACCTCCCTCGTCACTGTTTCGGCTTGTTCGTGAGCACGTCGCTGCGGTCACATTGCTCGCCTTGGCACGAACACGAGATGCGGTAATCGAGGAGATGGGGAGCGCCGCCGTCGAGCTTCATGGGCATCGCTCACCTTCGCTCCGGAACACGTCGACCTGGCGGATGAGATTGCCCAGGAGGCAGCGACCCGAGCTGCGGAGGTGGGGAGTGGACGGGTTGGGCGCACCCGGATGCTCATGCTGGAGAAGCCACCCACCATCCAACCCAAAGTCGACAAAAAACAGACGCTCACACAGCGTCCATATCAACGCGTCCCCACCCCGAATTGACAAACCGTACGGTTGTTATGGGCGGCTTGCACTCCGAGTTCGGGTCAATCTCTCAGGAGCCAGGCGACAGCTTCTTTCTCATGATCGACAAAAGCATCACCACTGACGTCAACCACCACCTTTTCTATCTCACCGTTTCTGAACTCATATGCATCGCGATAATCAGGAGAAACGGGCGAGCCTGAATCGCGCCCAACACTCAACCCATCACCGCTAAGGGCGAAGAATCCTGGCTGGGTTCGGATCTCCGCTCGACCGACTTCTTCGGTGTCGATA
>CAXMMT010000011.1:0-33441 GCA_964194555.1 uncultured Boseongicola sp. | reverse complement strand
CTATCTGATAGCGGTATTCGCCGTCAACGCTTTGACGATGCTTGTTCCGTTCTCGTTGCCGCACCTCATTCGCGCCAGAACGAAGTCCGTTGTTGCAATCTTGGGGGTAAATGTCGTTCTTGCGGCTGCGTGGCTGATTCCGGAGTCAGCGCCGTTCATTGCGGCGGCGTTCTTCGGCACGTATCTGTATTCGTTTGCGGTGGGGAGCGTTTCATGGGCTCGAACGGCGCGCTAACCGCAAAAGGGAAAACGGTTGCTTCGAGATCTGTGGTCATTTCGCGATATTTCGTGCTCTTTCTGATCGTTTCTCGTGCTTCCGTGGCCCAGGCATGGCCCAAACAAGGCCCGAGGCTTGGTGGCCCCAATCACCCATACACCACGTCCCTGGACGTGACCGCGTAGCCTGAGTGTCTCTGCGACCCAACAGCCCTACCTAATGGAATATCCGACGGGAACTGTCACCTTTCTGTTCACTGATGTTGAGGGTTCGACCCGGTTGTTGCACGAGTTGGGCGAACATTATTCGGACACGCTTGACGCTCATTCCAAAATCATTGCATCCCGCGTGGGAGCGGCTGGCGGCCTCGTAGTGAACACCGAAGGTGACGCTTTCTTTTGTGTGTTCTCCAACGCTGTTGATGGGGTGACAGCTGCGGTTGACATTCAGCGGGATCTTTTTGATTACGTTTGGCCGACGCGTGGGGAGTTTCGTGTCCGGATTGGCATCCACACCGGCGAGGGGACTCTGGGAGCTCGGGATTACGTGGGAGTGGATGTGCATCGAGCGGCTCGGATCTCTGCTGCAGGACACGGCGGGCAGATTCTGGTGTCGGCCGAGACGTTTGCGCTAGTCGGCCGGAGGCTTTCCGGCGGTGTGTCCATGCGTGATCTAGGCGAGCATCGGCTGAAGGATCTACCACAAGCTGAGCATCTATATCAGATAATGATCTCAGGGTTGGATGATGACTTCCCAGCCCTGAAGTCAGAGTCCAAGCGACCGCACAACCTTCCTGTAACACTGAACACTTTTGTCGGCCGGTCACAAGAACTACTCAAGATCAGCGAACGCTTCAGTGACTCCCGGCTGATCACATTGGCCGGACCTGGTGGCACCGGAAAAACCCGTCTGGCCATTGAAGTTGGAAGCAGGGCACTCGACAGGTTTACGGATGGGGTTTGGATTGCCCAGTTCGCATCAGTATCCGACTCTGAGGGTGTTCAGCATTCGCTCGCTGCTGCTCTCCGATTGAGAGAACGACCCCCCACGGCGCTGGTGGACATTATCTCTGATCATCTGGCTCAGAAGTCAGTGTTGATTATCCTCGACAATTGCGAGCACCTTCTTGGAGCATGTGCAGAGCTAGCTGACCGTCTGCTGGTGACATGTCCCGATGTTCGCATTCTCGCGACCAGCCGCCAGGCGCTTGGAGTGTCGGGTGAGGTAGTTCATCAAGTTCCAGGGCTTACCGTGCCGAGCCTCGGGAAGCCCGATGAAGATATCAAGGCATCTGAGGCAGTGGAACTGTTTGTTGATAGGGCGAGGCAGCTAAAGGGGGACTTCTCTCTCACGGTCGAGACTTCAGCGGCTGTCATCCAAATTTGTCGCCGTCTTGATGGCATCCCACTGGCAATAGAACTAGCGGCGGCTCGGGTAGGCGTCTTGGGAGTCGGACAAATCGCTGATCGGCTCGATGACCGGTTCCGATTGCTGACCGTTGGGAAGACTGTCGATCTTCCCCACCATCGAACGCTGCAACTCGCCATGGATTGGAGCTATGACCTACTTGGTGCCGAAGAGGCGGCGCTGTTCCGATGGCTCTCGGTTTTCGCCGGAGGGTGTTCTCTGGAAGCTGTCGAGTTGGTGTGCTCCACCGATGCGATACCAGAGTCAGCAGTTCTCGATCTGCTGCAAAGTCTCATCGAGAAATCCCTTGTGGTGGTTGACGAGTACCAAGGATCAGCGCGATATCGGTTGCTTGAGACAATAGGCGTGTATGCCGGAGAGAAATTGGCTGGGTCCGGTGAAAATGAAATGGCGTCGCACAATCACGGGGATTATTACTTACGTCTTGTCGAAGAGGCCGAACCTGTACTGCAAGGTTCGAGTGACAGTTCGTCACAAGCAGACGTACTCGACCGTCTAGAGCTCGATCACGGGAATTTCCGCGCGGCGATGGAGGGACTCCTACATTCCGAACCCGACGTTGTTGGCAGGCTTGCGGCAGCCCTGTGGCGTTACTGGGAGGTTCGCGGGTATCTGAACGAAGGCAGCGAATGGCTAAAACGAGTTCTTGAAGCTGGGGAAGACCTAGCGCCTGAAGTCCGGGCGAAAGCTCTGGCTGGTGCAGGAAAACTCGCTTGGCGTCGGGGTGCCTTCGAAGAAGCAGAGCCGCTATTCCGCGAAAGCCTCCACCTGTGGCGCGCAGTTCACGACCGGGCCGGAGAAGCCAACGCCCTCCATGGGTTGGCAAGAGCAGCGCTCAATCTAGGCGACCACGAGGAGGCGCAATTGTGGGGAGAGCAGAGCCTGACGATCCAGACCGAACTCGAAAGCCAGCAAGGCATTGCCACCGCGATTAACACACTCGGTGAAGTCGCTCGATTCAGAGGCGATCTCCAACAAGCACAAGAGAGGTATACAGAGAGCCTGGACATCTATGAGGAGATTGGGGACACAGCGGCGTTCATCACGGTCAAACACAACCTCGGATACACCGCCCTGGGCCAAGGGGACATCGAGCGAGCTGAGGCCAGATTTCTCGAAGCGATGACAATCGCGCGAGACCTCCAAGACCATCTCGGTATCTTCTCGATGTTCGGAGGCCTTGCCGCAGTAGCGGTTACAGAAGGAAACGCCGAGCGAGCTGCAACGTTGTTTGGTGCTGCCAATGCGGTCGCCACAGATGGATATGCAGGCGATCGAGTGGACCAAATCGAGGTTCAGCGCAATCTGGCCGCAACCAAAACAGCTCTCGAACCGGCGGCGTTCAATCGTGGGTGGCGGACTGGCGAAGACATGGAGCGCGGAGCAGCCATCTCCTACGCGTTGGAGCCCGAGTCGAACTCCGCTGGCCACAAATAGCGGCGTTACCTAGATTGCTTCTTGACCCATAAGGCGACGGTTGATGGCTTCATCGTTTCGACTACAACGCTGACCCAGCCTTGTGCCACTCCTTTGGGATCGACTCGGTCCTGAAGCGATTCGACGAACTTCGCCATCACTCGCTCCGAGTCGTACCGAGACCGGTTGAAACGACGATCGACCCAGCCCTGTACCTGTTTCCGCAGCGGGTTGAACAGACCGGCGACCGCCAAGGTGGATGCTGCAACCGCCAGGGCGTTCTGTGTCGGGAGGAGACTGGTGACCATGGTCACCGACCCGAAGAACGCCGTTGCCAGTAGACCCACAACAATGGCATAGCTCAGGGTGCGGGAGATGATCCGGTCGATGTCGTAGAGCCGGTAGCGGGTGATGGCGATCGCGACCGACGAAGGAACGATCATGAGGGCGAATACGAACAGAAACGTCGACGCCGGATCAGCCACCAGGTTGAAGACAATCCTGCTTATGAACATGATCGCCATGACCAAAAGGGCGTAGACCACCCACTTGATCTGAGTGCGGACGAGACCATCGGACCGGCGATAGCGAACCACGATCGCTGGTATTCCCCCGACCATCAGACCGACTAATCCGATTCCGAACACAAATCCAAGTGCCCCGGCATTCCCCAACCCCTCGTATTCGAGGAACCCGATCGGGTTGGTAATCGTCCACCCCTCGCCATCGGGTCCGGGGACCTCCTTGGCGAAGGCTGCAACGAAGACTGCTATTGAGCTGATGATTCCGGCCACCCACCCAGCCCACATCCAGCGTCGCGTCAGGAACCGCCCGGTGGGGAAGATGTAGAGGAGAAGGAAGATCGGTATGACCAAAGCGGAAAAGAATCCGGTGTTCAGCCAGATGATCGCCAACAAATCCCAAACTGAAGCCGGATCGGGTCGATCATCGATGCGAAGTTCGGCTGCCCCCTCCAGGACAACCCATGTGCCCACAATGAACAGGATCCACGACACCCGGTTTCGATTCTGACGAACAACGATCAGCAGACCAAGAGCCACGTAAAGAGGCGACAGCAGAAGGAGCCCAACCATCTCGGCGTCCAGCGCACCCTGGAAGCCACCAACCACTCCCAGGACGAGCGTTCCGACGGCAACCATTCCCGTCCATACCCACGCTGTCGCAGGTCTCACCGGCAAACACCCTTCATGGCGACCAGTCTCGGACTCAGACGTTACGGGATCGTAACGACCCACACACGAGGGTCCTCATCGGCTGCATCCATGGTCACAGATACGTAGGTTTGGCAATATCTGATGTTGGTTGTCCGCAAGGTTCTGCATGTGGTGCTGGCAGCAGCATGGTTCAGGAGCAGGGCTGATGGCCATCGGCTTGATGAAGCTGTATCCGGTAGAAGCCTTGGTGGCGGGCGGGATGTCTCCTGGTGAGGCAAACGCAGCGGCGGGGACCGCTATGGCCGTATTCTTCAGTCTCGCCAACGGTGCTGGCCGTGGCTGGGCGATATGGGAAACTTTCCACTTGCCTTCGCGATCTGTGGCACGGCATGTGTCATTGGGGCGATCGCGGCGTTCTTGGTTTTCCCCCCGCATCATGATGAGGCCGAGCATCGATTCACCATCAAGCGCTTTCTGCACAACGCTCACATTTTCGAAGACGAGTCAGCAACGGTCTAGGGGAGAGTTCGCCCTGTGACTCCCCGGCGGATGGCCTTGACCGCCGCCGTTCACTTCGGCATACTTCCGGGTCTGATGGCTCAGACCACTAGCACCATCATCATTATCGAATAGGCGCTGCCCAAGACTGGCCGCGCCCAATCCTCTGTCACTGCAGGGGATTTTTCTATTGAGCATCGCTTGGAGGCGAGATGACAATCGAGATCTACGACACGACCCTTCGAGATGGGTCCCAACAGGAAGGGATCAGTCTCACGGTCAACGACAAGCTGAGAATCGCCGGACTGCTGGATGATCTCGGAGTTGCCTTCATCGAGGGGGGATGGCCGGGAGCCAACCAGAAAGACACCAAGTTCTTCAAGCGAGCCAGAACCGAACTGGATCTGACCACGGCCACATTGACCGCTTTTGGCTCAACACGGAGACCCAGAGGCGACACCTCCTCGGACGATCAGCTCCGAGCCCTACTCGACGCCGAAACCGAGTATGTCTGCATCGTGGGCAAGACCTGGGATTACCACGTGTCCGAAGCACTGCGAATCGACCTCGATGAGGGTGTGCGAATGGTGGGTGAGTCGATTGAGTTTCTCGAGGGACACGGGCGTCGGGTCTTTTTCGACGCCGAGCACTTCTTCGACGGATACTCCTCCAATCCGGGGTTTGCTCTCGATGTGCTTCGGGCAGCTCATGAAGCAGGGGCGGAACGTCTTGTCCTGTGCGATACCAACGGTGGCACATTGCCCACGGCGACGACTGAGGTGATCGAGAAGGTCCAGAGGGTGTTTGCCGAGGCCCACATCGGCGTCCACTATCACAATGATGGGGGGACGGCAGTAGCGGCCTCGATCGCAGCTGTCGAGGCAGGGGTCACTCAGATCCAGGGTTGTATCAACGGGTACGGAGAGCGCACCGGAAATGCCGATCTTTCGACTCTGATTCCTGACCTACAGCTCAAGAAGGGTCTCAGACCGATAGAGGGTGACCTCGGTCTTCTCACTCCCATCTCTCACCACATCGCCGAAATCGTCAATATCTCCCTGGACCCGCATAGCCCGTACGTCGGGGCTTCGGCTTTTACCCATAAGGCGGGTCTCCATACCTCCGCGCTCGCTCGCCGATCCGACGCGTATGAACACGAGAAACCCGATCAGGTGGGAAACAAGACCCGGATGGTGATCAGCGAGCTGGGTGGAAAGGCGTCCGTGCTGGCCAAGGTCGAGGAGATGGGTCTCGAGGTCGACCAGACCGGGGCGGCGGCGATCGTGGACAGGGTCAAGGAGCTGGAGCACGACGGCTATCACTTCGAGGCGGCCGACGGCTCGTTCGAACTGCTGGTTCGGAGTCTTGGAGGCTGGTCGAACCCATTCTTCGATCTGGAGGCGTTTCACGTCCAGTCGGATTTTCGCTCCGGTCAGAGCATTGTCTCGGAGGCGACTCTCGAGCTTGTCGTGGATGGCTCGCGGCAGATGACCCTTGGTGAAGGTGTAGGTCCGGTCCATGCCCTCGACCAGGCGCTGCGTGCTGCCCTGCGGGACCGATACCCCGAAGTCGACGTTCTGAGACTCACCGACTATCGGGTGAGGGTGCTCGACAGCGCGGACGGGACCTCAGCGAGGGTCCGCGTGCTCATCGAGACTGCCAACCGCGTGTCGTCATGGGGGACGATCGGTGTCCATGAGAACATCATCGAAGCCTCGTGGGATGCATTGTCCGAGGGGCTTGTGGTTGGCCTGCTTCGCCACGGCGGCGAGGAGTAGTGGTGTGTCGCCCAAATAGCTACGCGGTCTCACCGGCCCCCGACGCCGCTGGCAGCGTCCTCCGCCTCGACGCAGCTAAGGCTGCGCCTTCGTTGTGCGTCCTGGCCAGACGACGCCGCTGACTCGCCGACACCGCGGCATCAATTGAGCGACATACCACTACAGGGTGGCTCCGAGGTTGGAGGCTAAACGGAGGAGGTCGGCGAATACACCTCCGGCGGTGACTTCGGGGCCGGCTCCTGGGCCTTGAACGACCAGGGGGTTGTCGTTGTAGCGAGCAGTCTGGAATTGGACGATGTTGTCGGTCAGGTGAATCCGGGCGAAGGGGTGGTCGGTTGGATAGGAGCGCAGGGCAACCGAGCAGCCCTCTTCGGCGGCGATAGAGCCGACGAATCGGAGCACTTCTCCCCGTGATGTGGCCCTTTCGACAAGGTCTGTCATCTCGTCGTCATGGTTCTCGAGCCGGTCGAGAAAGTCGCTCACCGAACAGTCTTCCAGCCCCTCGGGCACCAGCCCGTCGATCTCCAGGTCGGACAGACCCAAATCCATTCCGATCTCCCGGGCGAGGATGACCACCTTGCGGCCGACGTCGAGCCCGGATAGATCCTCCCTGGGATCCGGCTCGGTGTAGCCCTTCTCCCACGCCTGGCGAACTATCTCCGAGAAAGGTTTGGTTCCGTCAAAACTGTTGAAGAGATACGACAGTGTGCCGGACAGGATGCCCTCTATACGCCTGATCTCGTCACCGGTTTGCACCAGATCGCGGAGAGTCTGCAGGATGGGAAGTGCGGCACCCACGGTGGTCTCGTAGAGGTAGTGAGCGTTGGCTCGCCGCCCGTGCTCCCGCAGCGAGTGGTAGTAATCGAGAGTCCCGGTGTTGGCCTTCTTGTTTGGGGTGATGACGTGAATCCCCTCAGAAAGCCAGTCCAGATACCGTGATCCGACGTTCTCACTCGCCGTGCAATCGATGATCACCGCATGGGGCACCGATTCGGTGTGGACATATGCGGCGAGTTCATCGAGGTCGGCGGGTACCGCTTCCTCGTCGAGACGCTCCCGCCAGCTTGTGAGCTCGATCGGAGCCTGGTCCACGAGCATCTTCTTGGTGGTGCAGATCGCCCGTACTCGCAGGTCGACCCCGAATTCCTCGAGAAGCCATTCGCTTCTGGCTGCCAACTGGTCGAGAAAAGTCGACCCGACATGCCCGGGCCCGATGAGACCTATCGAAAGCGTCTGTTTGGAGAGGTAGAACCCGGCGTGTGCTGCTCGCAGGGCCTTGGCGGCGTCGGCCTCGTCGATCACGACGGAGATGTTCCGCTCCGACGACCCCTGGGCGATGGCCCTCACGTTGACCCCAGCTCTTGCCAGGGCGCCGAAGAAGCCGGCAGCGACACCCGGTGTACCCGACATGGTGTCCCCGACCACAGCGAGAATCGTGCAACTCTCGGTGACTTCCAAGGTCTGGATTCCACGTGTGCGCTCTGTCTCGAAAACCGTTTCGATCGTCGAGCTTGCCAGCCGCGCCTGGTCTTCTGGGATGGCGAAACAGATCGAGTGCTCCGAACTTCCCTGGGAGATCATCACCACCGAGACGCCGGCGCGGCGAAGACCGCCGAAGAGACGTTCGCTGATACCGGGGACCCCGACCATCGCCGAACCCTCCAGGTTGAGTAGGGCAATTGCACTGATGGAGGCAAACCCCTTCACCGGAGAATCCGTCCTCGACTGAACATGAATTCGCGTACCCTTGCCAGACGGGTTGAACGTGTTGCGAATGTAGATCGGGATCTCCTCGGTGACCGCAGGTGTCATCGTGGCGGGATGGAGGACCTCCGCCCCGAAGTAGGCAAGCTCCATCGCCTCGTTGTACGAGAGCTCTTCGAGGACCTTCGCGTCGGGCACCAGTCGAGGGTCGGCGCTGAGGACACCGTCGACATCAGTCCAAATCGATATCTCCACCGACGACAGAAGTGCGGCGAAGATCGATGCCGAATAGTCGCTTCCATTACGACCAAGGGTCGTTGGCGACCCTCGTGAATCCGACGCGATGAATCCGGTGATGACCAATATCTCGGTGTCACAGTCCGAGAGCCACAGCTCCAGATTGGCTCCCGAGGTCTCCCAGTTCACCGCCGAAACCAATTCCGCCGGGTTGACAACGAGCACCTCGCGTGCGTCCATCCACGTCACGTCCATCCCCGACTCGGCAAGGAACGCAGCGAGCAATCTCGCCGACCACAGCTCCCCGTACCCGGCCACCGCGTCGGTGGTGCTGGTGGACGTGCGCATCACCCAGGACGCTTTGAGAAGCCCACCGATCTCGTCAATGTCGTCATCGACCTGTGCCAGAAGGGCACGTCCTACGCCACCGGGCACCAGCTGGTCGATGAGGGTCGCCTGGCTCTCCCGTATCCGTCTGGTCTTATCCTCGTAACCGGTGTCCCGACTACCGGCCATTCCCGCCAAATCGATCAGATCATCTGTCACGCCCGCCACCGCCGACACGACAACAGCCTGCCGAAGGTCGGTGGGTGTCGCAAGGATGTCACGGACCGCGCCGAAGGCCTCAACGCCGGCGAGACTGGTGCCCCCGAACTTGTGAGTGATCCATTGAGTAGACATGAGGGGCTCCCGCAGATATTCAGCTAAACCGCATCGGTGCCGAACAAACAAGCACTTCCGTTGGCCCCCGCGGTGAAACAAGCGTACCGTTGAAGGACAAGGGGGAGGATGCCTTCACTGTTTCCGGGAACGTGTCGTCGGTGATCGCGTCCAGCCCACGTCGTATTGGCACTCAAGTTCGTGTTGAGCCAGGTCGATAGGTCAAGTCAGGCAGTGAAGTTTCTTTTGCGTCGTTTGATGGTCACAGGGACCGTCCTGGTCACGCTGGTGGCCCTGGCTATCCCTGCTCTGGCAGTGGATTTCGATCCGAACAACATCGTCTTTCCCGTGGGCGGCGATAGCTACTACACAGACACCTTCGACGCCTGTCGGGGCGGCTCCGGATGTCCGCGCCGACACCAGGCCACCGACATCCTCACTTATGGCGTCAAAGGGGTGCCGGTCGTTGCCGCTGCGGCAGGAACCGTCCAGTGGATCGGGTCGACGTGCTGCCTACTCAAGATCGATCATGGCGGTGGGTGGGCTACTCAATACATCCACCTGAACAACGACACACAGAATCCAGATGGCTCCTATGGCGATGATGGCCAAGGATATGGAATTGCACCTGGAATACAGGTCGGCACTCAGGTCGAGGCCGGCCAGTTGATCGGGTGGGTTGGCGATTCAGGTAATGCCGAAAGTATTGCGCCTCACCTCCATTTCGAGATCTGGCATGACGGCACCCGCATCAATCCGTATCCCTACCTACTCAACGCCCAGGCTGGTTGGACGGGCTACTTCAGCGATGACGATTACTCCGTTCATGAGGTCGATATTGACAAGATCTTCGTGGCGGGCATCACCATTGGCTGCAGCTTCAACAATGAGTTCTGTCCAGAAAGAGAAATCACTCGGGGCGAGATGGCGGCCTTCATCGCGCGGGCTCTTGGCCTGAGTGCTGCCACTGGAGTGCCTGCCTACACCGATGTCGGCGGTCATCTCTTCGAAGGAGAGATCGACAAGATCCATACTGCCGGGATCGGCTTTGGCTGCACTGAGACCGAATACTGCCCTGATCGTGCGCTGGAGCGCGATGAGATGGCTGAACTCCTGGTGCGTGCGTTCGGCTATGAGAACCCGGATGGGACGGACTTTTTCAACGACGACGATGGGAACCCCTTCGAGGAGTCCATCAACAGGCTGGCGAGTGCGGGGATCACCCTTGGATGTGACCCGCAGGACAACGCCCGATACTGCCCGGATCGTCTTCTCAGCCGAGCGGAAATGGCCAGCTTCTTCGTCAGGGCCCTTGGCCTCTGAAGAGCCCGAGACGCACGATCCTCGAGCGCTGGCACAAGTCGTCGCACCCGAATCAGTCCTCTAATCTGGTAGGGCTCGGCCCCTGAGTTAGCTGCCGATGGCTTCCAGCATCTGCTCCAGGGCCGCGTCATATGACAAAGACTGTGATTTGCCGTCGCTCAGGTCCAAGGTGATAGTGATCCGCGAGGGTGAGGCATGGACATATACACGGTCTGCCTCGACACCTTCATCGAGAGCAACAGTAAAACGGCTGGTCGATGGGCCGGAACGAAGGTCGGTGACTCTCAGGCCAAAGTCCTGCGCAACGGCCTTCAGCTCATGGGCTTCGTTGACATGGCTCACGGTTGGTCTGTCATTCTACTTGGGTCGCTTCCGGTGACCAGGGAAAATACGAGCAGGAAGTTCTTCGTCGACCGTCCTGTGTCGCGAAACCGGCAGGTGTGTCTGCACGTCACTCTGATCGGCGTTGCCACCAGATCATGGCGGCTCCAGAAACCACCGCTGCGCTTCCCCAGAGCACCCACGACCTGTCTCCTGTCATGAAGCTTTCGGGGGCGAACACAACGTCGAAGCCCTGCAGAATCCAGATGAGCCCGGCGATGATGAGGATGATCCCGAAGGCGAGTCGAAGCATTCTCAGACCTTATCTTGACATTTCGGGTTGTTCTGGCGAGCATTCCGGTCCACATGCAGACGAGCCGCCTCACCGTGCACTTCGGCGATAGCCCCGGTCGCTTCCCCGGCTTCTTCTATTTCGGCGCTTAGCGCCACCTACTCCACCTCCGCTGCTCCCTGTCCTGTTCCCTTCCTACATTGTTCGAGGCACCCATGACTGATACCCAGAACCAATCCGACATAAACCGATTGAGAAACGACATCGACCACGTCGACAGTGAGATTGTCAAGCTTCTCGCCGAGCGAAAAGGGCTCAGCCTTCGAATAGCCCATGAGAAGGGTCGTGTTGATCGACCATCCCGGGATCAGAACCGAGAAGAGGATCTGATCGCAAAACGAGTCATGTCAGGTCAGGATCACGATCTCGACGCGGGTCTGATAATCCAGGTCTGGCGGGCAATCGTCAATGACTCGGTACGTGTCCAAGAGGAGGCTCTCGGGCGTAGCGGCACCGAGACGGCGGGTGTCACCGTGGCGATTCAGGGTATCGAGGGGTCATACAGCTACCTGGCGAGTCAGCTGTACTTCGGTGCGAAGGGCAGCGAAGTGTCGATTGTCACGTCACCCACCTTTTCCGATGCAATCGAGAGCGTGCGCACTGGAAGAGCTGATGCGACGGTGTTACCTATCGAAAACACGACTTCGGGAGCGATCACAGAGGTATATGACCTTCTTCTCGATAGTGGGCTCCACCTGAATGGTGATATCAAGTTCAAGATCCGCCACTGTCTGCTCGGCCTGGAGGGCGCCTCAATTGCCGACATGCGCAAGATCTATTGCCATCCGCAAGCAGTCGCCCAGTGTTCGGAGTTTCTGGCGACTCTCGAAGACTGCGAGATCGTACATTTCAGTGATACCGCTTTGTCCGGAAAGCGAATCAAGGATCTGAATGACCCTTCGGTTGGCGCGATCGCATCTGAAGAGGCAGCTCGCCTTTTTGATCTACGAGTGATCACGTCTGCGATCGCCAATCGAGATGAGAACTACACCCGTTTCGTGGTGGCGGCAACCGAACCGATTGAGATCCCGGAAGGGGTTCCCGCCAAGACATCGATCGTCATGGCCGTCGGCAACCACCCTGGCGCTCTCATGGACGCTCTTGCCATATTCAGTGACGGAGACATAAACCTGGTCAAGCTGGAGTCGCGTCCCATCCCAAACAATCCTCGGGAGGAACTGTTCTATGTCGACTTCGAGGGGAAGGTTGGCGAGAGTGCCGTTGATATGGTCCTCAGCACTCTGATGAGAGAGGCGAGGTTCTTGAAAGTGCTCGGCAGCTATCCCTCACGTGATCTGCGGCAGAAGCCCAAGCCTCGGAAAACGGAGGCGAAGCTCACCAAAGTAAGAGAGGCTCTCGTGGAGCCATCCCCGACCACCGATGACGCAAAGGGTTACAGGTTGGGGAGTCGAGGTCACAAGTCAGCCAGCACCGTCGTCGAGGTTGCTGGGGCAAGGTTCGGTGGTGACGATTTGGTGATGATCGCCGGGCCATGTGCGGTCGAGTCATGGGATCAGATTGTGGCAACTGCGAGGGCGGTGCGTGATGCCGGTGGCTCCGTTCTACGGGGCGGGTGCTTCAAGCCGAGGACTTCTCCATACTCGTTCCAGGGACTCGGTCTCGAGGGACTCGACATGCTTGCCGAAGCGGGAAAGATCTTTGGCCTGCCAGTGGTCACCGAGGTTCTCTCGCCCGGAGATGTCGATGATGTGGCCAAGAAGGCAGACATCCTTCAGATCGGTACCAGGAACATGCAGAATTTCTCGCTGCTGGCGGCGGTGGGGAGGACCCATCGACCCGTGTTGCTCAAGCGGGGGATGAGCTCGTCGTTGGACGAGTTGCTTCAGGCGGCCGAGTACATCCTCGCGGAGGGGAATCAACAGGTGATCCTTTGTGAGCGGGGGATCAGGACGTTCGAGAACTCGACCAGAAACACTCTTGACCTGAGCGCGGTCCCGGTGCTGAAGAGCCGGACCCACCTGCCGGTGGTTGTCGATCCTTCACACGCCGCAGGAAACCGTGATCTCGTGCCGCCGCTGGCTTTGGCCGCGGAGGCGATCGGTGCTCACGGGATAATGGTCGAGATCCACCCCGACCCCGACGCCGCTCTCAGCGATGGACCCCAATCCCTGCATCTCGATCAGTTCGAGGAGCTCATGGTTGCCTTGGGGATACCTCCAGGGCGGAGGGGGTCTGGCGCGTAGCCGGAGCCTCGATCGGGTAATCGGAGTAAACACCACTAACTTGCTGGCGCATGAGCGAGCGTCTTGAAACCTGGATGGATTCCTATGTCCTGGCTTGGAGTACCAACGAGTCCGAGAACATCGCTGCGCTCTTCACCGATGACGCGGTCTATGACCCTCAAACGGCGGAAGGTGAGTGGGACGGGGTCTCCGAGATCGTTTCCCGCTGGCAGGAGATAGACGACAATGAGGACAACTGGGACTTCGAGTGGCAGCCACTCGTCGATTCCGAGGAAGTCGCGGTGATCACCGGACGGACTCGTTATCTCGACCCCCCGATCAGCTATCGAAACCTATTCGTCATCAGGTTTCGGGACGACGGCCGGTGTTACGACTTCACCGAGTGGTACATCGAAGAGGAAGGCTTGTGAGTGAAGTCATCAACACGGCTTACGTCCTTGGCGGGGGCGGACGCTGGGGTGCCGTCGAGGTGGGCATGCTCCGAGCTCTGAACGAAGCAGGCATCGAACCGGACATCATCCTGGGGACATCGATTGGCGCCTTCAACGGTTCGGTGATCGCCGCTGAACCCGGACCTGCCGGAGTACAGGAGCTCGCGGGTCTCTGGGACGAGCTGACCGGCGCCGACCTCTTCCAAGCCAGTGTGCTCAGCAGAATCAGGAACGTGGCCACATTTCAGCCGGCGATTCACCGGTCTGCGGAGCTGCAACTCGTTCTCGAGCACATCCACGGTGCCGAAAAGAACATCGAAGACCTCCAGATCCCCTTTCAGTGTGTTGCCTCTTCGATCGAGAGAGCCGCCGAGCATTGGTTCACCGAGGGGCCGCTGATCCCCGCTCTTCTCGCTTCGTCGGCTGTCCCGGTGCTCTTCCCTCCCATCGAGATCGGACAGGAACACTTCTATGACGGCGGACTGGTCAACTCGGTACCCCTGGGTCGAGCCGTGGAATTGGGCGCCTCAGTCATCTACGTGCTTCAGGTCGGTCGCCTCGAAGCACCATTGCGGCCACCAGAAAGACTGCATGAGGCCGCCTTGATCTCTTTCGAGATCGCTAGACGCCACAGATATGCAACTGCCATGGAGAATCTTCCGACAGATATCGGCGTGCACGTCCTGCCGTCGGGAAACCCGGTCGAGTTCGATGATCGCCGTCAACTGCGATGGAGGGACACCGGGGACACGTTGGAGCTGGTTGATGGCGCATACGAGGCTGCCAGCGCCTATCTGAAGGAGAATGGGTTGTGGTGAGACCTCCTTCCCGTTGGATTCGGCGTCTTGTGATCGATCCGATCTTTGTGATCGGTATCGGGGTTGTGGTGCTTGCGCTTCCGTTGGTGTTGGTTGTGGTTGCGTTCCTATCACGATACGTGCCCGGCAAATGGCGACCGCTTCGCATCATCTGGTTTCTCTTCCTCTATCTGGTGGTAGACGTAGTGGCGGTGGTCGGGCTGTTCCTGCTTTGGATCGCTTCGGGGTTCGGGTGGAAGATCCGATCACCCGGCTTCCAGAAGGCCCACTATCGGCTGTTTGGCTGGATGCTTCGCCGGGTCGTTGCTTCAGCGAAGTTCACTTTCAAAGTCGTGACGGTCGCCGAGGGTGATCCACCCCTGAGCGTCGGTCAGGAGCGGAGGCCGATACTGGTCTTGTCGCGACATGCAGGTCCAGGAGACTCCATGCTGTTGATGGATGGCATCTACAACCGGTTGGGTCGCAAGCCACGTATCGTCCTCAAGGAGTTCCTCCAGTGGGACCCGGCGATCGACATAATGCTGAATCGTCTTCCTTCCGCTTTCATCCCAGCTACCGGCAAGGCGGGCAATGCGGTTATCGAGGCCATCGAGGAGATGACCGCATCCATGGATTCTGACTGTGCGTTTGTGATCTTCCCCGAGGGTGGCAACTACACGATCAAACGCCACATGCGAGCCATTCAGAAACTGCAGGAGATCGGCCGTCCCGATCTGGCGGAGCGCGCCGAGAGTCTCGAGAACACACTCCCTCCCAAACCAAAGGGAGTGATGACGGCGCTGGCGGCCGCTCCGGGCAAGACCGATGTGTACTTCGTCGGTCATGCAGGACTCGAGGCGCTGGTGTCGTTTGGGGACATCTGGCGCGGCATGCCCATGGACACGAATGTGGCCACCCGGATCTGGTATTTCCCTGCCGAGCGGATCCCGCCACCCGAAGAGCAGGAGACGTGGCTCTATGACCTCTGGGCAGAGATCGACAGTTGGATAACCGAAAAGCTGTCAGACACGGCCGAGCCCTTTGATGACCACGACGACTATCAGTAGCTAAACCTTGGTCAGACCGCTAGTGGTCTGACGCTCAACCAGGTCTCCATCGCACGTTCGACTCCTGGGATGAGGCAGTGCTTGGGAGCAGGTCATCGTTTCTTCGCTGTTCGTAGGCTTTGATGTCGGAGAGGTATTCGAGAGTCATCGAGATGTCGTCGAGACCACGAAGAAGCCGATACTTGCGATAAGGGTCGATCTCGAACCTTCGTTTCCAGGCGTTGCCGACGATCTGCACCGTCTGAGTTGGTAGGTCGACTTTGATCCCGGTCTGAGGCGACCTCCGGACCAGATCCATGAGATGGTCGATGTCTTCCTCTGGAAGCTCGACCGTGAGCATGCCACTTTGTAAACAGTTGCCCTTGAAGATATCCGCGAAGCTCACCCCAATCAGCACCTCTATGCCCAGACCGTCAAGCGCCCAAACGGCGTGTTCCCGACTGGACCCGGAACCGAAATTCGAGCGTGTCAACATGATCGTTGCTCCGTCGTATGCAGGATCATTGAGCACGAAGTCAGGGTCGTCGCGCCACGCCCCGAAGACAAAAGGCCCGTACCCGTCACGCTCGATGCGTTTGAGATGTCGTGCAGGGATGATCTGATCGGTATCGACGTTCTCACGATCGATGGGGACTGCTCGCCCGGTTATCGCGGAGACCTTTCTCACGCCATGACCTCGGTCACGTCGACGAAATGGCCCGCAACGGCGGCGGCAGCAGCCATTTCGGGGCTGACGAGATGGGTACGGCCCCCCGGGCCCTGGCGCCCCTCGAAATTCCTGTTGGAAGTCGACGCGCATCTCTCTCCCGGAGCCAGAACGTCGGGGTTCATGCCGAGACACATCGAGCAGCCGGCGTCACGCCACTCAAATCCGGCGGCCATGAAGATGTCCGCCAAACCCTCCTTCTCAGCCTGATGTTTCACCAACCCCGAGCCGGGGACCACCATTGCGCTCACGCCCGGAGCAACCTGTCTGCCGTCGACAACGGCAGCCGCTGCCCGCATGTCCTCGATGCGGCCATTGGTGCAGGAGCCGAGAAATACCCGATCGATCCGGATCTCGCGAATCGGAGTTCCTGGAGCGAGGCCCATGTAGGCCAGTGCCCGCTCGGCGGTCTCCCGTTCTTCGATGGCCATTTCATCGGGATGGGGGACGTGTCCGTCGATGGTGACGCTCTGTGCCGGATTGGTGCCCCACGTCACGTAGGGTCGTATCCGGGACCCGTCGATTGAGACCTCTCGATCGAATCGGGCGTCCTCGTCGGTGGTGAGTCGACGCCATTGTTCGACCGAGCGTGCCCAGTCGTCTTGGCCAGGAGCGTGAGGACGACCCCGCATGTACTCAAAGGTCTTCTCGTCTGGGGCAATGAGCCCGGCACGAGCGCCCGCTTCGATGGACATGTTGCAGACCGTCATCCGCTCTTCCATCGAGAGGTTGCGAATGACCTCGCCGCGGTACTCGATCACATGACCGCTGCCTCCGCTCACCCCTATCTCGTTGATGATGGCGAGGATCACATCTTTTGCCGTCACCCCGGGGCTGAGCTCTCCGGTGACTTCGACCGACATCGTCTTCGGTCGGATCTGACGCAAAGTCTGTGTCGCCAGCACGTGCTCCACCTCAGACGTCCCAATGCCAAACGCAAGCGCTCCGAACGCGCCATGTGTCGAGGTGTGACTGTCACCACACACGATCGTCATCCCAGGCTGGGTGAACCCCTGCTCGGGTCCGATGATGTGGACGATTCCCTGACGTGCATCGAAAATGTCGAAGAGGGCGACCCCAAACTCTCCGGCATTTCGCTGCATCACCTCGATCTGCTGCGCCGACAGCGGGTCGGGGTTGGGCTGGTCCCGTCCGAAGGTCGGCACATTGTGGTCGACCGTGGCCAGGGTGAGGTCGGGTCTTCTCACCGGCAGTTCCGCACGACGAAGACCCTCGAAGGCCTGTGGAGAGGTCACTTCGTGGATGAGATGTAGGTCGATGTACAACAACTCTTGTCGCTCGACTGTGCCTCTGCCATCGTCGAAGTCGCCGCTTTCGGCTAGTGCCTTCAGTCTGGCGGCAACCTGTCTGGGGCTGTCAACGACACGCGTCTCCCAAATCTTGCTGAACAGCGTCTTGCCACTCATCGGGATGTCCCCACAGCGCTGGTGGCGACCACGAGACCGGCGACACGATCTCCGACTTCAGAAGTCGTAGCGCCCATCTGGCCGGCTCGGAGAGAGGGCAGCGATCCTGCCACTTCCCCAATTGCAGTCTCAACTGCTCGAGCCGCCGACTCCTCTCCCAGGTCATCGAGCATCATTGCCGTTGCACCGATGGCGGCCAGGGGATTGATCTGGCCGGTGCCCTCAAAACCCGGGGCTGTCCCCCCGATCGGCTCGAACATCGAAACACCCTCGGGGTTCATGTTCGCTCCGGCGGCGATTCCCAAGCCACCCTGAATTGCTGCACCTAGGTCGGTGATGATGTCCCCGAACATGTTGTCGGTGACGATCACGTCGAATCGGCCCGGATCCTCGACCATCCACAGACAGGTCGCGTCCACGTGGGCGTAGTCGGTGGTGACGTCCTCGAACTCGGTGGAGACCTCATCGAAGACTCGTGCCCACAGGTCCCACGAGTAGGTGAGGACATTGGTCTTGCCAACCAGGGTGAGGCGTCGCCGTGGTCGGTCGGCGGCGAGCTCGAACGCAAATCGAACACATCGTTCGACAGCGAAGTGGGTGTTGACCGACTCCTGGATGGCCACTTCGAAGGGTGATCCTTTGGCCGTGAAGCTGCCTTTGCCTGAATAGAGGCCCTCACTGTTCTCCCTGACAACGACAAAGTCGACGTCTTCCGGGGTAACACCGGACAGGGGACTGTTGACACCTGGGTGAAGCTTGATCGGGCGCAGATTGATGTATTGATCCAATTCCCGTCGGATCTTGATGATGATGTCCTGTTCCAGCACGCCGGGAGGCACATCGGGGTGTCCGACAGCTCCGAACAGGATGGCGTCTGAATGTTTGAATTCGTCGAGGTCGGGACCGGTGAGAGTTTCTCCGGTGCGGAGGTATCTCTCGCCGCCGAGGTCGCATGTGGTGACTTCGAAATTGAAATCGAAAGTGTCGCCGGCCGTCTCGAGAACCTTGACCGCCTCGGCGATTACTTCGGGTCCGGTCCCGTCGCCGGGTGCAACAGCAATGCGGTGTGCCGTCATCGGAAGGACGCTGCCACCTCTTGCAGAATCTCTGTTCCCGTCACGACGTCGTCGACTATGGCCTGCATCTGGGCTTCGGACACTTGGCCAGTCAGATTCGCTGCCCGCTCCATTCGTGCGAAGGCCTGTTCGAACGAGCTTGGGCTCAACTGGATGCTCATGCCATCGAGAGCGCTTCTCAAGGCGACCCTTCCAGAGTTGTTTCCCATCACGACCGTCTATCTCTCATCGAGCGCGCTCTCCAACTGGGGATGCTGATACATCTGACAGCCTCTTCATCGCCACCCGACCCGACTTGACCAGCTCGATGATTCCGTATGGCCTGACGTGTTCGAGAAAAGTTGCGAGATGTTCCGGTGTGCCCGATATCTCGAGAGTCATGGATCTTGGGCTGAGGTCGATCATCCGGGCTGCGAACAGGGATGCTGTGTCGGTCACTTCGCCGCGGCTCGCCGGATCACATGAGACGCGGACAATCATCACCTCGGTCTCGAGGGTGTCGGAAGGCTCCAGCTCTTGGACCCTGATGACATTGACCAGCTTGTGAAGCTGCTTCTTGAGTTGCTCCAACTCGGGGGCATCCACGACCAGCGTGATTCGGGACCGCCCCTCCACGTTGGTGGGTCCGACCGCAAGAGAGTGGATGTTGAAGCCCCGGTTGGAGAACATCGCCGAGACCCGGGCCAGGACACCGGGTTTGTCTTCGACAGTCACCGAGAGGGTGTGTTGCATCAGAGATCCTCCGGGCCCATTACGACTTCGTCATTGGATCCACCGGCCGGAACCATTGGGAAGCACATCTCGTCGCGGTCGGTGACCACTTCGACGACTACAGGACGGTCGTTGATGCTGAGGGACTTCTCGATCGTGACGTCGATCTGATCGGCATGGGTGACACGGAGCCCAACGCAGCCCATTGCCTCGGCGAGGTTTGGGTAGTCAGGGATCGTGGTGCCCAGGTCGATTGCCGAGAGGCGACCGTCGTAGAAGAGGTTTTGCCACTGTTTGACCATGCCATACCCGCCATTGTTGAAAACAGCGACCTTGATGGGTATGCCTTCGGTGGAGGCTGTGATCAACTCCTGAAAGGTCATCTGAAAGCAGCCGTCGCCGTCGAGTGCGTAGACGAGATCGTCTGGCCTGGCGGTCTTCGCACCGATTGCCGCCGGGACTGCGAATCCCATCGTCCCCAGCCCGCCGGAGTTGATCCATGAGCGTGGCCGGGAAAAACCCCAGAACTGCGATGCCCACATCTGATGCTGACCCACGCCTGCGACTACGACCGCCTCACCATTGGTGATTGCATGGAGACGCTCAATGAAGTGCTGGACCTTGATCGGACCATCGGGATCCTGGTCGTATGACAGCGGATGAGTCATCTTCCAAGAGTCGAGCTGGTCGAACCACTGCTCTCGTCGCGGAGCGTCAGAAGCGTCTCTCAATGACAGCACCCGATCGATCAAGGCTCGGAGAACCAGCCGGGCGTCCCCAACGATGGGCACTTCGGCGTTGCGCACCTTCCCGATCTCGGCGGGGTCGACGTCGACGTGGATCACCTTGGCGTGTGGTGCGAAGGCATCGACTCTGCCCGTCACACGATCGTCAAACCGTGCGCCGAGGCTGACCAACAGGTCGGCTTTCTGGATGGCTGTTGTGGCTGGGTAGGTGCCGTGCATACCCGGCATCCCCAATGCCAGAGGATGGTCGTCGGGGAACGCCCCTCGTGCCATCAGGGTTGTCACCACCGGCGCATTGACGGCCACCGCGAACTCGGCGAGTTCGGCGGAGGCTCCCGCGTTGATCACTCCGCCACCTGCATAGAGGACCGGCCGTTCGGCAGACTCGATGAGCTCGATGGCGGCTCTGATCTGCTTGGGATGGCCTTCTTTCGTCGGCTTGTACCCGGGAAGGCCGGCCAGCGACGGCTCCGACCACTGGGTCGGTTGATTGAGCACGTTCTTCGGAATGTCGACGAGCACCGGTCCCGGCCGTCCTGTGGATGCGAGGTGGAATGCCTCGTGGATCACGGCTGGAAGGTCATCGGCGTCGGTCACCAGATAGGAGTGTTTGGTGCAGTGCATCGCCAGGCCTGTCGTGTATGCCTCCTGGAAGGCGTCGCTTCCGATGGCTGAGGTACCCACCTGACCGGTAATGGCCACCAGGGGAGTGGAGTCCATTTTTGCGTTCTGGAGGGGGGTGATCAGGTTGGTCGCCCCCGGCCCCGAGGTGGTCATGGCCACGCCCACCCTCCCGGTCGCCATCGCGTACCCTTCGGCCATGTGGCCGGCCCCTTGCTCATGCCTGGCCAGGATGTGACGGATCGGGCTGTCGAGCAGGGGGTCATAGGCGGGGAGGATCGCCCCGCCGGGAATTCCAAAGATCATCTCCACACCCTCGTGCTCGAGACTGCGGAAAAGCGAGTTGGATCCTGTGAATGGTTGCTGTGTCATTTTGGTAACAAAAAAACCCTCCGTCGTGGAGGGTTGGGCGCACGCAGAGGGCTGCGTGCGCTACTCGATGAGAAGATCGGTTACGGGGTATTGGTGGATATACATGATGCGGGTGAACAGTATGTACCTGCGGTGACGCGAGTGTCAAGGTCTGACAACTCTGTCTTCTCGCGTGTGAACAAGTTGGGGGCGTGGGATCGAGTCCATGCACACGCTTGAAGGTTCAGGGAGCGGTTTTGGGGTCGAGGAACGGCATCAGCTTTCGAAGATCATCTCCGACCTCTTCGATCTGGTGAGCCCGGTTGGCCGCTCGTTGCTCATGGAGGACGGGGGCTCCCTCCCGTGCCTGGGCCAGCCATTCGTTGGCGAAGGCACCCGATTGGATTTCCTCGAGCACCTCTTTCATCGCCTTCTTGGTCTCATCGGTGATTATCCGGTTGCCCCGCGTGTAGTCGCCGTATTCGGCGGTGTCTGAAATCGAGTAGCGCATCCAGGAGAGACCGCCTTCGTACAGCAGGTCGACGATCAGTTTCAACTCGTGGAGGGTCTCGAAATACGCAGACTCTGGCTGATAGCCAGCCTCGACGAGAGTCTCAAACGAGGCTTTGATCAACTCGGAGACACCCCCGCAAAGGATCACCTGCTCACCGAAGAGGTCGGTTTCGGTCTCCTCTTTGAAGGTGGTCTCCAGGATCCCTGCTCGTCCTCCGCCGATCGCCGAGGCGTAGGAGAGCCCGAGGGCGCGCCCGCTCCCCGAAGGGTCCTGGTGGACGGCGAGAAGACAGGGGATGCCCGACCCTTCTTCGTAGGTCCTACGCAGCAGATGACCCGGCCCCTTGGGCGCCACCATGATGACGTCGATCTCTTCGGACGGGGCAATCTCGCCGAAATGGACGTTGAATCCGTGAGCGAACGCGAGGGTGTCACCCGGTTCGAGGTTGGACTGCACCGACTCGGAGTAGATGCCGCCCATGACCTGATCCGGCACGAGCATCATGATCACGGTTGCCCACGCAGAGGCCTCATCAGGAGTAAGGACCCGCAACCCTTCCTTCTCAGCAGCCGTCCGACTGGCAGAATCCTGTCGAAGACCGACAACCACATCCACCCCGGAGTCCCGAAGATTGAGGGCGTGAGCATGTCCCTGGCTGCCGTAGCCGATGACCGCTACCAGCTTGTCTTGGATCAGGTTGAGGTCGCAGTCCTTGTCGTAGTAGATCGTCGCCATTGGATGATTGTGGATCGAATCTTCGCCGTCTCCAAAACAAGTGGTGTGTCGCAGAAATAATCACCGCATCTCTCCGGCCCTCGACGTTCCTGGCTTTGTCCTCCGCCTCGACGCATCTCGCCGATGCGCCTTCGTTGTGTGTCCTGGCCAGATAACACCGAGGACTCGGACATATGCTGGCGCTATTTCCACGACACACCACTCGGCCGTAACATCGCCCCGAGATGTCACTGAAAATCAGATCACACGATGTAACGGAAGGACCCGCCAAGGCCGGAGCGCGCGCCATGTTGCGTGCCGTCGGATTGTCGGATGAGGATTTTGAAAAACCCCAGGTAGGTGTGGTGTCCGCCGGCAATGAGGTGACCCCGTGCAATCTCACGGGTCCTGAGTTGGCGGAGCATGCAAAGGCCGGTGTCGCCGGTTCCGGGGGAGTGGGTTTGGTCTTCTCGACCATTGCGGTCTCCGATGGCATAGCGATGGGGCACGAAGGGATGCGCGCCTCGCTCGTTTCTCGTGAGGTGATCGCAGATTCGGTCGAGCTTGTCATGCATGCCGAACGCTTCGATGCCCTGGTATCCATTGCCGGATGTGACAAGTCGCTTCCCGGCATGCTGATGGCGGCCGCCCGCTTGGACCTCCCTGCGGTGTTCCTATATGGAGGATCGAGCTTGCCGGGACGTTACCGAGGCAAAGACATCTCGATAGTCGACGTCTTCGAGGGCATCGGCGCCGAGTCTGACGGTCGGATCTCGGCGGATGATCTTCTCGAGATCGAGCGGGCTGCGTGTCCCGGCGCCGGGTCGTGCGCGGGCATGTTCACGGCGAACACGATGGCGTCGGTCGGTGAGGCGATCGGCATGTCGCTGCCGGGCTCGGCCACCGTGCCTGCCATCGATCCCAGGCTTCGTGATTTGGCACGTCGGTCCGGAGAGACAGTGATGGCCCTTCTCGAGTCGGGCATCACCCCGAGACAGATCATGACCCGTCCCGCCTTCGAGAACGCCATCACCACCGTCATGGCTCTCGGTGGATCGACCAACGCCGTGCTTCATCTTCTTGCGATTGCCAACGAGGCCGATGTCTCTCTGGATCTCGAGGACTTCGATCGCATCTCTCGCAAGACCCCCCACCTGGGAGATCTGAAGCCTTTCGGGCGTTATCACATGGTCGATCTCGACAGGATCGGGGGTGTGCCAGTGGTCCTCAAGGTATTGCTCGACGAGGGTCTTGTTGATGGCGACGTGATGACAGTCACCGGCCTGACGATGGCGGAGAACCTCGCCGACACCGTTATGCCCGACGATCAGGACGTGATCCTGGAACCGGGTCAGCCCTTGGCCGAAGAGGGAGGGATCGCCATTCTCGGAGGCAATCTGGCCGCCGAGGGGGCTGTCGTCAAGGTTGCCGGTGTCACACTGGACACCTTCGAAGGGCCTGCCCGTGTGTTCGCTGGTGAGCAGCTCGCGCTCGATGCCCTGTTCAATCATGAGATCGCCCATGGAGACGTTGTAGTTATCCGGACCGAGGGTCCCAAAGGGGGCCCCGGGATGAGAGAGATGCTTCAGATCACCGCTGGCATCAAGGGCGCAGGTCTGGGCAAGGATGTGCTTCTCATCACGGACGGCCGATTCTCGGGAGGGACGACGGGGTTGTGCATCGGTCATATCGCCCCTGAATCGGAGGTCGGTGGCGTTCTCGGTCTGGTCGAGGAGGGTGACCGCGTTCGCGTCGATATCCCGGCCCGTTCACTCGATGTCCTGGTGGAGGATGCGACGCTCGAGGAGCGGCGCGCGCGATGGAGCCCCCAGCCTGCCAGATACCCGACCGGTGCACTAGGGAAGTATGCGCGTCTGGTGGGCTCGGCGAGCAACGGCGCAGTAACGGGTTAGGTTTCTGATGTGAGCCAACCGCAGGAGTCAGACGGCAGGGGAATCATCAGTCGGGCTGCCAACGCCGCCTCCGATCGGGTGCTTGACCTCGTTGATCCCAATCTCGTTCTCGATCACATCGATGTCAACGCCCTCCTCGACAGGGTGGACGTGAACGATCTGCTCGATCGAGTCGACGTAGACAAACTGCTGGAAAGGGTCGATGTGGATGCGCTCATGGCCCGAGCCGACATCGATGCCCTCATGGACAGGGTGGATATCGTGAAGATCGTCGAGCGGGCCGGCATTCCCGAAATTGTTGCCGAGAGCACGAGTCATCTCGGTGGATCGGCACTGGATCTGTTCCGCAGACCCCTGGTGGGCCTCGACGAGATCTTCTTCCGTGTTCTCAACGGCCTGGTTCGTCGGAATCCGAACGAATTCCCCACCGGGCCTGGTGATCTGGCGGACTGGGTCGATCAGCAGAACGATGAGCGTGAGGCTATAAAGACCGGCCGATACGCCGGTCCGCTCACTCGGTTGCTTGCAGTCATCCTCGACGGCTTTGTGGTGACGGCAAGCTTTGCCCTGATCGCAGCTGGTGTCGTTTTTCTGATCAACCTCTTTTTGCCCGACTTCTCTCTCCCGGTCACCCCGGGTCTCGTGTATGCCGTGACACTCGTCCTTTGGAGTTTCATCTATTTGTGGTTCGGTTTGGCCATTTTCGGGAAGACCCTCGGCAAGGCAGTTCTGGGAGTGAGAGTGGTGGGAGCGGACGGGGCGGTGACGCTCACCGGACGGCAGGCCTTCATTCGGGCTCTCACCTATCCGTTGAGTTTCGTCATCCTGGGCATCGGTCTCATCGGGATCGTGTTCGGAAGAGAACGCAGAGCCTGGCATGATCATTTCGCCGGCTCGGCCGTCGTCTATGACTGGGGAAGCCGCACCGCGGCAATGCCGACTCCACTCGCCCGGTTCCTGGAACGTCGCGGCGAGGAAGAGGAATAGGCCAAAACGGCTCGGGCTAGTTCCTGAAGCGTCCGGGATCGGTGGTCACCGGGTCCACCCCCGCGTCAGCCAGCGATTCCGGAATCCCTATGCCGAGCACTTGACTGGCAAGCAAAGCACCGTAGGCGGGCGAGGTCTGAATACCGGTGCCTCCCTGACCGACAAGCCAGAAGAATCCGGGTGCCATGGGTTCTTCACCGACCACCAGATCTCGATCTGGCGAAAAGGTGCGCAGACCGGTCCATTGCGAGTTGACCGAGCGTATCCCGAGCGTGGTTGACTCGTTGATCAACTCTATCGCCAGCGCGACATCCTCCATCTGTGGTTTGGCGTCCGTTGGGTGGGACGGCTCCTCCTCGGCGAGTGAGCAGAGCAACTGGGCTCCGTCCGGCTTGAAGTAGAAACGCTGTTGGGTGTCGACCACCATTGGCCAGTCGGCGTACTTCTGATCTCCGGGAACCATGAAGGCGGTCCGACGCATCGGTTGGAGACCAATCGGCTCGATGTTGGCGAGGGCGGCGATACGGTCGCCCCAGGCTCCGCCGGCGTTGACGATTGCACGGCATGGGATCGTGTGCCCGCCTGCCTCGACGACCCATCCAGACCCTTTCCGCTCAATCGCGGTTACAGGAGATCGGGTTCGGATCTCAGCGTCATGCTTGCGGGCTATGCGGACGAATGCCTGATGCAAGGCTGAGACATCGACGTCTTTCGCAGATGGCTCGAACAAGCCACCGGTGATGTGGCTCGGGTCCAGGACCGGTACGAGATCCAGAACATCCTCCCGCGAAATCAACTCTGATCCAGCCCCTGATTCCCGACCCTCCCGAGCGATCTCCATCAGGCCGGACATCTGCGACTCGCCAGCGATCCAGAGGAGGCCGCGCGGTGTGAGCAAGGGAGCATCGGTCGAATCCTCAGGTGGATTCTGCAAGAAAGCTCGACTGGCAAGAGAGAGAGGACGTGACCCTTGCGTTCCGTAGTTGACGACAAAAAGTGCCGCTGAGCGGCCGGTGGTGTGATAGGCCAGCACCGATTCCATCTCGACCAGGGTCACCGAGCCGCGAGGAGCCAAGTGGGCGGCCGCCGAAACTCCGGCGATGCCCCCTCCGATGACAACGAAGTCTGTCACGGGATGATGATGACGCGTCCCACAGCCTTTCGATCGGCGACCCAGCGCAGCGCATCCTGTCCGTCGTCGAGCGAATATGTCTTCTGAATGACGGGCTTGAGCTTGCCCTGGTCAACCCACTCCACAACCTGGTCCGAGTTGGCAGCGTGGCTGTCCGGCTCTTCCATGGTGAAGCGGCCCCAGTAAACACCGACAACGGAGTTGCCTTTGAGGAGGGGGAGATTGAGAGGAATCTCCGGGATGGTTCCCGTGGCGAAGCCAATGACCAGAAGCCGGCCACCCCACCGCGTTGATCGCAGAGCGAGTTCTGTCACCTCACCGCCCACAGGGTCGTAAACGACGTCAACACCCGCTCCGTCGGTTGCCGCATCGATGCCGTCCCTCAGTGGGGTCTCGTCGTATCGAATGACATGGTCTGCCCCCGCTTCGGAGACCAATCGTGCTTTTGCGGCCGAGGAGACCGCGGCCACCACCTCGGCGCCGAGGACCTTGCCGATCTGGACGGCCGCCAATCCGACGCCACCGGCGGCACCCAGGACCAGCAATGTCTCGTCTTTCTGAAGCTCTGCCCGGTCGACCAATGCGTGATATGAGGTTCCATAGGTGCCTGGAAGGGTGGCGCCCACCTCGAAGGGGATCGACTCCGGGAGCATCGTGGTGTTCCGGGCAGCCATTACCATCCTCTCAGCCATGCCCCCGTACCAGTGGAACCCGCACACCCGGTCGCCCGGCGAGATACCGTCCGCCTGGTTGGCGACGACCACCGTCCCCGCCACTTCGTAACCGGGGGCGAAAGGGGGGTCGGGTCTGGTCTGGTACTCACCTTTGACTATCAGCGTGTCGGCGAAGTTGACCGCAACAGCTTCAACATCGATGAGCACCGAACCTGGTGTTGGTTCTGGCTCGGGGAGTTCTCCGACCCGTAGGGCGTCGATTCCCCGGTAGTCGTCACATATGAGGGCGCGCATCGGGCCAGCCTACGACAGTCATTGCCCTCGCGGCTCTGACACAATCAGGGTCATGCCCATGGAGCCGATGAGATCACGTTTCGATTTGCCCGATCCTCTCACGGCCGATGGCGACGTGGTGGCGGTCGGAGGGGATCTGTCACCGGGGACGATTCTGCAGGCATACCGCAAGGGCATGTTCCCGATGCACCTGCCGGATGGGCACTTGGGATGGTGGTCGCCGGTCCAGCGTGCCGTCATCCCCCTCGGTGGGCTTCGCATCACAAGATCCCTGCGTCATTCCTCGCGGCGATACATCGTCACTGTGGACGAGGACTTTGCCGGCGTGATAGCTGGATGTGCCTACCCCGAGCGCGACGATTCGTGGATCACGTCGGATTTCATCGAGGCCTACTCCGAACTGCATCATCTCGGGTGGGCTCACTCCATAGAAGTGTGGGACTCCGACAGAGAGCTCGTCGGAGGCCTGTACGGAGTTGCAATTGGGGGTCTTTTTGCCGGCGAGTCGATGTTCCACCGAACCACGGATGCGTCAAAGGTAGCTCTTGTCCATCTCGTCGTGGTCATGAACGAAGGTGGGGGAAGTCTCCTCGATGTGCAATGGCAGACGCCTCATCTGGAGTCACTCGGGGCTGAGATCATCGGCCGCGAGGTCTATCTCGACGAGCTCGGGAAAGCTCTCACATTGTCGGGGCCGTTCGCCGGTTCATGCGACGATGCGAGTGGCTAGGAGCCCGTCGCCCAAATAGCCCAGCGGCATCAATTGGGCGACGGGCCACTAGAGTCGCGGTCGTGCTCAGCGAGTGGCACTTTTGCGGGCTCTTGTAGCGGGCGTTGATCTCACCGCGATGGGTCGGCGCGTCGCCGATCGCTCGCGGATCATCGCTGAGAGCGCAGGGGTCGATCTCATTCTGGTTCATGTGATCGAGCCGGTGGGCGAAGCAATGATCGATCCAGGTCTTGCGAAGCTGATGCGCGAACATCAACAGACTCAGGCCGAGAAGCTCGCTGCCTGGTGTCGGGAGCGGAGCAGCGTCGATGTCAGTCTCGTCGTCTCGAAGGGATCGCCGGCGTGGGAGCTCGCGTCCCGTGCCAAGAACGCGGACCTCCTCGTGGTCGGCTCGTCAACTATCGATGCTTTCACCGCCGGGCCGGTGGCTCGACGAGTCGCTCGTAAGGCGACATCAGACACGCTCATTGTGAGACGTCAACCACGCGTGCCGTACCGTCGGATTATCGCCGGCGTCGATTTTTCCGAGACCTCTCGTGCGGCCGTCGAGCGCTCCCTGGCCTTGTTTCCGGACGCCGACATCACCGTTCTCTACTCCCTTCCTTCCCGCTTCGACCTGGTGTTATCGGATGCCGGGATGTTCAGCGAAGAGCTCGAAGCCTCACGTGAGTACCGGCTGGAGGTGGCGGCCGATAGAATGGCGGAGTTTGTGCAGCCCTGGAGCGGGAAAGTGCGAACCTTGATCGCAGATGGGCCACCGACCGAGACAATCGATGAGGTGGTGAGACGGCGGAATGCAGATCTCATCGTCGTTGCCAACCGCGGCGCCTCCGCTACGCGCATGGTTTTGTTGGGGACTGTTGCCGAGGGACTTGTGGGACATTCCGCTTGCGACGTCCTCATCGCAAGAAGCCCCTCTTCGTTTCGTCGCCCGTGATCAGCTGACGTTCTCGGTTTCTACCGCTTCCAGGAGCATCTCGGACAGTTGGGCTCTGTCGAGGTCGAGCTGGGCGGTCATCTGGGACGCAATTGCGTCCCAGATCTCGGCTCCGGGATCGGAGAGCCTGATTGTTACCTTCGTTCCTTGATCCATCTCGTCGAGTTGAGTGGTCCATGCCCACTGTTCGATTTCCCCACCGATGTCGTATCGACAGGTTATGTATGAGAAAGGGCGCCAATCGGAGACGTGTTCGATGATCAGATCGGGGCCATGCATGCAGTGGTTGATGGAACCCGCCCCGGCGCGACCTCCGGTGACGGACTCGAGGCTGGTCGTCGCCGACTGCCAGACGATTCGTTTCGAGGGATCCGTGAGGTGACCCCATACCACCGGTGGCGGAGCAGGCGTCTCAATCTGCACTTCGAGAACCGCCTGTTCACTTGTTACGTAGTCGCGGTTTCGTTCCTGCTCGAAGGCCCAGCGAACCGAGAGATCCTGGACAAAAACCTCGACATCGCCGATGCCGTCGAAAGACTCTGTGTGAGGCGCAAAACCAAGGATGCTCGGATCCATCGACATCTTGTTCAGGGTTGTCTCGGTGTAGACGGCGAACGCAGGTTTGCCGATCACCTTTCCCGCCGTCCCTTTGGCGAGTCGGTGGATCAGGATCACGTCGGGCCCGGTCAACTCCTCGGATCCGGCGATCTTACGAACCACATACTCACCCTCGTGTACGAAGAACTTGAGGTCGAGAGATGGGATCATCACACAGGCGTCACATTCGCAAGTGGTTGAGTGGGTGATGTCGCGGAGTCGTTTTCGAAAGCTGAAGTATGCCGACTCGACGGTGTCCATGACCATCGAAGGGTTGAGAGATGCCGACGTTGCGTAGGCGAAGGCGGCGTCCCCCTCCAGCTTGGAGAGCTTGAAGGTCGGCTCGATGCTGTTGACCAGGGTCTCCAGCAGGTCGGCGAGCACATCTTGGGCATGCATCAGTTCGGTTCCCGCGAGATAATCGGTGTACCCGGTGATGTCTGCGAACAGAAGACATCCCCGGTCTGGTGTGCCCAAATCGAGTGTCATTGAGATCGGAGGCTAACCGGCAACGGCAGGAAGCGTCACGGTGAATGTCGTACCCTTGGGTGTGCTGTCCACGCTGATATCGCCTCCAACCCTGTTGATGATCGTGTGCACCGTATGGAGCCCCAGCCCGGTTCCCTTGCCGGGCTCTTTTGTTGTGAAGAAGGGGTCAAAGATCCGCTCGGCGACGTCAGCAGGCATGCCCGAACCGCCATCAGCAACCATGATGACCACCGATCCTGGTCCATTTCGCGCCGTGATGGCCAGGGTGCCTCCCTCATCCATCGCGTCGGCGGCGTTGTCGATGAGATTGGTCCACACCTGGTTCAGGTCGCGGCCGGGCGCCTCGACGGAGGACAGATCATCGGCGAAGTCAGTCACGACTTCGATATCGCCAAGCTTGTGTTTGAGAAGGACCAGTGTGTCGGCGATGCCGGCGGTGGGGTTGATCTCCTGGATCGGTGCTTGGTCGAGATAGGAGTATTCCTTGACGATCCTCACCAGCTCAGAGATACGCCTGGCACCGATGCCGACTTCATCTATCACTTGCTCGGCCATTTCTCTGAGCGCCAGCCATCGGGCGAAATGGGTGACGAGGTTTGGGTCTAGCTGGTGGGTGGCTCTCTCGAGCAAGTCTGTGGTCCAACCGGCCTCTACCAAAGCCGGTGCCAACTCCCAGGCATCCGCTATTGCGTGATCCGATAACCACATCGCGATCACATCTTCAGCGTCGCTTCTCTCCAGGGAGGACATCTTGGGAGGCGGGTCGGGAGCCACCAACTCGGCTCCCTCTCCGAGCGAGAGGGCAAGGGTCTCAGCTTCGCGGCCGAGGTCGTCGTAGATGCGTGACAACTCCTGGGCACTGCGTCCAACCGCAGCGGCCGGGTTGTTCAGCTCGTGCATCAACTGGGCAGCCATCTTTCCCAGGGCGGCCATGCGTTCCTCATGTCGGAGGGTGTCCTCGATCCCCCGGAGCCGTGATGTGACCGTTCGGAACATACGTCTGACGACGCGGGGGTCCCCTAGAAGAGCCTCAAAAGCCGACACCGGGATTCTGATCGCGAGCGTCTTCGCCGATGCCGCGACGGTCGCAGTCCGGGGCGCCTCGTCCAGCAGGGCGATCTCTCCGACTACCTCACCTGGATTGATCCGGGCGAGCTCGACCTCCTTGCCTCCACTGAGCTTGGTCACGACCAGTTCGCCCTCAGCAACCACATACATCTCTTCGGACTCGCTGCCCTCTTTGATGATCACATCCCCGGATTCCAGGTCTATCTGCTCTGACAGCTCGCAGACACTCTCGATCAGGTCGTCGCCGAGGTCGGCGAAGTAGGGAAGCCCGCGGAGAATCTCGGCCGTGGTCGTCACAGAGACGCCAGGTGCTGATGCACGAAGCGAATAGCGGTTGAGCCTTCCCCGGTGGCACCGGCCACTCGCCGAATCGAGCCATGGCGGACGTCTCCCGCCACGAAGATCCCGGGGACCGAGGTTTCCAGGGGCATCGGCTCCCGATCGACGGACCACCCCTTGAGCTGGTCTATGTCTGTCCCTGAGAGGACGAAACCGCGATCGTCGAGTTGGACTACGTCGCCAAGCCAGTCGGTGTGCGCCTTCTGACCAACGAAGATGAAAAGGGCACCCGCATCCACTTCGGTGGTCTCCTTGGAATCGAGATCAAGGAAGACAATCGACTCGAGATGGTCGCTGCCTTTGGCCTCCAGGACCCGTGACCTGGGTAGGAGGGAAACGGAGTCGTTGGCGGCGATGTTGTCGATGAGGTACTGCGACATCGTTTCGCCCAAGTCAGTCCGCCGTATGGCAATGGTCACCGAGTCGGTGAATCTGGTGAGAAAGAGTGCCGCCTGACCGGCGGAGTTGCCACCACCGACGATATACATCGGCTGGTCACGGTGATAGTTGGCCTCGATGTTCGAAGTGCCGTAGTACACGCCCGCTCCCGACAATCTGTCCAGACCATCGGCAGATAGGCGACGGTACTCGACGCCACTGGTCACTATCAAGGCCTTGGCCGTAAGGGTGGAACCGTCCACCATGTGGAGGATCTTGTATGGATCCTTGCGCTCGATCCTCTCGACTTCTGCCGGGACCAGGATCTCTGCGCCCAGACGCGTCGCCTGGGAGTACGCTCGTCGGGCGAGGTCCGCTCCGCTGATGCCCTTCGGGAAGCCCAGGTAGTTCTCGATCAGAGTCGACTGTGCTGCCTGACCCCCTGGCGCCGATGACTCGATGAGGACCGTCTTGAGACCCTCCGATGCTCCGTAAACCGCGGCAGCCAATCCGGCAGGGCCGGCGCCCACGATTGCCACGTCGTAGGTCGGCGAACTGGCATGGGTTTTCAGACCGATGCGCTCGGCGAGCTCGTTTGTGTTCGGGTTGGTGAGGGGTTCACCATCGGTGAGAACAACGAGCGGAAGGTCGACGAGTTCGACACCTGCCGACTCCATGAGACGGTCGGCTTCGGGGTCTTTCTCCAGCGTGAATGATCGATATGGGATCTGATTCATGGCGAGAAAGGCTTTGAGCTCAAAGGCCGGCTTTGACCATTCCTGACTGATGATTCGTATTCCGTCGAACGTCGGCCGGAACCCTGCCTGCCAGTCGCTGAGCAGATCATCGAGAACCGGGTAGAGATTCTGGTCGGGCGGATCCCAGGGCTTCATGATGTAGTTGTCAAGCCCGATGTCATTGATGGCGTCGATCGCCACATCGGTGTCGGCATAGGCCGTCAACAGAGCTTTCTTGGCGGTGGGGAACAGTTCGAGCGATTCCCGAAGGACATCCACCCCCGTTACGACCGGCATTCGCTGATCCGAGAGAATCAGGGCCAATGGCTCGCCTCGGAGGGCAAGCTCTTTGATCGTCTCGATCGCCTCCTGGCCTCCGGTGGCACCGATGATTCGGTAGTCGGCGGCGTAGTTGGATCTCAAGTCCCGCTGTACCGCGCTCAGTACCCCAGGCTCATCGTCGACAGCGAGTATGACGGGGCGTCGTTCGGTCACATCACCATCACATCGTCAGCGAAGCAGTATCTCCAGGTCTCGCCGGGCTCGATCGAGGTGACGAGTGGATGGCCGCGCTGTTCCCAGTGCCCTCGTGCGTGTCGATTCTTGGAGTTGTCACAGCAGCCCACCACCCCACAATCCAGGCAGGAGCGGAGATGGACCCAGGTGTCACCCATGGCGATACATTGCTCGCA
>CAXMMT010000010.1:0-68288 GCA_964194555.1 uncultured Boseongicola sp. | reverse complement strand
ACACCGGCGAATGAGTCACACCGCACAGTTTGTCAGGGCAGTTAGCTCTCGGTCACACCACAGGTGGTGTCGAGATCGTCCAGACCCAACTCCTCCTGGGCAGCCTCGGGGTCGGCCATCAAGAACTGCGCGTCTTCTCTGATCCTGTCTACGTCGTAGTAGGTGCGCCCGGGCGCACTGCCGGTCTTGTACTCGGTTCGCGTGATCCGCAGGGTCGCAATCCGATCTGTGGAGATCACCGGAAGGAGGTCGATGAAATCGGCGAGGCGCTCCTGAGGGATGTCGGTCACCAGACTTCTCTTCATTGCCTCTGCAATTGCACCAAACCGGAAGAGGATCTCCGTCGGACTCGACTGCTCCAGGACGGCCTCGAGTACACAACGCTGACGGTTCATCCGGTTGAAGTCATCCGAATGACGTCGTATTCGGGCATAGGCAAGAGCCTCATGACCGTTGAGGTGTCGTGTCCCTTCCTCGATCTCGATGCTCACGATGCTCCCGTCCTCGTGTGGATACGTATCGTCGAAGATGGTCTCTGGTATTTCCATGGTCACACCGCCGAGTGCGTCCACGACGTCGACAAAGCCCTCCAGTGTGACCAGGGCGTAGTAGTGGATCGGGATTCCGAACAACTCGCCAACGGCTCCCTTGATGGCGTTGATCGACGGCTCGTCCCGACCGGGGAAGGCCTGGGGATTGTTGACCCCGGCGTCATAGAGATGAGTGATGAGGTCGGGGAAACAGTCGCAATCCCAAATACCCATCCCGTCCGGTAAAGGAACGTTGGACAGATCACGCGGCACGGAGAACATCGCCGTGTTTCCGGTTGATGGATCGATGCTGACGACAATGGTCGTGTCGGTGCGAAGCCCTGTCCGGCCCTCTCCGGCGTCGGCACCGAGCAAAACGATGTTGAGACGCTCCAGACCGTCCCACAGCGTTGCCTCCGTCGTCGTGGTCGTCTGCGCGGGGATCGTGGTCGAGGTGATAACACCGGCCCCTCCTGGCGGATCCGCGGTCGGATCACCGGATGCGGCCGCGTCTGACGAAGCGACCACGACAGCCGGTTCCGACGAGGAGAACACGGTATCGATGAGACTTGCCTGGACCACGATGAGATAGCCGAATAGGAGATGTGGCACGACCAGTGCCACCGCGACAGCCACAATGCCCACGCCGGTCAGCCATCTTGGCTCTCCCGAGGGGGGAACGGAGTGGTAGGCGTCGGCCGCAGCCAGCCATCTGTAGGCCAGAATCGCCAGGTTCATCACCATCAAAAGGGCCAGGGCCCCGGACGAAACCCAGATCTTGATGACATCACTCCGAAGAAAGACGAGCGAGAACAACACAAAACCGGCAATGACTGCGTCGATGATGAAGAGTCTGCGGCCGATATCGCGACGACCGAGGTAGGTCTGTCCCCACCCAGGCACCAGGGCCGACGCGAGCGCGGCCAAACTCCTCCGCCGCGGCGAAGATGTCTCAGAGGAGTGAATAGAGGTGGCCAACTCGATGCGATTCTACGGATTGGCAATGACTATTCGTTTCTTTCGACAAGGCCGGAAGACCCGAGAACGGAAGCATATTCTCCGGCCTCTCGCCCTTCACGAGGCCAAGAGGCAAACTCCATGACCTCATCGAAACGACAACAGCCCGAAACCCGCTACGCATATCTCCGTAGCGACGGCACGGCGTACATCGTTGGCGGCAGCCTCGTTGCCGGAATCGGGGCCTATGCCTATCAGTTGCTTGGAGGCCGGACGCTCGGTGCGGAGGCGTTCTCACCGGTCTCGGTGCTCCTCACGATTCACTTTCTGACTTTCATCGTGATCCTCTTGCCCATCGAGCAGCTTGCTGTGAGGAGGCTGACAATCGATAGATCCCGGTCCGGTCTGCCGGCCCGGGCCTACTGGCTTGTCGGTACGACGATCGTGGTGGCGACCACGTTGGCCTTCCTCGGGGCTGACCAATACCTCAACGGGGACCTGAGATTCGTCGTCTTCACGGCGTTGACGATCGGTGTCCACTTCGTATTTGCCAGCGCCCGCGGCCATCTGGCCGGTTGGAGGAGGTTCCGGGCCTATGGGATGGCATCGGGGAGCGCCTCTCTTGTTCGGCTGATTGTCGCGGTGGGAGTGACCCTGGTCAGGCCGTCCGCCTCCGGGTTCGCTCTCGGTTTGATCCTCGGCCCGCTCGTCGTTCTCGTCTGGAAGCCGTTTCGACGAGTCGATGTCGATCGAGAAGAGTTGGACCCCGATGCCAAGAGCACTCTCGATGACCGTGGCTTGCTCACCGGGCTTGTCCTCGCGGCTGCGTCATCACAGGCGCTGCTGCTGGCCGGGCCACTCGTCGTTGGGGCGCTTGGTGGCTCGGCCGTCGAAATCAGCATTGCCTTCGCTGCATTCACTTTGGGGCGGGCCCCTCTCACCTTCGGTTACAACCTTCTGGCACGGATACTGCCTCCCTTCACCGAAATGGCTGCACGGGGAGAACGTCAGGAGTTGCGGGCATGGGCGCGTGGCATGGGATGGGCGGCATCGGGTCTGGCTGTCATCGCCGCAGCGATGGGATGGCTGGTGGGCCCGTGGATCGTCGAAATTGCCTTCGGAGCCGACTTCGCCCCGAGTCGTTTGACAGCATCCGCTATCGCCTTTGGCGTGGTGTTTGCCGGCGGCGGTCTCTTCGTCGGTCAAATCCTGGTGGCCCGCGGACAATCGCTCAGACTGGCCATCGCTTGGCTGAGCGGTCTTCTCTCGGCGGCGGCGGCCCTCATCCTCACCGCATCGCTGGACACTGTGACCAGGGTCGGAATCAGCTTCGCTGTCGGTGAGGTCCTCGCCCTGGCAGCTCTGGTTGCCGGTGCGGTGGTCGTCAGGGCCGCCGATGAGATCAAGGAAGACTCCAAGGCGGCTGCCAAAGTTGCCAAGAGGACCCTTGACATTGCGGTGTCGTTGGTGGTTCTGGTGCTGACCACACCGGTGATCGTTCTGGCGGGCATCGCCGTGCGGATCAACAGCCCCGGACCGATCTTCTTCCGGCAGACCAGGATCGGCAAGGGCGGAGAGTCCTTCGGGATGCTGAAGATCAGAACCATGGAGGCAGACAACGACGAACTGGTATTCGCTGAGCATCTGGCCCGTCTCGAAGCGTCGCGACACACCGAGACGGCACCCAAAATCCGCATTGAGGAAGACGATCGAATAACTGTCGTTGGCCACTTCCTCCGCCGATGGTCGATCGACGAGTTACCCAATCTCTGGAACGTTGTCCGTGGGCCGATGTCGCTGGTCGGACCAAGGCCGCTAGTACCTGCGGAAGCCGAATTGATCGGTGCGGGCAATCCCCGTTTTGATGTCAAACCGGGGATCACCGGTCTCGCGCAGGTCGAGGGACGGGACACCATCACCATGGCGGAGAGAACTCACTACGACGAGGTGTACGTCAAGACCAGTTCGGTGCCACTCGACGTGAAGATCCTCGTCCGAACCTTCACAGCGGTGTTTCGGGAGTCGGGCGACTAACCCGGCTGTGGTGCTCGACCGCCTAACCGTCCTAGCGTTGCAGTCATGAGTCAGAAGCACCGCGCAACCGAGGCGTTCGCCGAGGTTGAGGTCGAACTTCGATCAATCTCGAAGTGGATGTACGAAAACCCGGAGCTGGCGTTTGAGGAGTTCGAGTCGTCACGGCGGCTGAGCGAGTTTCTCGGTGACCACGGATTCGAGGTCACCTACCCGGCCTACGGGATCGATACCGCCTTCGAGGCTCACGCCGGATCGAGCGGACCCCGGGTGGTCCAGACCTACAACAACATCTCGACACTTCGCCAGCAGTTCGAATCGGACGACCGCGCCCACGGCGTGATCGACCATGGCGGCGTCGCAATGTCATCCCCGCCTACACAAAGTCGCGCTGGCTCGTCCGGGCTGGCTCGTCCGAGCGCTTCGATGAGTTGAAGAAGCGGATCATCGGCTGTTTCGAAGCGGCCGCCACTTCAACAGGATGCCGACTCGAGATCATCACCGAGGGCGAGCCTTACACCGACCTTGTCAGCAACCCCATCATGACCAACCTCTTTGTCGACAACTCCAACAAGATCGGTCGTGAGATGCCGACATACGCCCAAGGGGTGCAGACCTTCGCATCGTCCGACATGGGCAACGTGAGCCACATCGTCCCATCCATACATCCGTCCATCGCCCTCGAGACCGACGCCGTCAACCATCAACCCGGGTTCGCGGACGCCACGATCACTCCGTCTGGTGAGGGTGCCATCCGCGACGGTGCCCTGGCAATGGCCCACACAATCATCGACCTGGCCGAGAAAAACGTCTGGGACCGACTCTGACTACGGTTCACCTATGAGTCGAAAAGAGAGTGCCGAGCAGGCCTTCTCGTCGGTCGAGGGCGAACTTCAGTCCATCTCCAGGTGGTTGCACGACAACCCGGAACTCGGCTACCAGGAATTCGAGTCTTCTCGCCGGCTGGGTGAGTTCCTCGGAGCGCACGGTTTCGAGGTCGACTACCCGGCGTATGGGCTGGACACCGCTTTCGAGGCGAACGTCGGATCGAGCGGTCCCCGGGTCGTCATCTGCTGCGAGTACGACGCCTTGCCCAAAGTCGGGCACGCCTGCGGTCACAACATCATCGCGACCGCGGCCCTTGGCGCCGGGATCGCCACCGCGGCCCTCGCCGACAAACTCGATATTCGGGTCACAGTCTTGGGCACGCCCGCCGAGGAGGGTGGGGGTGGCAAGGTCGCCCTGATCGACGCCGGCGCCTTTGAAGACGCCGCCGCCTCGATGATGATCCACCCCAGCCCCACAGACATGCTCGATCCCTCTTTCCAGGCAAGGGAGAGCTTCACCGTCGAGTACTTTGGCAAGGAATCCCACGCCGCGGCCACGCCACACATAGGGATCAACGCCCTCGACGCCTTCGTCCAGGCATATCTGAATGTGGCAACTTTCAGACAGCACATGCTTCCCGACGACCGGGTCCATTGCATCATCACCCACGGTGGCGACGCTTCCAACATCATTCCCTCGCACACCAGTTCGTCTTGGGGTGTCCGGTCGGGCACCAATGAACGTCTTCAGGAATTCGTCCCGAAAGTAAAGGCCTGCTTTGAAGCGGCGGCAACGGCTACCGGATGTCGAATCGAGGTAACTCCGAACGACTATCCGTATCTCAACATGGTCAACAACCCGGTGATGACCGGGCTCTTCTCGGCGAACTCGGAGTCTCTCGGCCGCCCCATGCCCACCGAGGCGGAGACAGGACGCGAAGGAGGCTCGTCCGATATGGGCAATGTCAGCCAGGTCGTTCCCTCCATCCACCCGATGCTCGGCATCGAAAGTGGGGATGCCGTCAACCATCAGAAGGAGTTCGCCGACGCCACTGTGACCCCGTCGGGCGACACAGCCATCCGTGACGGTGCACTGGCAATGGCGTTCACCATCATCGACATGGCGGAACAGGACGTCTGGAATACTCTGTAAGTGCGGTGGGCAACCCCTCGGCGTCGACAGCGTTAGCCTGCCGATCACCCGAGCCACCGGATACAGATGAGCGAACCGCAGCCAGTACTCCAGGTAACCGACCTGTGGACCCAGTTCGACACCCAGGACGGAATGGTCCACGCTGTCAACGGGATCAGTTTCAATCTGAAAAAAGGCGAATTTCTCGGCATCGTAGGAGAGAGCGGATCGGGGAAGAGCGTGACGATGATGTCCCTGCTTCGACTGATTCCGATGCCTCCCGGTGAGATCGTCGGTGGTGAAGCCATCTTTGAAGACAAGGACCTGCTGACCCTGGACATCAAGGAGCTGCGAGAGGTCCGGGGTGGAAAGATCGGATTCATCTTCCAGGATCCGATGACATCACTGAACCCTGTGCTCACCATCGGTCATCAACTCAAGGAGTCCCTCAAGCTCCATACCGACACTCCCCGGAAAGAGCTCGACAAGCGCACCGCCGCCTTGTTGGATCTGGTCGGAATCCCCGACGCCGAACAGCAGCTCGACAACTACCCCCACGAACTGTCGGGCGGAATGCGACAGAGAGTCATGATCGCGGTCGCCCTCGCCTGTGACCCCCGGCTGCTCATTGCCGATGAGCCGACTACCGCTCTCGATGTCACCATCCAAGCCCAGATCATCGCCATCATTCGCGACCTGCGCGAGAAGCTCGGAACAGCCCTGATCTGGATCACCCATGATCTTGGTGTCATCGCCGGCCTCGTGGACAGGGTGCTGGTGATGTACGGCGGGGAAATTGTGGAGAAGGCCGAAGTAGGCGAGCTCTACGCCAAGCCACAGCATCCTTATACCTTGGGCCTACTCGGATCACTGCCCCGTCTCGACCGAAAGGGCGAGGAGCTGGTCAGCATCAGGGGACAGCCCCCCAGCCTCTCCGAAAGGCCGACTAGCTGCTCGTTCGCCCCACGCTGTGATTACGCCTACGACCTCTGCCGCGAGGAGAACCCCGAGCTGGTCGACATAAACGACACTCATGCCGTCGCCTGCTGGTGGGACGTCGAAAACGACAGGCCCCGCTATGGAAAGTAACGCTTTGGATCCAGCCACACCGGGCAACGCCGACCGCGAGGTTCTGGTCAGTGTGACCGATCTGAAGAAGCACTTCCCCATAATGAAGGGGGTCTTCAAGCGTCAAGTAGGCGCAGTCAGGGCCGTTGACGGAGTCAGTTTTGACATCTATCGCGGTGAGACCCTGGGACTGGTCGGCGAAAGCGGGTCCGGCAAGTCGACTACCGGACGGGTGATTTTGCAGCTCGAGGAAGCTACGGAAGGGACGGTGATCTTCGAAAACACTGATCTCAGTCAGATCAAAGGCGAGGAGCTCCGCGCGTTGCGCCCCCGAATGCAGATGGTCTTCCAGAATCCCCACTCCTCGCTGAATCCGAGGATGACAGTAGGGACGATCATCGCCGAGCCCCTTCGGGAGCACAAGAGGTCGAAGGGTGACGAGCGCCAGCAGAGAGTCGAGGAGCTCTTGAGCGTGGTAGGACTGGAGCCAAAGCACGCCAACAGGTATCCCCATGAGTTTTCTGGTGGTCAGCGACAGCGAATCGGGATCGCCCGCGCCATCGCCCTCAACCCCGATTTCATTGTCTGTGACGAGCCGATCGCTGCCCTGGACGTATCGATTCAGGCCCAGGTCGTCAACCTGCTCGTGGATCTGCAGAACGTCCTTGGACTGACCTATCTCTTCATCAGCCATGACCTCTCCATGGTTCGCCACATCGCCGACCGGGTGGCGGTCATGTACCTGGGAAAGATCATGGAGTTGTCCGACGTCGACGCCCTCTACAACAACCCCAAACACCCCTATACGAAGGCGCTTCTTTCGGCGGTGCCGGTCCCCGACCCGGAGGTCGAGGCAGCCCGTCGGCACATCATCCTGGAGGGTGACATACCCAGCCCTGCCAACCCACCGCCCGGCTGTCCATTCAACACCCGTTGCCCCATTGCACAGGAGCGATGCGTGTCTGAAGAACCGGTGTGGCGTGAGCTCGGCGCCAATCACTGGGTTGCCTGTCACTTCGCCGAATAGCCGCGGGCAGTAGCCGACATCCCGGCCCGAGTCACTTCCTCGTCCACACCGGTGAAAACGGTGTTACCGTTCTCCCGATGCCGGTCGTTCGTACCGGATGTATGGAGGAGAAAACCCTATGAAAAGAATTAAATGGCTGGCTCTGTTCGCCGTTCTTGCACTTGTGCTCGCGGCGTGCGGAGACGGCGACGATGGAGCCGCCGACACCACCGAAGGTGCCACGGCCACCACCGAGGCCACTACCGACACCACCGAGGCACCCGACACGGGTGGCATGGCGGGTCAAGGTGGCGCGTTGACCCTGCTGCAATGGCAGGCCGCGTCGACACTCAACCCGTTGCTCTCCGGTGGTACCAAGGAACTGCTCGCAGCATCCTTGATCCTCGAGCCGCTGGCTGAGTACGACCCCGCAGGAAACCTGGTGGCGGTCCTGGCAGCCGACGTTCCCACTGTTGCGGACGATTTGCTGTCGGTCACATGGACCCTCAAAGAGGGTGTCACCTGGTCGGATGGCTCCGCGTTCACGGCGGATGACGTGGTATTCACTTATGAGTACTGCACACAGACCGCGGACTGCACCCAGTCAGGCTTCTTCACAGGAATTACCAGTGTGGAGGCTGTGGACGCCACAACCGTCACAATCACCTTCGAAACTGAGACGCCGTTCCCGTACAACGCTTTCGTGACCTACCAGTCACCGATCTTGCAGAAGGCACAGTTCGAGAATTGCGTGGGTACCGATGCGGTTGCCTGCACCGATGAGAACTTCGGACCGATTGGAACCGGTCCTTACATGGTCAACGACTTCAAGGTCAACGACACGGCTCTGTATGACTACAACCCGAATTATCGGGGCGCCGAAGACGGCAAGCCGTTCTTCGGCACTGTGCTGATCAAGGGTGGCGGCGACGCCGAGGCGTCGGCTCGTTCGGTCCTCGAGCTTGGTGAGGCCGATTATGGCTGGAACCTGCAGGTCGACCCTGTGGTATTGGCCAACATGGAGGACACCGGTATTGGTGTGGTTCTCGCTGGTTTCGCGTCCAACGTCGAGCGTCTGATGATCAACCAGACGGATCCGGATCCTGATCTCGGTGATCAACGTTCAGAGCCCGGCACGACTCATCCGTTCCTCACGGATCCGGCCGTGTACCAGGCCCTGAGTATGGCGATCAACCGTCAGGAGTTGGTTGATGTTGGTTACGGCTTCGCCGGTAGCCCCACATGCAATGTGTGGCCCGGAGCGCCGTACGCCTCGACTGCCAACGATGCCTGCCTAGTTCAAGACATCGACGGTGCCAACGCACTGCTCGATGAGGCCGGCTACCTGGATACAGACGGCGACGGCATTCGGGAAGATCCCGACACGGGCGATCCCCTCTTTGTTCTGTACCAGACCTCGACCAACGCGGTCAGGCAGAGCAACCAGGATCTGGTCAAGTCCTACTGGGCTCAGATCGGTGTTGACACAGAACTCAAGAACATCGACGCTTCGGTGTTCTTCGGTGGTGATCAGGCCAGCCCTGACACCTACCAGGTGTTCTACTCAGACATCGAGATGTACACCAATGGTGCCGGAAGCCCGGACCCCCAGACCTACATGAGTAACTGGACTACAGACCAGGTCATCTCGCCCAGCGCCAACTTCGGCGGAGGAAACATCCCCCGCTATTCGAGTGCCGAGTACGATGCTCTGTACTTGGAGTTGACCACGACTGGGGACCTCGATCGTCGAATCGAGATCGTCAAGGAGTTGAACGACCTGGTGATTCAGGCTGGCGCGATGATCCCGCTGATCTGGCGTGGCAGTGTCTCGGCTTTCGCCAACTCGATCGGGGGAGTTGGGGATCTCAACGCTTGGGACTCCGAGTACTGGAACGTCGAAGACTGGACCCGAAGCGAGTAACTAGACAACAACATCTAGCTGAAAAGAGAGCCTCTCAGGTCCCACTGAGAGGCTCTCTTGCTATCGTGATCCTTTGCGCCAGGGAAATAGATAGCCAATGGGTCGTTACATCATTAGGCGAACTCTGTTCGCTATCCCGACTCTGATCGTCATCAGTTTTGTCATATTCGCAATCCTCGACCTTGCTCCCGGCGATCCCACTGCGAGTCTTCCTCTGACCATTCCCCCGGAGGTTCGGGAGAAGATCAGGGAGGCCCTCGGATTCAACGACCCTTTCCTGGTCTCCTGGTTGAAGTGGTTGTACCAAATGATGATCGTCGAACCAATCAATCTCATCGAGCAGATGTTCAACATCACCATCGGCGACAGCGAAAACCGGGTCCGTATCATCTCGTGGTCATCGAAGGCCCCGGTCGTGGACACCATCATCGAGCGCATCCCCCAGACCCTCTGGGTCCTGGGTCTGGCTTTCATCCTCGGTGTCATGATCGCCATTCCCGTCGGTGTAATCAGCGCCTACAAGCAGTACTCGGTTTTCGACAACGTCGGGACCTTCGTCACCATGGTCGGCTATTCCGTTCCCACCTTTTTCACCGGACTGCTTGCCATCGTCGTTTTCAGTGTCTGGCTGGGTTGGTTTCCGTCGTTCTATGACACCACACTGGTGGTCAACAGTTGGGAAACGCTGGTTCTCCAGTTCAAGCAGATGATCATGCCCGTTGCCGTGCTGGCGTTATTCAACGCCGCCGCATTGAGCCGATTCACCAGGTCGTCGATGTTGGACAACCTGAACGAGGACTATGTGCGAACCGCGCGATCCAAGGGACTGAACGAGAACAAGGTTCTCGTCACCCATGTGCTTCGCAACAGCCTGATTCCGGTGGTGACCCTGATCGCCCTGCAGATCCCCGGAGTCTTTGCCGGTGCGATCATCACCGAGCAGATCTTCCGGATCAACGGGCTCGGTCAACTACTGATCAGCGCCATCCAGGGTGCCGATGTTCCAATGGTGCAGACGCTGACGTTTCTCTTTGCGGTGCTCATCGTCGTGTTCAATCTGCTAGCCGACATCACGTATGGCCTTTTGGACCCCCGGATAAGATACGAATGAGAAGTCAGGAAACGTAGATGGCGACAACCCGAGAAAGAGTAGAGGAGACGCAAGATCAGACGATCGAGTCTCCGGAAAGGTACCGGTCTCTCTGGTCCGACGTGTGGCGTCAGTTCCGGCGACACAAGGGGGCGATGGTCGGTCTGGTCCTGCTTTTGGTCATCATGTTCGGAAGCTATGTCGGACCGCTCATATACCCGCTGGATCCTTTCGCAATCGACACCTCGCAGGCAAGCCTGACCCCATCGTTGGATCATCCCATGGGCACTGACAACCTCGGTCGGGACGTGATGGCGCGGGTGATGGTGGGTGGTCGGATCTCGCTGTCGGTCGGTATCGCCGCCATGATCGTCGGTGTTGTCATTGGGACGGTGGTGGGCATCCTCTCCGGATTCTTCAGCAAGCTCGACGGGATCCTCATGAGAGGGACCGACATGTTCCTTGCCCTACCGATCCTCCCGCTGCTGTTGGTCATCATCATGTTGTTCAGGGACCCGCTTCGTGAAGCATTTGGTCCTGAGCTGGGAATCTTCATACTGGTGGTGAGCATCATCGGGATCACGAGTTGGATGCAGACCGCCCGTGTGGTGCGAGGCGATGTCCTCGCTCTCAAGGAACAGGAGTTCGTGCTCGCCGCCCACAGCATCGGCTCCAGAAAGCGAAGCGTTGTGTTCCGCCACATATTTCCCAACGTTCTCAGCCCTGTCATGGTGGCGGCAGCTCTCGGCGTGGCGATCGCCATCATCACCGAATCGGCGTTGTCATTCCTCGGCCTTGGATTCCCCTCCGACTTCCCCACCTGGGGCAGGCTCCTCTTCGACGCCCAGGGTTACATCACCATCACACCGATGCGTGTCCTCTGGCCAGGTATTTTGATCTCGCTCACGGTGATCAGCGTCAACTTCATAGGTGATGGTCTCCGGGACGCCCTCGATCCCAAGTTACGTAGTCAGTAGCGCGCAACCGGGATGACCGACCGTGAATCACTCGACCTGAATTGGGGCCGTTGGCTTCTTTGGGGTGTGCTGGCCGTCGCCGTTTTGGTAGTGATCACCCTGTTTTTCGTCAATCTCGGCAACGACACAGAGACAACCGCCGGCGAGCAGGTCGAGTGGTCGATAGAGGTCAGAGAATACGCCCCGTCTCCCGGTGAGGTGACTCTCAAGGGGGACGCCCCGCTGGGCTTCCCCACCGAGACCTGGAAAGACGACTTCATGGTTGCCCGCAGTGTCGGTGAGAGCTTCGAATGGAACATGGATGTTTCCCCTGAGGTCCCCACCCCTGTCTACGAGATCGACGAAGCCGAAACTTGTGACGAGTTGCAGGGTCTTCTCGACCAATGGGCCACCGAGGTCGCCCAAGCCGCCGGTGAAGCCCGCCGCACCGAAGCAGAAGCCTTCGCCCAACACGCGGCCAACACGATGCAGGACCAGGGCTGCCAGATCAGCACCGGCTAACCAATACCCGAACCTGAGGTAGTTACGCCCCCATATACGGGCGTAACTACCTCAGGTTCGGCAACAACTAGCCCGGCGCAGTAGCGGGACGACCGGCCCGGCCCGCCAAGTTCTTGATCGTCAAGGTCACGAAGAACAGCACGATCGGAACCACGGCCATGGTTGCCGACCCCGCCGTGTCGAAGTGGTAGCTGATGATCAGACCCGCGGCCACAGACATCACCCCGATGACGGCAGCGGTGACCATCATGATCGGCACCCGTCGCACTATCAAAGCTGCCGTCGCAGGCGGTCCTACCAGCAGCCCCAGCACAAGAAGCGTTCCGACCGTTTGGAACGAGCCCACGATGCCAAGGGTGATCAGCCCGAGAAGGGCGGCCTGGGCAAAGCGGGGCCGGAAGCCAAAGAGCTGGGCTTTCTGCTCATTGAATGCCAGGACCAGGAAGTGGCGGTACAGCAGGACCGAAACGACCAGGATGACAACTGCCACCAGCACCAGCACCCGGATGTCACCGATAGTCACGCCAAGCACGTCACCAAAGAGAATCGCCGTGAGGCTGCCCGAGTACGAGGGGGTTCTCGAGATCAGGATCACTCCCACGCCGAGCATACCGACGAAGAGAAGCCCGATGCCGGTGTCCTCGGAGAAGGCCGTCTGGCGATGAACCAGATTGATGCCGGCCAACATCACGACAGCCGCCAGAACAGCACCAATCATCACGTTGAAGTCGAGAAGGATCGCCAGCGCAATCCCGGGCACGACGCCGTGAACCAGGGCGTCACCGAGAAAACTCATTCCTCGGATGACCACCCACGTGCCGACAAGTGCAAGTGCGATCGCCGCGAGAGATCCTCCGATAAGGGCTCGCTGTTGGAAGGCGAATTCGAACGGCGCCGTCAACCACTCCACGATGTCTCCACGCTAACCACCCTTCTCATCCCAGCGCCCCGGCAATCAACTCGGCGTTGGTCAAGAGCATCCCGATGAGGGTGTCGGCTCCGGAACCGGGCTCCCCCAAAGACCCCGTGTACAGGTCGACAACCTCGACCTCGTGGCCGACCTCGGCAGCCACTGAGAAAGCAAGGGCGGAAGACTCGGTCGTGTCGGCAAAGATCGCTGGAACATCCTCCTCTTCGATCACTCGCACCAACTCCGCCAACTCATCCGAGCTGGGGGCGCCGAGGGTCGAGCCTCCAGGGACGACGGTCCCAACGATCTCAAAGCCGTAGACCGCTGCGAAGTAACCCAAGGCGTCGTGGTTGGTGACGAGCTTTCTCGAGTCTCGATGAACGGCTTGGAGAATCGACTCGATCTCGCGGTGGGTGGTGTCGAGTTCGATTGCATATACCTCGGCTCGCGACGACCAGTCGACCAATGGATCGACTCTTGTCATCTCCTCGGCGATGAGTCGCGCTGCTTCGGCCATCCGATTCGGATCGAGCCAGACATGTGGGTCAAGGCTGTTCTCCAGCGGAATCGGATCGAGCAGGGGTGCTATCTCGATGACGTTGGCTCCGTCCTCTTCTGCGGCTGTCAGGACATCGACCAGGCCTTCCTCGAGCCCGAGCCCGACGGCAACGACAAGATCGGCATCATTGACGGCGGCCACCTGACGTGAGGAGGCCTGGTAGTCGTGAGGATCGGCTCCGATGGGGACCAGCACCTCGATCGTGGCATCGGCTCCGACGACGTTACCGACGAGATCTCCGATAATCGTCGTAGTCACCACGACCGTAAATCTCGGGTCCGTACCGACTTCATCGTTTTCACAAGCGGTAAGCACCAGAAGCGACATCGCACCTATAATGAGAATCATTCTCAACATCGTCCACAATACCCGAGATCGGATATCAGTGACAACCACAGGCCTCGACGGCGAAATAGAGACTCGGCTCAGGATCCACGATGCCCGATACACACGGGGACGTCGGCTGCTGGTTGCGACGCTTGCCGGGTCGGGCGGCCCCAGGTCTGCGGGAGAGTTACATGCCCAGATCGGAACCACGATGCCGCTTTCCTCCCTATACCGATCGTTGGCGGTCCTCGAAGAGTCCGGCGTTGTCGTGCCACACTTCACCAAGTCGGGCGTCGCCCGATACGAGCTCGCCGAATGGCTACAGGGACATCACCACCACCTGGTCTGTCTCGACTGTGGCAAAGTCGAGGATCTCGCCCTCCCTCACTCTTACGAAGAGAAGGTTCGTGAGCTCGTTGAGGAAATCGGTTCGACCGTCGCGTTCACACCGGTGAACCACGCCTTCGAGCTAGAAGGCCTCTGCTCGAGGTGCGCATGAGGAGCAATGCAGTCCTGGCCGAAGATCTGGTCCTCGGCTACGGACCGACGGTGGCGCTCAGCAGGTCGACCTTCACCATCCCCACCGGGAAGGTCACCGCCGTCATCGGGCCAAACGGCTCCGGGAAGTCGACTCTTCTCAGTGCGGTTGCCGGACTGATCGACCCGATCAGCGGCTCAATCGAAGTATTCGGCGGAGCCGGTTCTTCGCATCGAATCTCCTACGTGCTTCAGACCACGAAGGTGAATGACGCCCTCCCCATCTCGGTCCGGGAAGTGGTCATGATGGGCAGGTACGCCGGTACCGGCGCGTACAGACGGCTCAGTCAGGACGATCGCGACGCGGTGGCAGAAGCGATGGACCGCACCGGGATCACCGATCTCGGCAATCGTCCCCTCAACGAACTTTCGGGCGGACAGCGTCAGCGGGTATTCGTGGCTCAAGGTCTTGCCCAGGAGCACGACCTGCTTCTCCTGGACGAGCCTCTAACAGGAATCGACTTTCCAACCGCACAGGCGATCGACTTCGTGATTCACGACGAGCTCGCCCGGGGGTGCACCGTTGTGATGACCACACACGACCTCTCCGAAGCTCAAGTGGCCGACAACGTGGTCCTCCTCTCAGGCCGAGTGGTCGCTCAAGGCCCGCCCCGGGAAGTCCTCGCCACCGGACACCTCCAGGATGCATACGGCGCTGCCCTCCTCCATGTCGAAGACGGCCGGATCTTTCTCGACGATGCGGCCCATCGCCCGGTGGAGGGTCGCCATGTGCACCGTGACCGGGTCATTCACACCGAATCATCCCAGTCCGATCTTCACAACAAGTGACGGTTATTGCGCCGACCACAAACGTTGGCGATGCCAGAGCACTAGAGATCTATCGCCTGACCCAAGAGCTGACGCTGATAGCGGGGGTCCCCGAATAGCAGGGAGGAAGCCTTCGCCCGCTTGAGATAGAGGTGGGCATCGTGCTCCCAGGTGAAAGCGATCCCTCCGTGTACCTGGATCGTCTCGCCGGCGATCCAGTTGTAGGCATCCGAGCAGATCGAACCGGCAAGTGGCGCGGCAATGGAGAACTCGTCATCGTCATCGACGACCCGGACCGCGTGATACGCCGTCGATCTGGCGTGCTCGGTCTTGATGAGCATTTCGGCGCAACGGTGCTTGATCGCCTGGAACGAACCGATTGGACGGCCGAACTGGTAGCGGGTCTTTGCATACTCAACCGACATCTCGAGGCACATCTGAGACCCGCCGACCTGCTCCGCTGCCAGACACGCAGTCCCGATCCCCAGAGTCTTGCGAAGCGGGAGCGTGGAATCACCACCACCCAGCAGAGCACTCTCATCGACCCGGACGCCGTTCAATGAGACATCTGCCTGACGACGGGTGGGATCGAGCACAGGTGTCTCCACGACTTCGAGACCCGATGCGTCCCCTGGCACGACAAACATGCCTATCCCGCCTTCGAAGCCGGCAGCCACGACGATGACGTCAGCCTGATCCCCGGCAAGGACGAACCGCTTTGCTCCATCGATGATCCAGCCGGCGCCGTCGGCCGACGCGGTTGTGGCCAGCACGGAAGGATCCCATCCACGAGGCTCTTCGAACACGGCCAGTGTGGCGATGCTCTCCCCGGCCGCCAGTTGTGGAAGCAGAGCGGCTTTCTGAGAGTCATCACCTGCCATCTCGATCGCCGCGGTGGCCAGAACGGCGCTGGCGAAGAACGGTCCTGGCGTCACCAGACGACCCATCTCCTCGAGAAGCACGCCCAACTGGCTCAACCCGTACCCTGCTCCACCATGCTCTTCGCCGATGGCGAGACCGGTCCAACCCATGTCGGCGATCTCTCTCCAGAGACCTGTGTCGAACCCCTCGTCAGACATCATGATGTCCCGAACAGTTTCGAGTCGGATGCGCTCCTCCAGGAACTGTCGCGCCGTGGTGCGGATGAGCTCCATATCCTCGGTTGCTGCGTATGACACCGACACGGTGCTGCCCTCACCCACGAGGCACATCCTTCCATGGCAGCTCCTTGTCGACGCGCGGCTCTCCCGGAAGGCCGAGGACACGCTCGCCGAGGATGTTCATCATGATCTCCGAGGTTCCCCCCTCGATCGAGTTCGCCCTAGTCCTCAAGAAGGCTTTCTGCGGCATCGACGAGTCAAAGCTGGTGGGTCTGACCAGCTCATAACCACCCGGGTAGAGAGTGCCTTCGAGTCCCATCAGATCGATCGTGAAAGAGGTGATCTCCTTGTTCAGCGTGGCCCAATCGAGTTTGCCTATCGAGCCTTCCGGTCCGGGGACCCCTGCACTGGCCAACTCATTGGCGCGGGCGCTGGTCAGACGGGCAGCCTCGACCTCGGCCCACAAATGGATCAGTCGGTCACGGAGCAGAGGATCCTCGGAACCGGACCGCTTCCAAACGTCCACGGCATCGGCAATCTTTCCCGAGCCTCTCGGAACCGTGTTGGCTCCGATCGCCACCCGCTCATTCATCAGAGTTGTCAGTGAGACTCTCCACCCCGACCCAACCGAGTCGATTCGGTTCTCATCGGGTATCCGAACGTCATCGAAGAACACCTCGTTGAACTCGGCGTCTCCGGTTATCTGATATAGCGGTCGAACGTCGACCCCCTCTGCCGCCATGTCCACAACGAAGTAGGTGAGCCCACGATGTTTGGGGGCCTCGGGATCGGTGCGGGTGACCAACATGCCCCATTTGGAGAGGTGGGCGAGGGTGGTCCACACCTTCTGGCCGTTGACGACCCATTCGTCACCGTCGGGCTCCGCCCTCATCGAAAGACCAGCGAGATCGGACCCGGCATCCGGCTCGCTGAACATCTGGCACCAGATCTCCTGGGTGGTGAACATGGGCCGCAGCCAGCGTCGCTTCTGGCTATCGGTGCCGTGGGCGGCGAGAACACCGGCGCCCATGCCGATCCCGAGAAGGTTGAGATAGCGGTTCTCGGTCGATCCGCCTGCTTCTTCTATCCGCCGGTTGACGTGGTCTTGGTCCACGCGGGACAGTCCGAGCCCACCGAAGCCCTTCTCGTGCCAGACCCACGCCAGACCGAGGTCGTACTGTGCGCCCCAGAACTCCTCCGGATCGGTGCTCGAAGGGGGATGGTTGTCAAAGAGCTCCCCGACAACGTCGTCGAGTTGCCGACTATCGGTATCCGTCATCTCATCTCTCGACCGCTCGTGGGTACACCGTACATAGGATGAATCGCGCTCAAACCGTGAAGCTGGCACCCCAGTCGACGTCAACAAGCTCTATGCCATCGGCGGAGAGAACTTGGGCGACCATGTCTCTGATCCAGCTCCGGCCGCTCTCAGTGAGATAGAAGTCATGGATGGCCACGACCTGAGCCGGTCGCAGTCGTCGCGCGAACTCCACGGCCCCGGTTGCGGAGTCCCAGGGAACAAGCAAGGGGAGGGCAAGCACAGGTCCAGTCACGGTCGGCTCCCGGCTGTCGCCCGGATGGGTCAGCACCCCGTCGATCGTGAACGCCCGATTCGGAGGTGTGGCGCCGTTCGGTATCCGACCATGGAGCACGTCCTCGACCGAGACTCCCGTCGGCACCGAGGTGGTCGCTTCGATGTCATGTTCCTGAAGAAGGCTCACCACCGGATCATTGGAATGGATGGTCAGGTCCGAGCGACGATCCACCAGCCAGCGCACGAAGTCCGGGCTGACATGATCGCCATGCTCGTGGGTGATGAACACCCTGGTCACGTCCTCGATCGAGCTGAGATCCAGTTCTCCACTCGTGAAGGAGTGAAACCCGGGGTCGAACAAGGTGGCGTCGGAGTCGGTGGTGACGAGCAGGCAAGAGTCGGTGAGTCTTTGGATGGTGGTCATCTGGCGAACGCTATACACGTCACCCCTATCGCGCAGCAGACACCCTCCTAACATCGCGAGACATGTACCTGCACGAGTTGGAGACTCTCGACCGCGAGCCGCTGCGACATCTCCAGTTGGAGCGACTGTCGGACCTGGTCGCCCGTTTGAAGGCGATCGATTCGGGATACTGGTCGAGAAAGATGTCAGGCGTCGGCGAAGTCGGCTCCCTCGAGGACATCGACTCCCTCCCATTCACCGAGAAACAGGAGTTTCGCGACACCTACCCATACGGGATGCTCACAGTTCCCATGGGCGAGATCGTCCGTCTTCACGCCTCATCCGGCACATCAGGCAAACCTACGATCGTCGCCTACACCAAAGATGACATCGCGGTGTTCGCTCAGGTGAATGCAAGGTCGCTCTCGGCCGTGGGGGCAACACCCGATGACGTGGTTCACGTGGCCTACGGATACGGCCTGTTCACCGGTGGCCTCGGCCTCCATTACGGGGTCGAGGAACTGGGAGCGACCGCGGTGCCCGCCTCCGGTGGCAACCCGGGTTTTCAGGTCTCGCTGATGGCCGACACCGGCGCCACCGGGTTGGCCGCCACTCCATCATTTGCACTGATCCTCGCCGAGCGCGCCGAGGAGATGGGGCTCAAGTCGAGCATCCCCCTTCGATGGGGCATCCACGGGGCTGAGCCCTGGTCGGAGGGTCTGAGGGACAAGCTCGAAGCATCCTGGAACTCCGAGTATGACGCCCGTGACATCTACGGGCTGTCAGAGGTGATCGGTCCCGGCGTGGCAATCGAGTGTCGTGAGAACAAAGGTGGGATGCATGTCTTCGAGGATCACTTCTACCCCGAGATCGTCGATCCAGACACTGGGGAGCCGACTCCCGACGGCGAGCTGGGCGAGCTGGTGATCACCACCCTCACCAAGCATGCCCAGCCGGTTCTTCGTTATCGGACACGGGATATCACCAGATTCCTCGAAGACGAGTGTCCGTGCGGTCGAACCAGCAGAAGAATCGAGCGTCTCCAGGGTCGGGCAGATGACATGTTGGTGATCAGGGGCATCAACGTCTATCCGAGAACGATCGAGACGATCCTCATGGCCGACCCGGCTCTGGGCGCCAACTACGCCATCATCGTCGATCGCAGGGGCACCCTCCCCGAGCTGGAGGCGCGGGTGGAGGTGATAGACGAGTCGTTCAGCGACAGTTCCGACGAGATCGCCCAGCGTCTCCAGAATCAGCTGATGGAGACCATCCGGTTGCGAGTCAAGGTCGATGTCGGACCTCCAGGCAGCGTCCCACGCTCCGAAGTGGGTAAGGCCAAGCGGGTCTTCTCCCAGACCAGCGATGAGGACCCGCTGGGCTGAGAATGGTCAGCGGCTCAGCCGAGGACGCTGAAGGACGACGCCTCGTTGATCTCCCGGTTCCTGCTGAAGACTCCCATATCCAGATCGAATCCGGTGTGAGGCATCTGCACCTTCACAGGGTCGGAGTCGTGGTCGTGACCGGATTCGACCGCAGCGATGAGCCGGGTCATGCAGTAGGCCGCAATGTGTGAGTTCTTGAACTGGTTTCCACTGGTGCCGATGGCGACATAGAACCCGTCAAGATCCGTCTTGTCGTAGATCGGAATCCAATCGTCGCTCACGTCGTAGAGATCGACGACGCCCTTCCTTTCGCTTGGAACACCCAGTGAGGGGAGACGTCGGGCGAGACGGAGGACCTGGGCGCGCCACTGGTCTTCGGTGATGCTTCTATCGAACTCGTCTGGATTCTGCACCCAGATCTGGGGGTCGCACTCGGGATCTTGACTGCCGACCAGGATGTTGTTACCGACCTCGGGCCGGAAGTAGGTCCCGAGGTCGTCGTCGCCGACGAGCATCCCGTCCTTCTCGAAGTCGAGACCTCGGGGCGAGGGAACATGGTGTACCTCATGACGCAATGCCCTGGTCTTGATGGCCATCGAATGGGCGACTCCGGCCATCTCATTGATGACGAAGGAATGTGGCCCGGCCACGTTTATCACGATCGGAGCATCGATGGAGGTGCCATCGGCAAGGTCCACTCCGGCAACACGGCCGGCGTCGGTCCGTATTCCGGCCACCTCGGTATTGAACATGAACTTCCCTCCCTTGGCTTCGGCTGCCCGCTGAAGGTTGTGGGTGGCAAGCTGAGGGTCGGTCACATAGCCGGCAATAGGAGTGTGAACTGCGCTGCTGATCTGGCTCGCCGGCTCTTCCCAGAAGGCATCGTCGTCGGGTCGCTTCGGTGGTGCATGCTCGCCGGTGTCGATACCGGGGAGACCCTCGGCCAACTGCTCGGTGTCCCAGACTTCATAGGGGATTCCGATCTCGTCAAACAGGGGGAGCACTTTCTCCATGTGGCCACCGTGACTCCCGACGAACACCGCGCCGCACTGGACGAATCCGGCCGCTCCTCTCTCGTCCTCGACCTCGAGATAGTTCTCCCAATCCTTCCAATAGTGGAAGCCCTCATAGGCCATGACCACACCAGCCCAGGTCGAGTAGTGGGTGCGGATGATGGCGCACGAGTTTGCTGTGGAGCCATATCCGGAGGCGGGAAGTTTGTCGATGTTGAGAGTCTCATATCCGGCCTTTGACATCTCAAAGCCGAGGTTGGCACCAATGATCCCGGCGCCGATGATGATTGCGTCGTATTTTCGCCTATCGCTCATGGATGCCAGGTTATCGGTCTATTCGTCATGCCGCGTCGCGATACGAGCAGGGCTGTCTAGGGTTTCGCAGTCACACTGGGGGCACCAAGAATGAGTCGGCGAACACGCTTCTCGGCCTGGAAACTGATCACCCACGGCCTGAGCCGATCCCCATGGCCAAAAGTCTGGGAACACCATGACCTGGCTTCGGCATACGACGTGGTCATCGTGGGTGGTGGTGTCCACGGTCTCGCCACCGCCTACTACTTGGCCCGGAACCATGGCATCACCAATGTGGCTGTCGTGGAGAAGAGCTACATAGGAAGCGGAGGGTCGGGACGTAATACCGCGATCGTGCGCTCAAACTATCTCACTGTGGAGGGGTCTCGCTTCTATGACCGGTCGGTCGAGCTATACGAGCGCCTCGCCTCCGACTTGAACTTCAATGTGATGTTCTCCCAGCGCGGTCATATGACCCTGGCTCACAACGATTCGTCACTCCGGACCATGAGATGGCGTGCAGAAGTCAACAAACTCGAAGGCATTGACTCTGCCGTCATCAGCCCCGACGAGGTGAAGAGGCTTGCCCCTTTCATCGACACCTCCGACCACCCCCGTTACCCGATAGTCGGCGCTCTCTGGCATCCACCCGGGGGCATCGTCCGTCACGACGCGGTGGTCTGGGGCTACGCACGAGCCGCGGCCTCCTTGGGCGTGCACATCCATCAGGAGACCGAGTTGACCGGGATCGATGTCGGGTCGGGCCGGATCGTCGGAGTCCGGACCAGCCGCGGGTCCGTTTCCACCTCGACGGTGATCAACTGCACGGCCGGCTGGTCCTCACTGGTTTCTGCAATGGCAGGGGTCACCCTGCCCATCACGACCCGTCCGCTTCAGGCTGCTGTCACCGAACCGGTCAGGCAGTTCCTCCATCCGGTGATCGTCTCGGGAAGCCTCCACACCTACGTCAGCCAGACGGCTCGCGGGGAATTCGTGTTTGGGGCGAGCGTCGACCCGTTCACCTCCTATGCGACGAGAGGCTCGCTCGAGTTCACCACAGGCCTCGCCGGTCACATCCTCGAACTGATGCCGGCCGTTGCAAACATGCGTCTCCTGAGACAGTGGGCCGGGTTGTGTGACATGACCCCCGACTATGGGCCGATCATCGGACCGACAGAGATAGAGGGCTTCTACGTGGATGTTGGATGGGGCACCTACGGGTTCAAGGCGGGGCCGGTGGCCGGAGAATCGGTGGCGGCGATGATCGCCAATGGAAAGCCAGGGGATCTGATAAGCCCGTTCGGCCTGGACCGATTCGAGAAGGGAACCCTGACGGCTGAGAAGGGTGCAGCCGCGGTGGGGCACTGACAGTGCTGGTGATCATCTGCCCCAACTGCGGGCCACGCAACGACAACGAGTTCAGCTTCGGGGGCGAGGTGATTCCGCGTCCGTCGGTGGACACCGACCCGGCCACCTGGCGCAGATACCTCTACATGAGGACCAACACCTCGGGGTGGCAGAGTGAACGCTGGTTTCACGTCTCCGGCTGTCGGCGATTCTTGAACATAGAGCGCCACAACGTCACCAACGAGATCAGGATGGTCACCGACGTCGGGGGAAACAACGATGCGTGACCATCGACTCGACCCTCAACCGGGCGAGCTCATCGACCGCTCGGAAACCGTCTCCTTCACCTGGAACGGCAGACGACTCGAGGGACTGGAAGGTGACACCATCGCCTCGGCGTTGGCTGCCAATGGAGTACGTGTCCTGTCGCGGAGTTTCAAACTCCATCGGCGTCGCGGGCTTCTCACCGCCACCTATCACGATCCAAACGCCATGGTCCAGGTCGGTGATGAGCCAAACGTCCGCGCCGCTCACCTGAACGTGAGCGAGGGGATGGAGGTCTCAGCCCAGAACGTGTGGCCGGCTCTCTCCTTCGATGTCAAGGCGGCCAACCAGTTGGTGTCGCGCTTGCTCCCGCCGGGCTTCTATTACAAGACGTTCATGGCGCCTCGTCGCTTGTGGCCCTGGTACCAGCGTGTCCTCGGCCGGTTCGTCGCCGGTGGGGTGGTAAACCCCGAACACCAGGGTGGCGAATACGACCACCGCTTCGCACATCCCGACGTTCTGGTGGCCGGTAGCGGCCCGACGGGAATGGCTGCTTCTCTGGCAGCTGCCGAAGCGGGAGCATCTGTGATCCTCGTCGAGGAGGAGCCTGCCCTTGGCGGCCATATCCGTTTCGGCGATGACAGCGATCTTGGAGCCCTGGCCGACCTGAGGGCCGCGATCGAGGGCCAGCCTCTCATCGAAGTCATGACCGATGCGGTAGTAGCCGGTCGCTACGACCACAACTGGGTGTCGGTGGTGCAGCGTGACATGGCCCATGTCGAAGAGCGGCTGGTGCTGGCCCGGGTCAAGACTCTTGTCGTCGCCGCCGGAACCCTGGAGCGTCCCTATGTCTTCAGGGGAAACGATCTCCCCGGTGTAATGCTCTCCACGGCGGTGCGGAGACTGATCAATCTCTATGCGGTCAAACCCGGTGATAGGGCCGTTGTGCTCACCGCCAACCAATCCGGTGATGCGGCGATCACAGACCTGGAGCGGGCCGGGGTAGAGATCGCTGCCGTCCTCGATGCCCGCACTGGCGAAACGGTGGTTGAGGCAACGGGCAGAAAGGGCGTGAAGACTGTCGTCGACTCGAACGGAAGGCGAATCGACGCCGACCTTCTGGTGACCGCCATCGGATGGACAACCCCAACAGCACTGCTCAACATGGCCGGAGACCGCCCCGTATATCACTCCGGGGCCGCTCGGTTTCTCCCCTCCTCGTTGCCTACCAACGTTCTGGCGGCCGGCGGAATGGTCGGCGACGGCACCACAGATCAGCTGGTCGAGCACGGCACGGCGGTGGGACATGAGGCAGCGGTCCGCGCCGAGGCGGTCAAGGCGACCTGGCGAGGAGGAGCTCCTGAGGCCACACCCAGAGATATCAAGGGTCTCGACGTCGAAGACCACCCCGAGCTGTACCGATCGACCACTCACGGGTTCGTCGACTTCTCCGAGGACGTGACTTCAGAGGATCTTTTCTCCGCCGCGGCCGAAGGCTACGACTCGATGGAATTGGCCAAGCGATACACCACTGCCGGTATGGGGCCTGTCCAGGGCAAAGTGGAAGCGGTCAACGCCCTCGCTGTTCATGGCGAGGCCGTGGGAACCAGTCTTCTGGAGACTTCAACCACGACCTGGCGACCTCCGTATGCCCCGATTCGACTGGGAACGCTTGCCGGGCAGTATCACGATCCGGTCCGCTACTCCCCCATTCACCCCTGGCACGAGTCTCACAACGCCAGACCGCTGATCGCAGGACAGTGGATCCGCCCAGATCACTACGGCGATCCCCAAGCGGAGGTCGGCGCAGTGCGAAGCAGCGTCGGGATCATCGACGTCAGCCCGCTGGGAAAAATCGACCTTCGCGGGGCGGATGTGCCCAGGCTGCTCGAATTCGTCTACGTCAACAAGTGGTCGAAGCTGGAGATCGGCAAGGTGCGTTACGGGATGATGTGCGCCGAAGACGGGGTCATCATGGATGACGGTGTCACCGGACGTCTCAGCCCCGACCGATACATGATGTCGACCACTTCGGGAGGCGCCGGAGTTGTCTGGAACTGGCTCGACGACTGGCTTCAGACCAGCTTCCCGGAATGGGACGTCAAGATGACCGCGGTTTCCGACGGCTACGCCAGCATCAATGTCGCCGGACCCAACTCACGTGAGCTGGTCAGCCGTCTCACCGACATCGACCTAGACCCCCACCAATTCGGCTATATGGAAGTGAGAACCGGCACGGTGGCCAGGATCGCAGACTGCTTCTTGTGGAGAATCGGATTCACCGGCGAGCTCTCCTACGAGATCCATGTGCCGGCCAATCACGGACTTGAGGTCTGGGAGTCCCTGCTCGAGGAGGGTCAAGATCTCGAAGTAAGACCGTTTGGGGTGGAGGCGCAGAGGATCATGCGGCTGGAGAAAGGTCATTTCATCGTCGGTCAGGACACCGACGGTCTCACCCAGGGTTTCGGCTTCGGCATCGACTGGGCGATCAAGATGGACAAGCCCGACTTCTCAGGCAAACCGGAACTGGCCTGGCAGAAGCAGAGGGGCGACTACCCCCGTCTTGTCGCGGTCCAGACCGACGACCCTTCGATCGTTCCGCCCGAAGCAAGCCAGATCATCGACCGTGAGGCCGGAATCGTTGGGAGGATCACGTCGAGCCGAATGTCCCCCACGCTCGATCGCTCGGTATGTCTAGCCCAGGTTGCCCACAACAGGGCTGCTGCGGGTGAGAAGCTCGACATTCGACTCCCCAATGGAACGACCGTCCCCGCCACGGTCATGGAACACCTTGCTCACTTCGATCCTGAAGGGACACGACTCCGTGTCTGACCTCACCCTCACCGATCTCGGCAAGACGCCCAAGTGGCGTCTCTTCGGTGATCACGCCACCGGGGACCTGGCATGGTCGATCAGCCCCGGCGAATGGACCGTCCTCGGTGATCGCCCGGACGGCGATGTGGTTGACCTGACCTCGGTCAGGGCTATGTTCCGGCTGACCGGTGTAGATGCTCCGAGACTTCTGGCCAAGATCTGCGCTTTGGACCTCGGCGATGACGTGTTCCCCGACAAGGCGGCGGCCCGCACCCTTGTCGGCAACGTCGCCACCGAGTTGGTCAGAGACGACCATGACGGTGTGCGGTCCTATTTGATCCTCCCGTCACGCTCGTTTGGTCGGCATATGCACGACGTCATCCGCGATGCCGGCGGAGAATTCGGTCTGGGCTAGTGGTCTGTCGCCCAATTGATGCCGCGGTGTCACCGAGTCATCGGCGTCATCTGGCAAGGACGCACAACGAAGGCGCAGCCTTTAGGCCATCGAGTTCTGAATCTCGAGATCTGCACCTTCGGCATAGTTGCGGTCTCCGATAAGCTCGAACGATGCCGTCATCAACTCGCACCGGCTTTCTCGTAGTCGCTGACATCACCGGGTACACGGCGTATCTGAATGATTCGGAGTTGGAGCACGCTCAGGATGTTCTCAAGACATTGCTCGATTTGCTGATCGACAACGCCAAGGCACCTCTCGTGCTTTCAGGGCTCGAGGGCGACGCGGTGTTGAGCTACACCATCGATTCGGAAAGGTTCCAGGGCCAGGCCTTCGTCGAGATGATCGAGCACACCTATGTCTCGTTCAAACGTGCCATCGATCTGATGGTGATGAACACATCTTGTCAGTGCAATGCCTGCGCCAACATCAGCAACCTCGATTTGAAGTTCTTCGTTCATCACGGTGAGTTCGTCCTCTCCAACCTCCGGGGACGTGAAGAGATGGTCGGCTCGGACGTCAACCTGATCCACCGGGTGATGAAGAATCACATCGCGGAGGAGACCGGCTACCGGGCCTACACCCTATACACCGATGCGGCCGTAGACAAATTGGGCCTGGAAGGGTTCGGTGAGGAACTGACGAAGTATTCGGAGGAGTTCGACAATGCCGGTGTCGTATCCGGTCTGGTCATGGACATGAAACCGATCTGGGAGACTGGCCGAGATGCTTCACGCCTCGATCTTGGAGACACAGTCTTCGCCAGTTGGGAGGAGGAGTATCCCGTTTCTGCCGAGATCATGTGGGGATACCTGACCAACCCGGAAACCCGTGCAGTGTTCAGCGGTGCGACCAAACAGATCGCACACGATCGCCGAGCAGGGCGAATCGGCGAAGGAACCACATACGAGTGTTTTCACGGAAATGGGGCACCCAGCCACAACATAATCCTTGAGTGGCACCCGTTCACTCGGATTGTATTCAAGAACCCGCTGACGAAGCGCAGCTCGTTCATCGCCACGACGAATCTGGAATCGACCGATACCGGCACCCGAGTGACGCTGATTTACGGGAAACTTGGCGGGCCGAAGCCAGAACTTCTGATATTGAGGGCGCTCTGGAACCTCTGGATCAAGCGAAGGGCGGGCGTAGGCCTACCTCTTCTGCGTCAACTGATCGAGGAGGACATCGCCGCCGGAAGGATTATCGCACCGGATTCCGCGAGTTATTCCAGTAATGAGATAGAGGCGGCCGCCAGCCAGGCTCTCGCCTCCCCCTGATCAGCCCGAGCGGGTAACTCGACAAGACCTCACGTCCGGTCCCACTTCGTTGATGAGTGTGGGAAGGGTCACTCAGATAGTCGGCTTGAGAGAACTCGAAAAGAACGACATGACCGTCGGCCCCCGATGAAGGCGTAGCGGGACGCGTTGTGAGTGATCCAGACAAGCATGTTTGTGCTGGAAGTCGCGTAACGACCGTCCCCGCCACGGTCATAGAACACCTTGCTCACTTCGATCCTGAAGGGACACGACTCCGTGTCTGACGTCACCCTCGATGCCGGCGGGGAATTCGGTCTGGGCGGGGTAGTCACTTACGAGTGATGAAATCTCTCATGAGATCGATGGTGAATGCGGTGTTTTCGTACGCGAGGTTGTGGCCGGCCCCCTCGACAACCGCTGCTTCACCTCTTGGGTAGATCGCCGCGACTCGCTGATTGTCGTCGGCGACGTGCATCTCGCTGTGTTCGGCTTGGCGACCAGAGTCGGACAGCGAACCTTGAGACGCAGTGCGTTCTCTTCGTCCTCGGTGGGTTGGGACTCCCAGGTATTAGACGGGTCGGTGGTGGAGGGCCTGCGCAAGCGGCCAGAATCGTCTCGGATCAGCATGGTTGTCGACGCCTCGACCACGTCCCGATCCATACGCAGGAAAACGGTCAGGACCAAGCTGATGATGGCCGAGACCGAGGCCCCTGTTGAGCCGTTTCGACAGACGTTGCCTGGTGATCTGGAGACGATTGCGCCCAGCCCACATCTCGCCGCAATCCTCTCGGCCGTCGACCGAACCCGGTTGAACGGCCACGACATGGTGCGGCTGATGCAGTCCCACAAACGTCTTGCTGCCCACTACGAGGCTGCCTCGTTGGTCGACATGGTCGAAATCGCGTTCTGTCCGCCCGGCGATGCCAACTCTCCAGTGGAGCGAAGCTCCGACGAGGAGGAGTTCGCTTCAGATGAGATTCGGGCGGATTTGCGTCTGACTCGAAGGGTTGCCGAAAGCGCCCTCGGATTCGCCATGGAGCTTCGACTCCGTCTCCCTCGGGTGGAAGAACTCTTGCTGACAGGCCTGATCGATGTTCCTCGTGCCCGGACCATCGTCTACGGCACGTCCCACCTTTCCGACCAGACCGCCCGTGAAGTAGTGGACAGGATTGTCGACCGTGCTCCGGTTTTACCACCGGCCAGTTGGCTGCCTGGATCAGACGTCTCTGCGTCGAAGCCGATCCCGACGAGGCTAAAACGAGATATGAGGATGCACTTGATGGGCGTCGGATCATCACGCAAGCGGAGGTTGACGGGACGGCCAGTTTGTTCGGGTTGGCTCTGCCGCCGGATCGGGTCAATGGTGTCACCCGACGGATCAACAAGACGGCCAGAAGCCTGAAGCGCTCTGATGATCCCCGTACCACCGACCAGATTCGGGCCGATGTCTTCCTCGACCTTCTGAGCGGAGTCGAGTTGAACGACGCCGGATCAAGAGCCGTTGTCGACATCCGGGTCGATCTGGCCACCCTCATCGGAACCGACGACAACCCGGCCGAGATCCCCGGTTTTGGCCCGGTGATCGCTGACATCGCCCGCAAGGTGGTCGAAGAACAGGAGGATGCCGAGTGGAGATACTCCGTCGTCGGTGAAAACGGTCAGATTGTCTCCACCGGCACCACACAGCGCAGACCTACGGCAGCCCAGACCCGTGGCGTTCATGCTGCATATCCGACATGTGTGTTCCCCGGATGTCCCATGCCCGCTATCGACTGCGATCTCGACCACCCAGAGGCCTGGGCGGATGGTGGACCCACCACAGAGGACAACCTCGCCCCGCTATGTCGTCATGACCACATAGTCAGACACAACGGCTGGAAACTCGAGCGTCTCTCCAACGGCACCCACCGATGGACCAGCCGGCTCGGTCACACCTACATCACCGACGGAAAACCTCCATAACGCCTAGTTCGATGGCGAGGCGTCAGATCCTTGCATCACCGTATCGATCATGACTTGGATGGAATCAGAATCGGTCCACGATCCGGTTGCAATCGACTCCACCTATGCCGTCTACGACGAACACCCACTGGATGAGAGCGACGAATGGGGCGACCTGGCGTCATTCCTCGAAGCCGCACTTCTTGACCGATTCGGCATCAGCAGTCTTTGATCTGATCGACAAGTAGTGTCGTAAACCGCCGCTTCGTGGCAACGCACTCGCGAGGAGATGAGAGACATTGAGTTCTGACCCTTCGTTCCCCAGTGATCTGGAGATCGCTCGCACCGCCGACGTACGACCCATCACCGAGATCGCCCTCGATGTCGGTCTCGAGGAGAGCGACGTCATTCCCTACGGGGACACCAAGGCGAAGATCCATCTGGACGCCCTGCGAAGAATCGGGTCCAACCCGAAGGGCAAGTACATCGACGTGACCGCGATCACCCCAACACCGCTCGGCGAAGGCAAGACCACCACTGCGATCGGTCTTGTGCAAGGGCTGGGGATTCTCGGACATCGTTCGATTGCATGCATCCGACAGCCCAGTATGGGCCCCACTTTCGGTATCAAGGGCGGGGCCGCGGGAGGGGGCTACAGCCAGGTCGTCCCGATGGACGAGTTCAATCTCCACCTCACCGGCGACATGCATGCCATCACAGTGGCGCACAATCTAGTGGCGGCCGCCATCGATGCCCGCTGGTATCACGAAGGCCGGCTCACCGATGAGCGATTGGAAGAGTTGGGGCTGAAACGACTCGCCATCGACCCGGACAAAATCAGCTGGCGCCGGGTGGTGGATGTGAACGATCGGGCGCTCCGCAACATTGTGCTCGGCCTGGGCGGATCAGCTGATGGACGACCACGAGAGAGTGGCTACGACATCACAGCCACCAGCGAGCTAATGGCAATTCTCGCCCTGGTAGACGGTGCCGACTACGCCTCCGCCTTGAAGAACCTCCGAGATCGGTGCGGGCGAGTGGTCATCGGCTCGGCCAAGGACGGGACGCCGATAACCCTCGAGGACCTTGGAGTCGCAGGTGCGGTCGCCGTACTGATGCGGGAGACTTTGCACCCCACCCTGATGCAGACTCTGGAAGGCCAGGCTGCCTTTGTCCACGCCGGGCCCTTCGCCCACATCGCCCACGGCAACTCGTCGATCCTTGCCGACCGGATGGCCCTTCATCTCGGTGACTATGTCGTCACGGAGTCCGGTTTCGGCGCCGACATGGGCATGGAGAAGTTCTTCGACATCAAATGCCGGGTATCAGGGCTGAAACCGGACTGTGTCGTCATGGTGGCGACGGTCAGGGCGCTGAAGACCCACGGCGGCGGTCCCAAGGTGGTTGCCGGTCGCCCCCTCGACCCGGCCTACACCGAAGAGAACCTTCCGCTGCTGCGGGCGGGCATGGCCAACTTGAAGTCTCATATTGCATCAGCCCGGAGCTTCGGTGTGCCCCTGGTAGTGGCCATCAACCGGTTCCCCACCGACTCGAAACATGAGCACGATCTAATCAAGGAGATCTCGCTCGCTGCCGGAGCAACGGCCGCTGTGACCACCGACCACCATGCCGAGGGTGGTAGCGGTGCTCTGGAATTGGCTGAAGCCGTGGTCGAGGCTTGCGATCAGCCCGGTGACTTCAAGTATCTGTATCCGCTGGATCAATCCATCAAGACCAAGATCGAAACCATCGCCAAGAACGTCTACGGGGCGGGCGAGGTCGAATACTCAACCAAAGCCGAAAGACAGATCGCCGACTTCGAGGAGGCAGGATTCGGATACCTGCCGATCTGCATGGCGAAAACCCATCTGTCGATCAGTCACGATCCGACGTTGAAAGGCGCTCCGAAGGGATTCACGATTCCGGTCAGGGAAGTGAGAGCCTCAGTCGGCGCCGGATTCATCTACCCCCTTCTCGGAGAGATGAGAACCATGCCCGGTCTCGGTACCAAGCCCGCATACATGCAGGTGGACATCGACAAGGAAGGCAACGTCGTCGGGTTGTTTTGAATAGTGGTCTGTCGCTCAATTGATCGCGGTGTCACCGAGTCATCGACGTCATCTGGCCAGAACGCACAACGAAGGCGCAGCCGTAGCTGCGTCGAGGCGGAGGACGCCGCCAGGGACGTCGAGGGCCGGTGAGATCGCGTAGCTATTGGGGCGACAGGCCACTAGCTTGGCCAAATGAGCTCACGATGGGTAAGCGTGATTGCGGTCACCATCACTCTGGCAGCTTGCGGTGAAGCAGCTACCTCCGATGAGCCCACCACAACAGCTGCCCCAGCGGCCGTCGCTGCCGTTACGGCGCCACCGTCAACGGCCACGCAAAACGCAGTGCCCGCTCCTGAACTCGCCGGGACCGATTGGAACGTCACCAACTACATCCTGCCTTCCGGGAGCTTCACCAATGTCTGGAAAACCGAGATCACGATCGCATTCGCAGCAGATGGGACGGTCTCGGGGACAACCGGCTGCAACGACTACCAAGGAACCTGGGAAACCGAAGGCGCCTACGACGAGTTCGAGTCAGGTGTACCCGACGTCAACGACGGTCAGGTGATCATGCTCAACGAACTCACCTGGACCGAGATCGCCTGCGAGGACGAGGCCGTCATGGAACAGGAGGAGGAGCACATCGATCTGCTCCTTCAGGCGGGACGGTGGGTGATCATTCGAGAAAGCTTCCACCTCCGGAACTCCGAAGGCCAGTTCCTATTCGAGGCCGAACCGCTCCCCTAGGCCGCTGATCCGTTCCTCACCGCAGTACACCGTGAACCCTCCGTCGCGGAGAAACCCGACCACAGTCATCCCGAATTCCTCGCCCAGTTCGACGGCGAGACTGGATGCTGCCGAAACACCGCACAGCAGCGAGATCCCGGCCACGGCCGCCTTCTGCACGATCTCAAACGACACCCGCCCGGAGACGATCAGGCCCAGCGACGGGAGCGGCCAGCCTTCGCTGGCGAGATGGCCGACAACCTTGTCGACCGCGTTGTGACGGCCTATGTCCTCGCGGACGGCCACGATCACACCGGAAGGGTCAAAAGCGGCAGCTGCATGAAGACCGCCGGTCGAGCGAAAGGCAGCCTGACGCTCGAGAAGAAGCGGTGGCAGTGCGAGGATCGTTTCGGCGTCGACCACAGGGCCCGGAGATGGTCGCGAACCCGCCACCCGGATCGCGTCTATCGAAGCCTTCCCGCAAACACCACACGACGACGTCGCATAGAAATTGCGCTTGAACTGCTCAGGGTCGACCGAGAACCCATCTGCCAGATCGAGACTCCACCGGCCGTCGCCAAGCGATCGCACGTTGGAGACCGCCTCAGGGCCGGGAACGATCCCCTCGGTGATGGCAAAGCCGAGTATCAGATCAGCATCATCACCTGGAGTCCGCATGACAACCGCCAGAGGCACGCCCTCTAGCCGTATCTCGACGGGTTCCTCAACGACCAGATCGTCCTCGACAACTACTGCATCGCCCCGGAATCGAAGGACCCTATGGGTAGTGACCTGGTCAGTCATCTTTGGTGCTGCTGACGTAGCTCCACCCAAATCGACCCTTGATGCACAGATTCCCGAGGGTCACGTCGTGATCGTGGGGTGATGTCACGCTGACGATCTCTCCGTCCTGGGTATGCAGGTCGAGGTTGCAACCGACACCGCAATAGGTGCAGACCGTCCTGGTCACCTCCTGACGCGACTCATCCCAGGTGTCATCTCTGCGCATGTCGAACTCCACTCGACCCACAAGGGCGCCGGTCGGGCAGACTGCGATGCAGTTTCCACAGTAGACACATGCCGAATCAGGCAGGGCGACGTCGAACTCAGTTGCGATGTGGGCATCGAAACCCCTTCCTGCAACCGTTATGGCAAAGGTGTTCTGGTGCTCGACGCCACAGGCGTCCACACATCGGTAGCAGAGGATGCAGCGGCCGTAGTCCCGAACATAGAGGTCGTCTTCGATCTTGGGCGGTGTGGCCACGGTCGCCGCATTTGGGCCAAACCGACCTGCTTCGGCCTTCGCAGCCCGCATCCACGAGTCGAGCTGATCACCCGACCTGTCGAGCTCGCTTGCCGAGCCCAAAAGCTCCAGAACGAGTCGACGGCTGTGCTCAGCACGCTCCGTCCCGGTTCTGATCACCATCCCATCCTCGAGAGCCCGGGAGCAAGACGGGACGAGCGTGCGCGAACCCTCCAGCTCGACCACGCAGACACGGCATGCGTTTGCCGCTGTCATCGTGGGCCCGTAGCAGAGGGTGGGCAGATCCAGTCCCACCTCTCGACACGCGTCGAGAATCGTCGACCCCTCAGGCACCTCTACGGTCTCGCCATTCACCTGAGCAGTGATCGTCGACGTCTCGCGCTCGGTGAGGGTCATGCCGGTGCTCCCCGAAGCTGAAGACGAATCGCCGACTGAATCGCCGAGGACGCCGTCTGACCCAGTCCACAGATCGAGGCGTCAGTCATCACCCTGGCCAGATCGTCGAGACGCTCCAACTCATCGGCAACAGTCCCGAAAGTCTCACCGGCGCCAAGTCGGGCCAGCGACTCGGACTGGCGAACGGTTCCGATCCGACAGGGGACACATTGGCCGCACGACTCGTCACTGAAGAACCGGGCGATGCGTCTCAACACGGGGCCAAAGTCACAGTTCTCATCGAAGACGATCACCGCACCCGACCCCAGAGTGGCCCCAGCTTCCCGTGTGTCCTCAAAAGTCAGCGGCATTTCTAGAGAAGAGGAATCGACAAACACCCCGGCGGCGCCTCCGAGAAGAACGGCGCCTAATCCGAGCCCGTTTTTCACACCACCTGCCAGAGCCATGATCTCTCCCAATGTGATGCCGAATGGAACCTCGAACACGCCCGGCTTCTCAATCGCACCGGAAACGCAGAACAGCTTGGGACCCGTGGAGTGCTTGGTTCCCACCTGAGCGAACTCGTCGGCTCCGACCGTGATGACCTCGAGCGTTGCCAGCAGCGTCTCGATGTTGTTGATCCCGGTGGGCTTTCCAAACACACCATGCTGGGTGGGGAAGGGCGGTTTCTGCCTGGGCTCGCCCCGATAGCCTTCGATCGAGGCAAACAAAGCCGTCTCCTCACCACAGATGTAGGCGCCGGCGCCTCTTCTCACTTCGAGATCGAAGTCGAAACCGGCACCGGCCACGTCCGTGCCGAGCAGGCCGGTCTTCGCTGCCATGACGATGGCATCTCGAAGACGTTTCTCAGCGGTTGGATACTCGCCGCGCACGTAGATGTATCCCCTGGTGGAGCCGGTGGCGAAGCCATATATCGTCATCGCCTCAACGACGGCAAACGGGTCGCCCTCCATCAGAAGACGGTCCTTGAAGGTACCCGGCTCGGACTCGTCACCGTTTGCTATGACGTACTTGATCGGTCCTGGCGCATCCGCCACCCCCCGCCACTTGACGCCAATCGGAAAGGCGGCCCCACCCCGGCCCTTCAGGCCAGATTGGTCCAGAGCTGAGATGACACCCTCAGGACCGAGCTCGATCGCCCGGGTCAGAGTCTGATATCCGCCGGACTCCCGATAGGCCTCGAGGCTGGTCGGATCGACACGGCCGATCCGTCTCAGCAGTCGCAGTTGAGATGGATCCTGGTGAACCGCACCTGGTGGAAGCTCATCGAAGATGACATTGTCGACCGTGTCGGAGTCGACCGGGGCGGCGTTCCCATAACCCTCGCCGGGCTGGTGAAACATCACCGCCGGTGCACGCTCACACTGGCCGAGACAGGGGCTTGCCTCCCAGGCGAGCCCGGAACCCTCCAGTGTCTGCATCAGATCCTCAGCCCCATACTGGGAGCAGACAATGTCATCACAGACATGGATGGCTGTCCCTCCTGGCTGGTCGGTGTCGAACAGGGAGTAGAAGGTGGCAACACCGTATGCGTCGGCGGGTGGGATGGTGAGCCGTTCCGAGATGTAGCCGAGCGCCCCCCGGCTCACCGATCCGGTGGCGTCCTGTACAGCATGAAGCGCGGGCAAGAGCATGTGTCTCTGCGCCCGTGCCTCCTGGCCTCCATAGGCGACCCGACCATTGAACTCATCTCCCGGACCGAGAAGGTCATCCACGGCCTGACGCTCCGTTTCCGTGGGACGATCGAGAAGCGCGCGAAGATCCATCAGACGGAAACCAGAGGTTCGACCCTGATGGCTGTTGCCTTGAATTCGGCCGTGCCCGATTTCGGATCCCAGGTATCGAGGGTGAGGACGTTTACATCGACATCGTCGGGGAAATGGACCGACATGAAAGCCAAACCAGGACGAAGGGAACGGTCGAAGCGAACCGGAGCCTCGAGACTTCCCCGGCGGGAGGTAACGGTCACATCATCTCCCTCAGAGACTCCGAGGGACGCTCCGTCCTCCGGTGACAGGTCGAGTACGCCTGGAATTCTCCGGGGTGAGGAGTAACGGCCCGTCTGCACGCCTGTGTTGAAGGAGTCGAGACGTCGCCCCGTGGTGAGACGGATCGGAAACTCCTCCGTCAGGGTGTCCGCCGGTGGGACATCCTCAACCGCGTGAAACGGTGCACGGCGACCGGAGATGGGTCTCTCCCAGAGACGGCCGTGGAGGAAGAGCGAGCCAGGATGGTCGAGATCGGGACAAGGCCACTGAAGTCCTCCGGACTCATCCAGCCGCTCATAGCTCATCCCCCCGTGAAGTGGTGAAAGTTGACGCATCTCGTCCCAGGCTTCCTCGGCGCTCAGCGTGGGCCAGTGATGACCCATCGCGCGTGCCACATCCGAGAGAATGGCGATGTCGTCCCGAGCCTCGCCTGGTGGGTCAATGGCTTTGCGAACCCTCTGCACCCGGCGTTCGCTCGACGTGAAGGTCCCTTCCGTCTCCCCCCAGCCGGCAGCGGGGAGCACAACATCGGCCAGATCCGCCGTTGCGGTGAGAAAGATGTCCTGAACCACGAGGAAGTCGAGGTTGGTGAGTCGTCGTAGCATCTCGGTGCTGTCGGCTTCGGATTGGAGAGGGTTCTCACCGATGATGTAGAGGGCGGTGAGATCCCCCTCATCCATCGCCTCATGCATGAGACTGATGTGCTTGCCGGCCTTTGCCGGAATCTCGGCACCCCATACCGCCTCGAATCTCGCCCTCTTCGCGTCATCCTCTACGTCCTGAAAACCAGGAAGTTTGTTGGGCAGAGCGCCCATATCGCCGCCGCCCTGCACGTTGTTCTGACCCCTCAGCGGAACCAACCCGGACCCATATCGACCGACGTGGCCGGTGAGCAGGGCGAGGTTGATCAGGGCAAGGACATTGTCGGTGCCGGTGTGATGTTCAGTGATCCCGAGCGTCCAACAGATCTGGGCGGTCTTGGCCTGGGCGTACTCGTGGGCGAGTTGGCCTATTGCCTCGGCCGGGACGCCGGTGATCTCCTCGGCCTTCTCGAGGGTGTATTCCTCAACCGACGCGGCGTAGTCGTCGAACCCCTCGGTGGCCTCGTCGATGAACTCCTGGTTCGTCAGTCCACGGTGGATGATCTCCCTGCCCACCGCATTGGCCAGGGCGATGTCAGATCCGACGTCGATGCCCAGCCAGACGTCGGCCCACGCTGCCGACGAAGTGCGCCGTGGGTCGATGGCAAACATCCGGGCACCGTTGCGCACTCCTTTGAGGACATGATGAAAGAAGATGGGGTGGGCTTCGCGCGCGTTGGAACCCCACATGATGATGAGATCGGTCTCCTCGATCTCCCGATAGGAGCATGTGCCCCCACCCGCTCCGAACACTGCCGCCAGACCGACGACGGATGGAGCGTGTCAAGTACGGTTGCAGCTATCGATGTTGTTGCTGCTCATCACGAGCCTGGCAAACTTCTGGGCCATGTAGTTAGTCTCGTTGGTTGCCTTCGAGCAACTGAACAAGCCAAAGGAGTCGCCCTGGTGCGGGCTCAACCCGACTGCAGTCTTCTCAATCGCCTCCTCGAAGCTGGCAGGCCGGAGGTCGCCGTTTTCTCTCACAAGTGGCTGTTCAAGACGGGAGTAGCTTCTTCTCATCTTCACCTCCTCTCGGATCTGATCGATTCCGAGAGTACCCGCCAGAGCTCGCTGTGACGACACACAACCCCACAACCGATACCGGCCAGACCCACGGCTCATCCGCGCCCTCGATGGAACATTGCACATGCTGTCGAATATGCACTCTTGGCGAACACGACATGGAGCAGCCGGCGGGAGATCACGAGCACGGCGGTGACCACGACCACATGGAGGCCTCGGGTGGGCATCACGATCACACCGACCACGAGACAATATTCCGCCAGCGGTTCTGGGTCAGTCTGGTCCTGAGCTTTCCGGTTCTCTTCTGGAGTGAATCGATCCAGGGCTGGTTCGGATACACCGCACCCGAGTTCTTTGGAAGTTGGCTAATCGTCCCTGTCCTCGCCAGTGCCGTGTTCTTCTACGGAGGCTGGCCGTTCGTGCAGATGGCGGGATGGGAGTTGAGGGATCGGAGTCCGGCGATGATGACACTGATCGCTCTGGCCATAGTTGTGGCGTATGTCTTCTCGATGGCGACTCTCGTTTGGGATCTCGGGGACGACTTCTTCTGGGAGCTGGTCACGCTGGTGGACATCATGTTGTTGGGCCATTGGATGGAGATGCGCGCCGTCCGCCAGGCTTCGGGGGCGCTGGATGCCCTGGCCAAACTCATGCCAGATACCGCAGAAGTGGTACTGGCCGATGGAACCGTTGAGGAGAGAGCGCCCGAATCGTTGGTGGTGGACGACGTGGTGCTGGTCCGGCCCGGGGCGAGTGCTCCGGCTGACGGCGTGGTGGTCTCAGGGTCGTCCGATGTCGACGAAGCTATGATCACCGGCGAGTCCAAGGCGGTGAAAAAGGCCGAGGGTGACCCGGTCATCGCCGGAACCGTGAATAGCGGGAGTGGCAGCCTGAGGGTGAGGGTCGGCGCCGTGGGCGATGACACCGCCCTGTCGGGGATCATGAAACTGGTGGCCGAGGCCCAGGCCTCCAAGTCGAGAACTCAGCTTCTCGCCGACCGGGCTGCATCGCTTCTGTTCTGGACAGCACTCGCTGCCGCGGGCATCGCAGCCATCGGCTGGACCATCTTCTTCGGGGGCTTTGATCCCCACACGATCGCCATTGTGGTGACCGTGCTGGTAATCGCCTGTCCCCACGCCCTGGGTCTGGCCATTCCTCTCGTAGTGGCGAATACCACCGCGATTGCCGCCAAGAACGGAACGCTGATCAGGAATCGGGAGGCCATCGACACCGCCAAGGATCTCGACATCATCATGTTCGACAAGACCGGCACACTCACCGAGGGCAGAATCGGGGTTGTCGAATTCGCCACCGTCGATGGGATCTCACCAGAAGACGCTCTCGGAATGGCCGCTGCCGTTGAAGGCGATTCGGAGCATCCGTTGGCCCGAGCCATTCGCCAGGCTGCCGAAGAAGGCTCGGTCACCATACCGGAGATCTCTCAGTTCGAGATCCTGAAAGGGCGTGGGGTGAAAGGGGTGATTAACGAGAGCACGGTTCACGTGGGAGGGCCGCGTTTGATCGAGTTCGTCGAACTCGTCCCATCGGGTGTCTTGACGGAGTTCGCGTCCCACGCCGGGGATCGCGGCGAGTCGGTCGTCTATGTGGTCAAGGACAGCACCATCATCGCAGCGATAGCTCTGTCCGACGTGATTCGCCCCGAGAGCAGAGTGGCAGTCGGTGCGCTCCAGGCAATAGGCGTGAAGGTTGCGATGCTCACCGGTGATAGCAGAGATGTGGCCAAAGCCGTGTCGAGCGATCTCGGTCTCGACACCTATTTCGCCGAGGTTCTGCCTGCGGACAAAGACCGCCATGTCATCGAACTCCAGGACGGAGGACGTCGAGTGGGGATGGTTGGTGACGGGGTCAACGATGCCCCCGCGCTGACCAGGGCCGATATCGGAATCGCCATCGGCAGCGGCACCGATGTTGCGGTGCAGTCGGCTGACCTGGTCCTGGTAAAGAGCAACCCGATCGACGTGGTGAGGATCCTCAAGCTCAGTTCGGCCAGTTACCGTAAACAGCTCCAGAATGTTTGGTGGGGGGCCGGTTACAACATCGTCATGATCCCACTCGCCATGGGTGTTCTGGCGCCTGTGGGATTCGTGTTGCCGCCGGCGTTGGGCGCTGTCTTCATGTCGCTCAGCACCATCATCGTCGCGCTAAACGCCCAACTTCTGCGTCGGGTAGATCTCTCCGTTTAGTCCCGTGGCGTCTTTCAGCGTCGCCGCCACCAAAGAAACAGATCAACCGTCGGGCGACCCCACGCCACGGGTGCATGCCCCGCCTGGCTCGGGGGCGTTGTGGCTGCCGGCGAACTCGACCACGAACTGGTCAAGCCGAGGGTCGTCAGCGCTGGGCAGTTCGAGTTGCGTCCCCCATGCAGTGGCCATGATTGGTGAATCCTGGCCATGGACCGGGCTTGCCAGCACCTTCTCGACCGGTCGGGCAAGACCACGGAGAATGTCGAGCTGGTCGGAAGGCAGGTCCGGTCGGTAGGTGATCCAGACCGCTCCATGCTCCAATGAGTGAACGGCGTTCTCGGCGGCCACGCGTTCGTTATAGAACCCGCAGTTGGCCCAGATCGGCGAGTGCTCGCCTCCTGCCGGAACTTCGTCTTCGGCGTATATCACCCCATCCACATGCTGAGGGGCTCCGACTGCGACTTCCTCGGTTCCATCAGGCACGCCACCCACTGGCTCGTTCAGCGTGCCCTCCAGGACGAATACAACCAGCAAGACGAAAGCAACGAAACCACCAACGACCATCAGTCGCTTCGGCCACGGACTGGTGGAGTTCTGGACGGGGTTCTTTCCGGAGCTGCCCTTTTGTGTCTTCGCCATACTCCAGATTTCGGGTCGATTGTCGGCCAGATTACGCCAGCGAGCGGGTTATTCATGGTGCCCGGTCATGGTGGATACGGCTCGAACCCCTCCTCACGCTGGCTCTGGCGGACGTATGCGATGATCGCATCCACGTCATCCTCGCTGAGCCCCTCGATCGGAGGCATCGGCCCAAAGTCCCAGTGATGGGGAGTAACACCGATCAGAACCGCGATCTGAAACGCACCGTCTCCATGGTGACCCGGCTCGTAGACGATCGACAGATGAGAAGGGCCCAGGTCCGTCCCACGTAGATCGCTTCCGTGGCATTCGGCGCAGAAGGCCTCGTAGAGATCGGCGCCCTCGGCGACCAGTACCGGATCCTGCTCTTCGATCTCGTCGTCGGCACGGGCACCGCACGCGGTGGCCGCCAGCATCAACACGGCACCCACGAGAAGCGACTTCGCGATCCGCGGATGACCTGTCATTTCTCGAGATCGCCCTTTCGCTGCAGATCCTCATCACGATCGATCTCACCGCGGGCATACCGTCTCACCGGTTGTCCACGGTCACGCCACCATCCAACCCGGAGACGGCCGGCACACCCGGGGCTGCACAAGCGAACTCCGGTCTGGAGCCTTCGAAAAAGTCGGAATCGTCACGTTGGCGACGAACCAGCCCCAGTAATGGCAAAGCCAGAAGTGTCACCAGACCGCCGACCACGTATCCGGCGGAGAATCCCTGTCGATCGGACAAGGCGCCAAGACCTGTCTGACCCACGACGCTGCCGCCGCCCGAGATCATCGAGTCGAACGAGACGACAGTCGCCCGTTGCTCAGATGGAACCACGTTGTGCACGAACGCCTGGCGTACCGGCATCTGAACACCGAGGGCAACACCACCCAAGAAGAGCAACGCCACCGCTGGAACGAAGGAATCGACGACACCGACACCGATCAGGGCGATGGAGAAGACGCCGCCTGCCCCGAGAAACAGCGTGGTCCGGCGCCCACACCACCGGGTGACTATCCCCGCGATCCAGTTCCCCAGCATCATCGAGATGGCCAGCAGGGCAGCCACCACTCCCGCCACCCATACGAGGTCTTGACCGAGCAACTCCAGGAAATATGGCTGCCAGGCATACCAGGCCCAGGCGAAGACACCCATCTGAACCGCGGTTGCGAGCATCAGCAGTCGCAGTGAGCGATGATGCCATCCGAATCGAACCCCGGCGCGCCCGATCTTGGCGGCCTCTGGGGGGATCTGACGCAAGGGGACGCGACGCGGCTCGAAACCAAGATCATGCATTCCGATGAAAGCCAACACCAGCAATACCAGAAGGAGTCCCGACCTCACCAGGAATGGGAGAGCGAGATCGATCTGACCGAGTAGACCGCCACCAACTGTGCCCAACAACATCGCTGCACCGCTGATGATCTGCCCCCGGCTGAACACCTGGTCCAACTCACCGTCGTATCCATGGAATCGAAGCCCGTCGACGAGCCAGGCCTCCATCGCACCTGAATAGAAGGTGAAACCCAGACCGATCAACACCGACACCGCGGCAAACGCAACCAACCCACCCCCCACCTGAGCCAGACCGACATACAAGAAGGTGGTGACCGCCAGGACCACCAGTGACAGAAGAAACGAGATCCGACGTCCCAAAGTGTCGGCGACGACTCCGGTGGGAATCTCGAAGATCATGGTCCCCGCCGCCCACGCCGCGTTGGCGATGAACACCTCTGATATGGACAGCCCTGCGTCAAGCAGGAACAAGGTGTTGACACCCCAAATGATCGATGCGGCCAGGGTGTAGATGCCCCCATATACGTAGTACCTGCGGACCAGGCGAGCTGCGGGTTCAGGCATCACGGTGGACACCGGGAACACTCTAAGTGCACCATTGGGTACCGTCTGTTGTCCATGAGCGACCTCTTCTCCGCGAGAGCCGACGACCTGGCGTTCTCCTCGGCACCGTTGGCGACCCGCATGCGCCCGCGATCTCTTGACGAGGTGGTCGGACAGGTTGACCTCCTCTCTCCAGGCTCCGCCTTCAGACGAATAGCGGAGTCAGGTCGCCCCGTGTCAATGCTGCTCTGGGGCCCACCCGGTACCGGCAAGACAACTCTCGCCCGTCTGGTAGCTGCCCAAGCAGACGCCGAATTCACCACCCTCTCCGCCACATCCGCCGGTGTGAAGGACATCCGCCAGGTGCTGGCCGATGCCAAGGAAAGGTTGGCAACCGACGAGCGGAGAACGGTGCTCTTTTTGGACGAGATCCATCGGTTCGCAAAGAACCAGCAGGATGCTCTCCTGCCGGGTGTGGAAGACGGAACCCTGACCCTGATCGGAGCCACCACCGAGAACCCCTTCTTCGAGATCAACGGTCCTCTGATGAGCAGGGTGACCCTGTTCCGTCTCGAGCCACTACTTCCCGATGATCTGACTCCACTCCTGGAAACCGCATTGCGAGATGAAGATCGGGGGCTCGGAGCAATGGGTCTCGAACTTTCGCCGGATGTGGCCGTCGAGTTGGCGACCCGAACCGGTGGCGACGCACGGCAGTCGTTGAACGCGCTGGAGGTCGCTGCCCTTCTTGCCGAAGCTGAGCACAGATCCGAGATCTCCGAAGCCGACGTTGCCGAAGCGCTACAGCGCAGAATCGTCCGGTACGACAAGACCGGAGACTCTCACTACGACGTGATCTCCGCGTTCATCAAGTCGGTACGGGGCTCCGACCCCGACGCAGCCCTCTACTGGCTCTTTCTCATGCTCGAGGGAGGCGAAGACCCGGAGTTCATCGTTCGGAGACTGGTGATCCTGGCTTCGGAAGACATCGGGCTTGCCGATTCGAGTGCCCTTCAGGTGGCCGTGGCCGCCTCGCAGGCCCTGGCATACGTCGGGCTTCCGGAGGCGACCTACCACCTCGCCCACGCCACGATCCACCTGGCGACCGCTCCGAAGTCCAACTCGGTCGGTCGTGCAATCCAGGCAGCCAAGGAGCTGGTACAGAACGGGCCAACACCAAGCGTCCCGCTCCCTCTTCGCTCCACGGGGTATCAAGGCGCGCGTGTCCTCGGGCACGGTGCGGACTACGTCTATCCACACAGTGACCCAAAGGGAGTCGTCGCCCAGCAGTACTTTCCCGACGGAGTCGAGCCTCAGGTGGTCTTCAGACCGGGAGATCATGGCGAGGAGAGCGAGATCAGACAGCGTCTCGAGGCAATCGACCGAATACTGGAACGTCATGACCGGGCCTGAGCAAGGCTCGAGTCGTTACAGCGCAGCACCGATCCGTTCGACCATCTCGGTGAGGATCGATGGGGATGTGGCGAAGTTGAGACGGGCATGACCCTCACCACCCGCACCGAACGGAGCCCCTTCGGACAGCGCAACGCGGGCGTGGGACAGCAGAAACTCGGCAGGCATCTCCAGCCCGTACGGCCGGAAGTCGAGCCAGGCGAGATAGGTTGCCTCCGGTGGGGTGTACACGACGCCAGGCAGGTGAGCAGCGATCAGATCGCCAAGAAGTTTGCGGTTGACCTCGAGACGCAGCATGACTTCGTTCAGGAACGCCTCGCCGCCGTCATAGGCGGCCGCACTGGCGACCAACCCGAAGGTGCCCACAGCCACCCTTTTCTCGAACGTGAAATAGTCGCTCCAGGGATCAATGTCCGCGTCGTTCGTCAGAACAACCTGAGCACATTTGAGACCCGGTAGGTTCCACGCCTTGGAAGCTGAGGTCACGGTCACCACTGTCTCAGGATCCACCGACGCTGCTGGAACGTGCTCTGATCCCTCATAGGTCAGAACTGCATGGATCTCGTCTGAGATGATGCGCCCACCGTGGGAAGCGGCGACAGCTACGACCTCCTCGATTTCGGTAGCCGACAGACTGCGACCGGTCGGGTTCCACGGATTGCAGAGAACCAGCGAGCCAGCCCCCTCCCCAAAGGCTCGATCCACTCCGTCGACGTCGATCCGGGAAACGCCTTCGGCGTCACGCTTGGCGGGCACCTCGACGACGGACCTGTCGGCACGCTCCACCATCGAGAAGAACGGATAATACGCCGGGGTGTGCAGCGCCACAGCCGAGCCCGGCACGGTGAGATGAACGATGGCGTGCCGGATGCCTTCGACAACATCGGGGACCGAAAACACCCGATCGGCAGTCACTTTCCAGTCGAGACGATCGGCCCAGAAAGCAACAGCGGCGTCGGCCACCGCATTCTCTTTGGCTGGGGAGAGGTAGGCCGTATCACCGCGGTCGACCGCGTCATGCAACGCCGCCGTGATCGATGGGGCCAATCCGAAGTCCATCTCCGCAACCCAGGCGGCGAGAACGTCCTCGTCGAAGTAGGTCCACTTGAGACTTCCGAGTCCCCTGAGATCGGTGGTGGTCGGTTGGTCAGGCATCCGCCAAGAATAGGACGCGGGTGCCCTACCTACACTCCCAAGGTGCCCCCCAACGCAAGTACGCTGAAGTCTCGACGGACAGCGAACCCCGTTCGCGGCGTCCTCGTCCTCGACGCACCGCACCGGGTGCGCCTTCGTACTGCGTCCTGGCGAGACGACGCCCCTGTCTCGTCGAGACCCACGACGGTACTTACGTTGGAGAGCACAAAGTGATCGATTTTCAGACCCATCCCGATCGATACAAACACTGGCGTCTCCGATTCGACGGCCGAGTTGCGTATCTGGATATGGACGTCGATCCCGCCGGAGGACTCAGTGACGAATACGAGCTCAAGCTCAACTCGTACGACCTCTCCGTCGACATCGAGCTAGCCGACGCTGTTCAACGACTCCGATTCGAGCATCCCGAAGTAGGAGCGGTTGTCATCGGCTCGCTGAAGGATCGCGTTTTCTGCTCCGGAGCGAACATCGCGATGCTCGCCTCAGCCTCTCATCCACTCAAAGTCAACTTCTGCAAGTTCACCAACGAGACCAGGGTCGCTATCGAGGACGCCACCGAGCACTCCGGTCAACGATACCTGACCGCCATCAACGGAACGGCCGCCGGCGGTGGCTACGAGTTGTCGCTGGCAACCGATCACATCATGTTGATCGACGACGGCACGGCGAGTGTCTCGTTGCCGGAGGTGCCCCTCCTCGGCGTTCTCCCGGGGACGGGCGGACTGACACGCCTTGTCGACAAACGATTTGTCCGGCGAGATCGTGCCGATGTTTTCTGCACGGTTCAGGAAGGGATCAAGGGCAAGCGAGCGCTCGACTGGAACCTGGTCGACGAGCTGATAGCTAGCTCGTCCTTTGAGTCGACGGTGAGTGAGCGGGCCGCGGGAATGGCGGCTCTCTCCGCCAGGCCGGCAAACGCCAGAGGTGTGAAACTCAGCGATCTCCATCGGAGTTTTCACGATGACGGAGTGGACTACTCGAGTCTCAAAGTCGAGATTGACCGATCGGCGGGGATCGCCACAATCATCATCGGCGGGCCCGACCAGCGGTCACCCGCCGACGCTGGATCCGCCGCCGAGGAAGGCGCCGATTTCTGGCCCTTGCGTCTAGCGCGCGAACTCGACGATGCCCTACTGCACATCCGCAACAACGAGTTGGTGATCGGCACCATCCTGATTCGCTCTACCGGCGACCTCGACGCCGTACTCGAACACGACCGGTTCCTCCACGCCCACTCCTCCGACTGGTTCATCGCCGAGGTCCTCCACCTCTGGAAGAGGGTCGTCAAGCGTGTCGATCTCACCTCGCGAACGATCATGACCCTCGTCGAGCCACACAGTTGTTTCGCCGGATTCCTGGCAGAGCTGGTCCTGGCCGCCGATCGGTCGTACATGTTCCAGGGGGTTCGCGAAGACGAGGAGAAGCCGGCGATCCTCTTGTTCACAGAATCAAGCACGTCGATGCTGACGACCTCTCAGCAACTCACGCGTATCGAAGTGCGATTCTGGGGAGATGATGCCGGTAGGCAGCGCGCGTTGGAGGCGATCGATGTATCGCTGACGGCCGAGCAGGCACTGGAGGCAGGATTGGTCACGGACATCCTCGATGAAATCGACTGGGACGACGAACTCCGGATCATTCTCGAAGAACGGTCATCGTTCAGCCCTGACGCCCTCACCGGAATGGAGGCCAACCTGCGGTTCCCTGGGCCCGAGACACTGGAGACCAAGATCTTCGGTCGACTCACCGCATGGCAGAACTGGGTGTTTCAACGCCCGAATGCTGCCGGCGAAAGCGGCGCATTGCGAAGCTTCGGCACCGGCCGTCGGCCCGACTTTGACAAAAGGAGAGTTTGATGAGCTCGGACCTCGTTGACTACGACGCGCTGATCCCGAACAATGTCGGACTCGCCGACGATCCCAAGCTCCGCCGGGCCCTGGAGGAATGGCATCCCGGATATCTCGACTGGTGGATGTCGATGGGCCCCGACGGATTCCAGATGGCCGACGTCTATCTCCGCACGGCGATCAGTGTCGAAAAGGACGGATGGGCGAAGTTCGACTATGTGAAGATGCCCGAGTATCGATGGGGGATCCTGCTGGCGCCGGCTGTGGAGAACAGGACAATTCCGTGCGGTGTGCATCTCGGAGAGCCGGTCTGGCAGCAGATCCCCGGCGAGTACCGAGCCATGCTGCGTCGTTTGATCGTCATCCAGGGAGATACCGAGCCTGCGTCGGTGGAGCAACAACGCCATCTCGGCTCCACCGCGCCATCGTTATACGACATGCGCAACCTGTTCCAGGTGAACGTCGAGGAGGGCCGCCACCTGTGGGCGATGGTCTATCTGCTGCAGAAATACTTCGGCCGCGACGGGCGTGAAGAAGCCCAGGAGCTTTTGCTCCGACAATCCGGAAACGCTGATCGACCCCGGATGCTGGGAGCGTTCAACGAGGAAACACCCGATTGGCTTTCCTTTTTCATGTTCACGTTCTTCACCGATCGAGACGGCAAGATGCAACTCGAGGCTCTTGCCCAGTCTGGCTTTGACCCCCTGAGTCGAACTTGCCGATTCATGTTGGCCGAGGAAGCTCATCACATGTTCGTGGGATACACCGGCGTTCAGCGGATCGTTCAGAGGACCTGCGAGGCGATGAGCCAAGCCGGCATCGACGACCCCTACGACTCCGAGGCTGTACGAGCCCTCGGAGTCATCGACCTGCCCACGATCCAACGCAAGACCAACCTCCACTTCTCATTGACTTTGGACCTCTTCGGCTCCGAGGAGTCCACCAACGCCGCCAAATTCTTCAACGCCGGGGTCAAAGGTCGCTATCACGAAGAGCGACTGGAGGACGACCACCAGCTTCTCGCAGCGACATACCCGGTGACCAAGTTGGTCGACGGGGTATTGGGTCTGATCGAAGTGCCGGCGTTGAACGCTCTGAACGCGAGGTTGCGCGACGATTTCATCGGCGACTGCTCGGGTGGGGTGAATCGGTGGAATCGGGTGATAGCCGACACCGGGATCAACTTCGAGATCCGACTGCCGCATATTGCCTTCAATCGTGTCATCGGGGAGTTCTCGGGTATCTATGTGTCGCCCTCCGGCAATGTCCTGACCGAAGATCAATGGGTCTCTGAACGGGGCAGTTGGCTGCCCGACTCAGACGATGAGGCCTTCATTCAGGGTCTCATGCAGCCTGAGTTTGCCCCGGGAAAGTTCGCGGGATGGATCGCCCCACCGACCAAGGGCATCCACAACATGCCAGAAGAATTCCTGTACGTGAAACTGCCCTAGCCTCAATCTCTCAGCCGGAATCGCTGGATCTTTCCTGTGGCTGTTCTAGGAAAATCGTCGACGACCTCAACCACATGAGGGAACTCGTGACGCTGTAGTGCAGCCTTGCACCACTTCTGAAGCGAGGAGGTGAGCGCCTCCCCGCCATGGTGTCCTTCAGTCAATATCACGCTGGCTTTGATCCTCGAACGGTGATCGATGTCCACCGCGACAACTGCGGCCTCACTTATTGCCTCATGTTCCATCAATCGGTTCTCGATCTCGATCGGGCTAACCCATAAACCGCCGACTTTCATCATGTCGTCGACCCGGCCCATGTAGGTGTAGAAGCCGTCGGCGTCCATGCGGTAGCGATCACCGGAAAGGAACCAGTCGCCGCGGATCTTGTCCCTGGTGCGATCCGGCTGATTCCAGTAGGCACTCAGAGCGCTAGGGCCCCTGACCCACATCTCTCCCGCTTCGTCTGTCTCACAAAGCTCGCCGTCGACATCACGAATCTCGAGTGAATAGCCGTCAACAGGTATGCCGGTGGTACCGGGTTTCACCGAGTCCTTCCGATTCGAACAGTAGATATGGAGCAGTTCTGTGGAGCCGATGCCGTCGAGGATCTCGAGACCGGTGCGATCGAGGAATCGCCTCCAGATCTCCGGCGGCAGCGGTTCGGCGGCTGAGACGGCCGTCCGCACCGCCGACCAATCCGTCTCGTCGAAACCTGGGTCAGCGAGCATCGCGTTGTACAGGGCGGGCACCGTGAAAAGCACAGACGGTCTCTGACGGCGGATCCGCTCCAGTAGCCGGTCGGGAGATGGTCGACCTGTCAGGTAGACAGATGTCGCTCCCGTCCACAACGGGAAACTCAGGTTGTTGCCAAGACCGTATGCGTGAAACATCTTGGTGCTGGAGAAAACCACATCACGCCGGCCGATCCCCAACACCGATTCTGCATATGCGGTACAGGTCGCCGCCACGCTGGCATGGCGGTGAACGACACCTTTCGGCGGACCGGTCGAGCCGGACGAATACTGCCAGAACGCCATGTCATCGGGGTGGGTGTTGACCGGAGTGACATCGCCAACATCGTCTCCCATCCATTCGTCGAGGGAGCCGGCATCGTCGGGCGCCGGCCCGTTGCCGACTATCAGACGCACATCGGGCCGGGAGAGGATCTGAGGGCCGACGATCTTCAGAAACGCATGATCGACGACTGCGGCCACCGCATAGGAGTCATCGAGGAAATAGCCGAAGTCCTCAGGACGGGCTAGAAAGTTGACCGGGACCGGAATTGCCCCGATGCGCATGGCCCCCAGGAATATCGCCGGAAATGCAGGCGTGTCGTCCAGCACCAGCATCAAGCGATCTTCTCTCCGAATCCCGGCATCGGCGAGCCGACCGGCAACGCTGCACACCGCGGCGTGGAGCCTGTCGGCAGACCACGCCTCGTCGTCTGCCGTTATCAGCGCAGTCTCCGACCCTCGCCCCGCCTCGAGCCACCCATCGATGAGGGTGCTCACGTTGGGTCCGGTCTGCATGGCCGTGTTCAGGCCGTGGCTGAAGTAGGAGCCAGTCCGAGTTCGGCGATCGACTTGTCACGCATCTCGACCTTGCGAACCTTGCCGGTGACCGTCATCGGGAACTCGCTCACGAACCTGACGTATCGGGGAATCTTGAAGTGGGCGATCTTGTCTCTGCAGAAGTCCTTCAGCTCGTCCTCGGTTAGCTCTGCGCCGACAACAAGCTGGACCCAGGCCATGATCTCCTCACCGTATCTCTCGTCGGGAACCCCAATGACCTGGGCATCGGCGATGGCCGGGTGGGAGTAGAGAAACTCCTCGATCTCGCGGGGATAGATGTTCTCGCCGCCACGGATGATCATGTCCTTTATCCGACCGACGATGTTGACGTAGCCGTCGTGGTCCATGGTGGCCAGGTCGCCCGAGTGCATCCACCCATCGGCATCAATGGCTTCGGCAGTCATCTCAGAGTCGTTCCAGTAGCCCAGCATCACGTGGTAGCCCCGAGTGCAGTATTCGCCCTCCTCGCCACGGGGAACCACCTCACCAGTCTCGGGGTCGACGATCTTGGATTCGACGTGTGGAAGGACCCGTCCCACTGTCGATACCCGATGCTCGACAGAGTCGTCGGTGCTCGTTTGGGTTGAGACGGGAGACGTCTCGGTCATGCCGTACGCAATGGTGACCTCCGCCATGCCCATGTCATCGATGACGCGGCGCATCACCTCCGTCGGGCAGGGTGACCCGGCCATGATGCCGGTGCGCATGGCAGAGAGATCGAAACTCGCCAGACCTGATAGGCCGAGCTCGGCGACGAACATCGTCGGAACACCGTAGAGCGAGGTGCACCGCTCGTCCTGGAGCGTTCGTAGCACGGCTTCGGGGTCGAACGTCGGCGACGGCACCACCATCGTCGCCCCGAATACCGAGCATGCCAGGTTGCCCATGACCATGCCGAAGCAGTGATAGAACGGAACCGGTATGCAAATCCGATCCTCTTCGGTGTAGGCGCAGGCATTGCCGACGAAAAGAGCGTTGTTGAGAATGCTTCGATGGCTGAGGGTGGCGCCCTTGGGGTGCCCGGTCGTACCCGACGTGTACTGGATGTTGATCGGATCGCCGGGATCCAAAGAGTCGGCGCGCGCAGCCAGATCGTGGTCGGACACCGTCGCCCCCGCTTCGATCAACTCCGCCCAGTCGTCGGTGTCGAAGTAGATCACCTTTTCGAGACTTCGAATACCGGGTGCAACCTCGTCGACCATGTCACGGTATCCCGAAGTCAGATACTCGGTGCGTGTCACCAGGAGACGGCAGCCAGACTGTTCGAGGGCGTACTGAAGCTCGTTGACCCGATAGGCAGGATTGATGTTGACCTGGATGGCGCCGATCTTGGCGGTGGCGTACTGGATGTAGACCCACTCGGCGAAGTTGGGACTCCACATGCCGACCCGGTCGCCGACCTGGATTCCCATTGCCATGAGGCCTTTGGCCACCTCATTGATGGTGTCGTAGAACTCAGCCCAGGTCTGACGAATCCCCTGATGCACAACCACGAGAGCCTCTCGATCGGGAAATCGATCCACTGTGGCCTCGAGGTTGGCGCCGATGGTGGAGGACAACAAGGGGGTGTCGGTTGGGCCGGCGGCTATTGACAGGGTCACTGTGTTTCCTTCCCATAACCCATGTTCGACAGCGCCACACCGATCTCGTCAAGAATCGCCGGGTCGTCGATGGTCGCCGGCATGGTCCACTCTTCTCCATCGGCGATCTTGCGCATGGTCCCTCGGAGGATCTTGCCTGAACGGGTCTTGGGCAACCTAGAGACCACACTCGCCTTCTTGAAGGCAGCCACCGGGCCGATCCGTTCCCGGACCATCGCCACCAGTTCGGACTCGACCTCGGACGGAACACGATCGGCGCCGGCCTGCAGAACGACGAAGCCGACCGGAAGCTGCCCTTTCAGCTGATCGGCAACACCGAAGACGGCACATTCCGCGACGTCGGGATGCTCGGCCAGGACCTCTTCCATCGCTCCCGTCGACAACCGGTGACCGGCCACATTGATGATGTCATCGATGCGGCTCATGATGTAGAAGTAACCGTCTTCGTCCTTGTAGCCGGCATCCGAGGTGAGATAGAACCCGGGGAAGGTGCTCATGTAGGCCTCGACGAAACGATCGTCAGCGTTCCATAGCGTCGGCAGCGCGCCCGGAGGCAATGGCAGGCGAGCAACGATGGCGCCGATCTCGTCCGGGTCGCACTCCTCCCCGCTCTCTTTGAGCACTCGTATGTCATAACCGGGAACGGGAAGGGTTGGTGAACCCGGCTTGACCGCGAAAGTCTCGATTCCGATCGGGTTGGTGACCATGGGCGAGCCGCTCTCCGTCTGCCACCAATGATCGATCACGGGGACACCCAGCTTTTCCTCTGCCCAGTGAAGGGTGTCGGGGTCACAACGCTCTCCCGCCAGGAACAGCGTCCGAAACTCGGAAAGGTCGTAGCGGGCGATGAACTCGCCATCGGGGTCGTCGCGTTTTATGGCTCGGAAAGCGGTGGGGGCCGTGAAGAGAACGGAGACGCCGTGCTGAGCGATCACACGCCAGAACGCACCAGGGTCGGGTGTGCCGACCGGCTTGCCCTCGTAGAGGATGGTGGTGCATCCGTGAAACAGTGGCGCGTACACGATGTAGGAGTGCCCGACGGTCCAGCCGAGATCCGATGCCGCCCAATACGTCTCACCCGGCTCAACGCCATACAGCGCGCGCATCGACCACGCCAACGCCACCGCGTGGCCACCGTTGTCCCGAACGATTCCCTTGGGCTCTCCTGTGGTTCCTGAGGTGTAGAGGATATAGAGCGGATCCGTGGCCGATACGGAAACACAGTCAACCGGTGATGCAGCGCTCACCGTCTCAGACCAATCGACGTCTCTCCCCTCCACCATGGTTGCGCGGGCCTGGGGACGCTGAAGCACCATCACGGTGTCAGGTTTGTGATCGGCGAGGTCGATCGCCGCATCGAGCAACGGTTTGTACTCGACGATCCGTCCGGGCTCGATCCCACAGCTCGCCGAGAGAATCGCCACCGGTCGGGCGTCGTCGATCCTCGTCGCCAGCTCATTAGCCGCGAAGCCTCCGAACACCACCGAATGGACTGCGCCGATGCGAGCACAGGCGAGCATGGCCATGGCGGTTTCCGGCACCATCGGCATGTAGATGATGACCCTGTCGCCTTTCTTGACCCCGAGGTCGGAGAGGGCGCCCGCAACGATGGCAACCTTGTCACGGAACTCCCTATAGGTAAAGGACCTGACGGTTTCGGTTACCGGTGAGTCGTAGACCAATGCCAACTGGTCCGCCCGTCCCCCGTCCACATGCCGATCAAGAGCGTTGTGACATGTGTTGAGAACCCCATCGGGAAACCAGCGATAAAACGGTGGGCGAGAATCGTCCAGTATCTGCTGTGGAACCACTTCCCAATCGATCAACTCGGCCGCCTCGCCCCAGAAGGCCTCTGGGTCGCGAAGCGAGCGCTCATAAACGGCTTTGTAGGTCATGGCAGCCGATCCTAGAGGAGGGTGATCCACGCCGACGGGCTGACGCCGTTTCTGTCGGTGGCCCCCCGTACGTTGAGCACTGATCCATCGGACAGACTTGAAGGGAGTGAGTGATGGATGCTCGAACACAGGCCTGGCTCGACCAGGAGGACGCAAATGTGGCAGAAAACATTCGGCAGTATGGCTGGTTCATCCAATACGTTGGAGGAAGTTCCTGTAGCCGACCAGAATGTGAATGCTCGCAATCCGACGATCCAGCATTCGCCTACACGGTCGGGCTGTTCGGACTGGCTCACCCCGAATTGTTGATCTTTGGCGTCGGGCCCAACACCGCCGCCGGGGTGATCAACACGCTGGGCACCCGCGTCCGAGACGGGGAGGCACTCCTGCCGGGTCAGCTCGTCACATTCGATGAGTGGCCACACCAGATCATTCCGGAGCCGGTCCCCAACCCCGGAGACATCGTGTTCGAGGCCAACCGGTACTACCAGCGGCCCGCCGATGTCTCGGTCCCCGTCCTTCAACTCAGTTACGACGACACCGAAGGCAGATTTCCCTGGGAAGAGGGCCACGCCACACCCGAGATGCAGCCGAGACCAGGCACCTTCAAGGCTTGAAGCGAGGAGTGCCGCCTCGGGAGGAACTACCGCTATTTGACCTCGGCCAAGCCAGACGACATGCCACGAGACGCACTGATCGTCGTAGCGGGAAACGTATGCAATAAGCTCGTCGCTTGGTCATGGATCATGAGCTCGCCTATTACAAACGCCCGGATGGGGTGACGATTGCCTATACGCAGGCGGGAGTGGGGCCTCCTCTCGTCCTCGTGCCTGGCTGGACCACTCACGGTGGCTACTTCTGGAAGGAGCCATCGACGCTGCTTTTCGGTCCCCTGACTGAGCACGTGACGCTCATCACGTTTGACAAACACGGTTGTGGTCTCTCCGATCGGGACCGCACCGACTTCACCTTGGCGTCCGAAAGATACGAGGTCGAGTCACTCGTCGATCATCTCGGCCTCGACACGTTCAATCTCATGGGGATGTCCGAAGGCGGTCCTGTGGCGATCTCGTATGCAACACTTCACCCTGAACGGGTACAACGCCTGGTTCTGTACTCGACGGGGGCCAACGGCGCAGCCCTTGCACCGGAAGAGTTTCGCAAGAGCTTCGTGAGCATGGTGCGCGCCTCATGGGGAGTCGGCTCGAAGGTTCTGACGGACATGCTGATACCAGGTGCGAGCAAAGAGGCGCAGGCTGAGTTTGCCAGGGGTCAGCGAGAGAGCGCTACCGCCGAGGTGGCGGCAAACATGCTCGAATCGATGTATGGGTGGGACCTGCGCCCTCGACTCGCCGAGGTCTCAGCACCAACGTTGATCATTCATCGTCGGGATAGCAAGGCCTGGCCTCCTCGGCACGGCCGTGATTTGGCAGCCGGAATACCCGGCTCGCGAGCATTGATCATTGACGGTATGGCGCACTTCCCTCCCGAAGCGGGTGACCCTCACACGATTGACGTTGTCAACGAAATCTTGGGGTTCGTTGCCAACGGTGCCCGGGCGGTTCCAATCCGCGAGAAATCGGGATTCAAAACAGTTCTCTTCACCGATGTTGAGGGTTCAACAGAATTGATCGAACAACTCGGGGACGAAGCGGGCAGACAATTGCTGCGGGAACACGAGAAGCTATGCCGGGATGCTCTCAATGCTCATGGAGGCACTGAGATCAAAACGATGGGCGACGGTTTCATGGTCTCTTTCGAGTCGGTATCCGCGGCGCTCGATGCGGCGGCCGAAATGCAACAGACCATCGAAGCCCACTTCGCTGGAAGCGAGAAGCCAATCCGGGTGCGTGTCGGGATTCACGCTGGTGAGCCGATCGCAGAAGGCGATGATCTTCACGGCGCTGCAGTTATCCGAGCCGCGCGCATCATGGGAAGCGCCAATGGTGGACAGGTGCTCGTGTCGAGCATCGTCCGGGAGTTGGTGGCAGGCAAGGAATATCGCTTCATTTTCCGAGGCGAACGGGAACTCAAGGGAATCGAAGAACCAATCAGGCTCTTCGAACTGGACTGGCGAGGAGATGGAAGAGTGGGCAACGCGACGACAGCTCTGGAGATCATGCGGAAACGGATTGGCATCCAACAGACACCGGGCGATTGGTTCCAGGTCACCCAGGACCAAATCAACGAGTTCGCTGACCTGACACACGACCACCAGTTCATCCACATTGACCCCGAAAAAGCCGCAGCCACTCCACTTGGCGGAACCGTCGCCCATGGGATGCTCACGTTGTCCATGCTCAGCCACCTCACGTCATCCATTCCTGACCAACCACCACCTTCAGAGGGCCTCGTGATGGCCGTCAACTACGGCTTCGATCGCGTGAGGTTCATAGAACCTGTCAGATCAGGATCCAGCATCCGTGCCTCGAGCGTGATCAAAGACGTCCACCAACGTGAAACAGCACTCCAAGTCACCTACGAGGTAACGGTTGAAACGGAGGGAGTCGAACGACCCGCCCTGGTTGTGGAATGGATCGGCCTGTTCCAGTACGACAGCTGAACACTCGACCAGGTTGCACTCACAACTGGTGTTCATCACGATCAAGTCGATCGCCCGTTTGAAGGCCACATAAGTCTGTTCGATCATCTCGACGAAGGCTTGCCCCTCGAAACGCTCCGAGTCGATCGTGTAACTGAGGACTGCGTCTCCTTCCAATCCGGAGAGCACCAAGGGCGGACTGGCGTTGTCGATCATGCATACGGATTGGCATGTTGTCAGGAGCGAGATCCGCGCGAGTTGGTGATCGGGGGAGGTGCTACTCAGTCTTCGCTGGCGAGTCCGACGGCTTCTTCGAGTGTCATCGCGCTCCCGCTCAGACGCATCTCCTCGGCCTCCCGATCGGCCAGATCGTCAAGCGCCTCCTGTGCCATGTTGGCGTAGGGGTTCTCAGCCAATTGAACGTTGTGCACGAGTAGCTGGACCGCTGCATCGGTCTTCCCCTGCGCCGCGAACACTCTTCCCATCCCCATCAACGCGTAGTACACGAGGTTCTGCATCTTGTAGTGAGCCGCCGAATCCAACCCGGTCCGGAACGCTTCGGCTGCGGCTTCAACGTCGCCAAGACCGAGTTCAGCCATTCCGATCCGGCACCACGATGCCGCAACTCCCCAGCGATGGTTGATCTCATCGAACTTCTCCAAGCCTTCCTCGCCGTAACGTTTCGCCTTGACGTAGTCACCCATCAGCCAGTAGGTCCAGCTGAGACGCGACAGTGTGTATCCCTGACCTCCCAGGTCTCCGGTCTTCACGAAGATCTCCCGGCCTTCGTGGTGGTACTTCGCCGCTTGTTCGTGGTTCCCAAGCCCGTCGGCGGCCACACCGAGCTTGCTCAGAAGAAAGGCACGTCCCAGGTAGTCGCCAGCGCCCTCGGCGATGTCGAGACCTCGCTGGAAATTCTCCTGCGCCCCCTCGATGTCTCCTTGTTCGAAGAGGACCCATCCGTACCAGGCGGCGTGATGTACTTCGAGTTGCCGGTTGGGCTTCAGGCCATTTCGTTGGCCACGCTCCAACCAGGTTTGGGCCTCGGTAAGGTCACCTCGCTGGTCGGCAGCCATCCCCAGTGCCAGGAGACACCAACTCAGGCCTAGCCCACCTACCTTTTCCCAATGGGATAGCAAGTGGTTCATTTCCTCGGTACCCCGGTCGACGTCCCCCAGAGCTACCAGCCAGAACATCGCGAACGTGCGGGCCCATAGGTATCTCTCGTCGTCGAGAGCGGCTTCGTGGCCGACCATGGCTTCGACCACGTCGGCGATCTCGCTGAAGTGGTCGATGGCCTCAGTCCAGCTGTAGAGGAAGTAGAAGGATTGGAGCGCGTTGAGGATCGCCCCGAGCTCTCCACGTTCCTGGTTCTCTGCGCTCCACAGGGTCGCCTGCCTTAGGTTGCCCAGCTCGGGAGCGACTTCATCCCTTACCTCGATCTGATCGATGCTGCCCTGCAGCCGGTTTTCTCTTTCGAGGAGGCGGTTGATGTAGTACTCGGCATGCTTGCGAGACGCTGACTCGCGCCCATCGCCGATTTGTTCCAGGCCGAACTCGCGAAGCAGCGGATGCATGTCGTAGCCATCGAGCTCGGTACGGCGAAGCAGTGATTTGTTCATCAACTCCAACAGCGTCGGCAGCGTCGTCCCCGCTACCGCCGCGGCGGCGTCCCGGGTGAACGGCGCCGGGAAGACTGCGAGGCCGGCGAAGGCGTCTCTTAGGTCGGGGGAAAGTCGGCTCCAGGAGTGGTTGAAGGCCGCTCTGATGCTGCGATGACGCTCCGGCACGTCGGTGAGTGATCCGCTGAGGAAGTCGAGATTCGCCTGAACCTCCTCGGCGATCCCGCCCACTGGTAGCACCGGGGCCCAAGCTGCCGCCAACTCGATGGCGAGCGGCATCCCTCCCAACAGATTGCACAGGGCTGCTACATCGTCGTGGCTTTCGAAGGCAAGAGCGGCACCAGCACGGCGGGCCCGATCGATGAACAGGGTCACGGCTTCGGACGGTTGGTCCCCAGGCGCCCCGGCCCCGACATCGAGACCGTTCACCTCATAGACCCACTCGCTTCCGATCCCGAGCCGTTCCCTGCTCGTGACCAACACCTTGATTTCCGGTGCCGACTCCACGATGCGGGTCACGAGGCCGGCACCGGAGAGCAGGTGTTCGAAGTTGTCGAGGATGAGAACCATCCGCTGGCTGTGGAGCAGATCGAGCACCTGGGTGGTCTCGTCGACAGTGCTCGCAACATGGAGGTCGATGGTGAAGTTCAAGCTTTCGGCGACCTCTTTGATGATCGCCTCGGGGCTTGGCACCGCAGCCAACGACACAAAATGGGGTACCAGCCCCGATGCTTCCCCAAAACTACGCGCCGCCTCGACAGACAGCCGGGTCTTGCCTATTCCACCAGGACCGACGGCAGTCAGAACACGGCACTCTCTGTCGGCAAGCTGTTTTGCTATATTTTCGATGTCATCGAGGCGGCCGACGAACGAGGTTGCGAAGTCGGGCAGTCGGCCCACGGCAACCGATGCGGTGCGCAAGGGTGGGAACGAGGAGCGGAGCCCGGGTACGACGAGCTGGTGGATTGTCTCGACCTCGCTCAAACCGCGCAGCCTGTGTGCTCCCAAATCGACCAGTTCGAATTCGGTTGGGAGAACCGAGTGTGTCTCCTCCCGCGTCGCGTCGGAAAGGAGGATCTGTCCACCGTGGCCGGCAGCTTCGATCCTGGCAACTAGGTTGATGGCAGGCCCGTGATAGTCACCACGAACAGCCTCCACATCGTCGGTGTGGAGCGCCATGCGCACTTCGATCGACCCGATAACCGGATCCCAGTTGTGTGCGGCAATCTCGGTCTGAGCGCTCACCGCCGCGGCGACGGCGCCCGATGCGGAATCGAATACGGCGAAGATCCCATCGCCGGTGTTCTTGACGAGAGAGCCACCTGCCACGGCGATGGCTCCGTCCATGATCTGGTTGTGTGTTGCCAGCGCCGCCCGCATCTCATCGGGAAACGAATCCCACAGTTGCGCACTGCCCTGTATGTCCGTGAAAAGAAAGGTGACCTGACCCGAGGGCAAGCGCTCTGTCGCTGTCATCACGGTCGATGCTACAGGGGGGCCTCGACCGGCGCCGGGGCTCAAACGGCTGCCGGCCGCTCGTTCTGACGAGGCGAGCCGCTCCGCGGTCGACACTCGCCAACTGGGCAATCGCAATCAGCATCCAACACCGTTGTGTAGGTTGCGTGACAGTATCGATGGTCGGAACATTGAAACCTCTTCAGCATGACATCCTGGTCGTCGGAGCCGGTGGCGCAGGACTCCGTGCGGCCATCGCTGTTGCGCGGGATTTTCCGGACACCAGTGTCGGGGTGATCTCAAAGGTCTACCCCATGCGAAGTCATACCGTCTCGGCCGAAGGGGGTGCTGCGGCCGTCATCTCCGCCAGCGACTCGCTTGACGACCACGCATACGACACAATCTCCGGATCCGACTGGCTGGCAGACCAGGACGCCGTCGAGGTTCTCGTCGAGAACGCTAGCGACGAGATGCTTCAGCTGGAACATTGGGGATGTCCATGGAGCCGTGACCCCGACGGCCGGGTTTCGGTACGCCCATTTGGTGGCATGAAACTGGAACGGACGTGGTACGCCGCCGATAAAACCGGCTTCCACCTCCTTCATACCCTTTTCCAGACGACCCTCAAGTACGAGGCGATCACCCGTTACGACGAGTGGTTCGTCACGAGTCTCATCGTCGCGGACGGCCGTTGTCAGGGGGTCACCGCCATCGATATCCGCACCGGGGAGATGCTCTCGATCGGGGCGAAGTCGGTCATCCTCTGTACCGGTGGAGGGGGCCGCGTCTATCCGTTCACCACCAACGGCAGCATCAAGACCGGTGATGGGATGGCCCTTGCTTACCGAGCCGGAGTGCCCCTCAAGGACATGGAGTTCGTCCAATACCACCCGACCGGCCTTCCCGGAACCGGCATCCTCATCACTGAAGCCGCTCGAGGCGAGGGCGGGATTCTGGTCAACAATGAGGGCAACCGCTATCTCCAGGACTATGGGCTTGGCCAACCGCTCGACCTGAAGGATCCTGAGCACCCAAAGAAACGAACAATGGAGTTGGGTCCACGGGATCGCCTCTCCCAGGCCTTCATCAAGGAACGCGAAGCGGGTCGAACCTTCGAGGGCGCTGACGGCGACTACGTAGAGCTCGACATCCGACATCTGGGCGAGAGGGAGATCGACCGCAAGATCCCGATGGTTCGAGAGTTGGCGGTCCGCTATGTCGGCATCGACCCGGTACACGATCCGATCCCGGTGCGAACTGTCGTCCATTACATGATGGGCGGCATCGACACCGACACTGAAGGGGCAACGTCTCTGCCTGGCCTTTTCGCCGCGGGGGAATGTGCCTGCGTCAGTGTCAATGGAGCCAACCGCCTAGGGTCGAACTCGCTGACCGAGATTCTTGTTTTTGGGGCGCGAGCTGCAATAGCAGCAGCGGACCACGCTGGCGGCGCATCCCATCCTTCGAATCAGCTGCTAGAGAACTCAGCGAGATCGGAACAGAGTCGACTAGACGCCACACTGCTCCGAAGAAACGGCGGTGGCGAGACAGCTTCTCGTATTCGGTCCGACTTACAAGAAGCTCTCGAGGAGGGCGCGGGCATTTTTCGAGACGAAGCCACTCTGGGACGAGCATGCTCGACGATCACCGACTTGAAAGAGCGATACGAGAAGCTCGTCCTGACCGACACCAGTCGAACCTTCAACACCGAGTTGGTAACCGCTCTCGAACTCGGGGCGATGCTCGACATCGGAGAAGCTATCGCCCATAGTGCCCTGGCCCGAACGGAGTCTCGGGGGTCCCATCAGCGGACAGACCACCCCGACCGTGACGACGCAGGTTTTCTCAAGCATTCGCTGGCGTACCGCAGCGAAGGCAATCCCACAATCGGCTACAAGGACGTGACCATCACCCGATGGCCGCCGGGCGAGAGGGTCTATGGGGGTGATTGAGCGGACCGTTCTAGAGGTCTATCGCTATCTGCCTGACGATCAGACCGAGCCAACGTTTCAGAGTTACGAGATCGACTATCAACCCAACTGGGTGGTGCTCGACGCCCTCAATCACATCAAGGCCGAGATCGACTCGACCCTCAGCTTCCGCTGGTCATGTCGAATGGGAGTATGTGGCAGCTGCGGAATGATGGTCAACGGCGATCCCAAGCTGACTTGTGAGACATTCATCCGGGATTACGACACCGAGACCTTGAGGATTGAGCCTCTCATTCACTTCCCGGTCATACGCGACCTCGTCATCAACATGGACGACTTCATGGAGAAGCTGCCGACGGTGTCTCCCTGGCTGATCCCCGATGAGGACAAGCCACTCGAGGAAGGCGAGAATCTGCAAACACCCGGCCAGGTAGCCCGTTATAAGCGTTTCAGCATGTGCATAAACTGCATGCTTTGCTATTCGGCCTGCCCGGTCTATGGACTCGACTCGTCGTTCACCGGACCTGCGGCGTTGGCCCTGGCCGAGCGTTACAACCTCGACTCCCGCGATGACGGAATGAAGGAACGAGCCGCCGCAGTCACCGCACACGAGGGCATCTGGGCATGCACCTATGTCGGCGAGTGCACTCAAGTCTGCCCTAAAGGCGTCGATCCCGCGGGGGCGATTCAGATGCTCAAACTGTCATACGCCACTGACTGGGCCAAGTCCGTTGTCATGCCGAAGAGGGGTGGCTGATGACTCGAGAACTCAACAGACCACTTCCCCGGAACTGGTGGCTGAAGAAGGCCGCCTACTTCCAGTTCATGATGAGAGAGTTGACCAGCTTGGCGGTTTTCGCCTACGCCCTGCTGGTCATCTGGGCGCTGTGGTCGGCCGCCGACACCGAAGCATTCTCGACCTTCTACACATTCCTGTCGAGCTCGTTGAGTGTGTGGCTTCACGTCGCGATTCTGACGCTGGCGCTTTATCACACCGGCACCTGGATAGCTCTCACACCCAAGGTCATGGTCCTGTGGAGGGACGACGAGCGAGTTGATGCCGACGTCATTGCCGGAACCACGAGCATTCTCTTTCTGATGATTTCGGGAGCCGTCATGTGGCTGGTGTTCAGGTGAGCTCGAAACCCGACCGGAGCGCCCCTTTTTTCTGGCTGCTATTTGCAGGTGGAGGAACAGCATCGGCCATGCTCTTGCCGGCCATGGTGTTCGTCAGCGGGATAGCTGTTCCGGCAGGGTGGGTCTCGAAGCAGGACCTCGTTTCCCTCGTCAGGAACCCGGTGACGCGGCTCGTTCTGGTCGGCCTGGTGTTCATGTTCCTATTCCACTGGGCACACCGCTTCCGATATGTACTGGTCGATCTGGGGTTCGGTCTTGTCGGAAACCAGGCATGGTTGTTTTACGGAACCGCTCTGGTTGGAACGATCGTGGCCGGGGTGGCCGCGCTCCGAATGTAATCTCGACGAAAAGGAGAAGCGTGACAGAAGAGTTCGAGCTAAGGACAATCACACGTGATGCCGTCGATGCCGCAATCAGGCGTGCCGAGCACTATCGGCTACTCAACGAACCGGTCCAAGCCAGAAGCATCTGTCACGACGTCCTCACCGTCGACCCCGACAATCAGCGTGCCCTAGTCGCCCTGGTGCTGGCGATCACAGACGAGTTCAAGACCGATGGCGCCGCGTCTGTGAGCGACGCCAAGGACTACGCCAGCCGGCTCACCGACGAGTATCAGCGTCACTACTACAACGGCCTCATCGCCGAGCGTCGTGCTCGTGCCCTATTGACCAGGGGTCCAAGCGCCGTATTCGCCTATGACGGGTTCCGCGAGGCCATGGACCAGTTTGAGAAGGCCGCCGAGATGCAACCTGAGGGCAACAACGATGCCATCCTCCGCTGGAACTCATGCGTACGCACGATCATGGATCGGAATCTGCACCCCCGCCCGCCGGAAGCAGAGCTGGGCCTGGAATAGTCGACCGTGCCGTGAGCATCCTCGAAAGTCGAAACAATATGTCACGCCCCGCGCACCTGTCGTCGATCACGACGACTGTCGGTCGAGTGGCGGCAGCCTCACCAACCGTCCAGAGTAGTCCAGACGACGCTGAAGGACTGCAACCGAGTCAATGTCGGCCGGCACTGACGCTCACAGTCTGGCCGTGACCGCATAGCCGACGAAAGCCGGCAGTTTGGGATCGATCGGGATGACGGGTCCCTTCGTGAAAATTTGGGCGCTCCTTCCGCCCATCACAATCTCCAGGGCATTGCAGGCGGTCGGAGTGTCGGCCTTGAGCAGCGCTTCGAGCAACTCGTTCTGATTCATGCGAAAGGTTTAGCCGGGTGGTTTAGATGGCGCAATGTCGATGTGGACCGAATCCCCATGACCATCGCCGCCGAACGATCGAGAGTGGATCCTGGGTTGGATATGTCACAGATCACACTCTCCGAGACTCAGGGTTGGCGTATAACACCGCCTCGACCAAGAAAACACCAAGAAAATGGTTCCCGGTTGCCGGACAGTCGAGGTACGGCCCCGTGTGGGTCGCCTTCACGCCTGCCCAACCCGGGGCTCCGCTGTATACGCCCTCGCCAACACCGGGCTTCGCCGCAGCGAGCGGCCGAGGGTATCCAGTCAGCCGGATGGGTGTTCAGCGACGTTGCGGGCAACGTCGCGCATTGGGAGACCTTCATCGCGGAGCAGTTCGGCGATTTTACGTCGGACAGCTACCGCGGAGCGAGTCGCTTCGTCAGCCGCGGCAACTGACTCCTCTAGTGTCTCCAGCAGATCGGCTACGCGGGCAGGCGGTGTCACGACGACATCGAGGTCGCCGACGTCGTCTTCATCGACGTCCAACATCAAGGAGATGGCCTTGCGGGCTCTGTCTTCGACCTGGTCCAACCGTTTGGCCTGAGAGAGCACGCCGACGAGCGCCGGCACAGTGATCGCCCACAATTCGCCGGACCGAACCACTTCGACCCGGTGCGCCTTTGCCGGTGCTGTGCTACTCGTCGCCATCTTTCGCCACCTCCTCCGCTCTTTTGATAATGCCCTTTGCAGTGTGCTCGTTGATCTCTCGATGCCGAGGGATCACGAGGGATCACGAGCCGCTTGTCTCCGATCGACCAGACCTCGTGGTTGGCTCCCTCTCGAACGAACTCCAAGTTCGTATCGCCGGCCCTGGCCATCGTTCAAATATGAGCCCGAATCGTGACTCGCCTGACCTTGAGAATCTCTCAACCTCTCGCGCTCGTGCCTCTAACTCGCGCCGTGCTGCATGTTCCTGGCGGCCCGTTCCATTCTCACGAGCATCGCTGCTGATGGAATGACTTTGCCGCTCAGATACGTGCTCAGCCGCGATGCGCTGGTTCCCACCAGTCGGGCGAACTCGTTATTGGTGAGCCCGGAACCGGTAACAGCCATCCGAACCCGGGTCGCCACCTCGGCTCGATCGGCGTTCCCGACATCAATACGGGCGCGTTCGATGGCGAGGGTGAACAGCGTGCTCACCCCATCTGGCTCACGGTAGGAGACATACTGCTCCACGCGGCGAGCCACTTTTCCCCACGGCGAACGCCGTAGCTCGGTGAAGATTGGCTGCCAATCACTGACCAGCCCGCGGTCGATCACCGTGACGAGCGCCTCATAGGGCCAGGTGCGGACATCGTCTGTCGGCAGGGCATCAACGTTGCGGAACGCGACCGGCATCACACCGCTCCGCCCAGTCGAAGAGCCAGAGAGTGACAGACCTCGACGACATCGTCCCAACGGTGATAGCGCACCTCGAGACCCTTGTAACGAGGCAACTCGTCGATCACCTCGGTGTCCCGCGGCTTCGGATCGGCAAGTGAAATCACGAGCGAAGTCAGAACCGATCCCGGCTCGCCGGAACGATCCGCATAGTAGAAGTCGATCTCGGAGAGGATCTCAACCGCGGTATCGAGGCCGACATGCTCGGCCAGAGCGACGACGTCGAGATAGTCGCGAACAGCGTTCCGCTGGACGACGAGGAACGCCTTGACACGCAGCGCCTCGGGAGCGGTGGGAGCGACAACCGATGCGCCTTCACCCACGTCGACCTCAAAGGTCTCCAGGGGCCGAGTTCGACGCATCTGGCGGAGGCCCGCCTCAACACCCATGAGACTGCCCATGATGGTGAACGGTGGCTTCGAGGCTCGAACCGACGTCGCCCACCCTTCGGTCGCCTCCACGGCTTCCAACACCGTCTCGTACCTATCGACCAGATCAGCAAGGACGTGATCGTGGTCGAACGAATCGCGATGACCGGCGTGAAGCGCCGCTGCCGAACCCCCAACCAGAACAGCGTCCGGCACCACCTCTTGCAACCGGGCAGCGGATGCCAAAACTCGCTTTAGTGTTGGGCTCATCCTCACCATGTCATTTATCATATCTGATAAGCGACCAAAGTGCTACCAGCGGAACAACCGTGGCCCAGGAACCGGAGCCGCGTCCAATAACTGTCACCCACCAACCGGAGCCAGCATGTCAAGCATGAACCGAAGCAGCACAGCTATCTGCCGACTGCCATGTTTTGACACAGGTTTGACATCGTCGTCTCCCCCATTCCAACGAGAAACTCCCAGGTCGGTGACCTAGGAGCTTGTAGTAGCGGGGGCGGGATTTGAACCCGCGACCTTCGGGTTATGAGACCAATGCACCACGTGTCCGCTGGTGTCCTCCTATGCCGTTCTGTAACCCCGAGTTGAGAAATTCCAGACACAACATCTCCGCCAGTGCCCTCGAGTATCCGGGAGTGTCTGCTGGCGCGTTTGCAGAAGGTTTGCATCGGGTCGCAGAAACAGACCGCACATAAGTGCCGTTATGTGCGGCTGGACCTTCAGCACTTGGCCAGGTTCGGTCGCTGGGGTGATTACGGTCTTGTTGATCGTCTCGAATTGGGGATGGTGGCTGCGTTTGACGGTGACCAATGGCCGATGATCGAACAATGATCGATCCGGAGTTCGCTCCGCGACCCAGTAAAGAGCCGGGTAGGGGCTGGGCGTGGTTGATAACCGCTGCAGTCGGGGTGGCAGCATTCGTGTTGGGCAGCCTCCTCGGGTCACCGGCACCCGTCGAACCAGCTGAGATTGACGGTGCAGCCACGGCGACTACCGCGTCTGACATCGAGGCACCTTCGACCTCATCAGTCCGTGAGATGGTGTTGCTGCCGATGCCGCTGTCTGACGCGGTGCCTGGGTTCACCGACACGGTTGTGCTGTTGGAGACGCCAGGCCCAGGGTTGTACGTGCTGCGTTGGCGAGCGTCAGAGCGAAGGACGGAACTGGCTTTGTTTGTGCCTCGCAGCGTGATGGGTGGGTCGGTCGGGCTGAACGCATCAGGCACCCTTTTCGCTCGGGTGTCTCGCGGCAGTCTGATCGTCACGGAGGTTCCTGACACTGGAATGGACCCATCCGAGAGCGAGTGGGAAGGGCTGGACGTGGTCCAAGCCTGGTGGCATGAGACTCGGCCAGGAGCTTTGGTGTTCCTGTCGTGTCCGCCGTCACAGCCTGGCGTCGCCACGTTTCATACTTTGGAGGTTTCGGACCCCGCGTCCCGACCGCTTCCGTTGGGGTCAGTCGACCAGGGATGTGGCAACGAGGAACAGAACGTCTGGGTGGAGCGCTGGGACAACGAGGGTGTCTCGATAGGGCAACCCGCGCCCGGCGACGACACTCGCATCTTCATCGCTGCCGACGGTTCCGAGACCACAATCGACTCTGGCCTTCCGGGAACGATCGAGACTTTCCAAATCGATGGCGAGTGGGAAGACGTTTCATATTCGCCGGATGGGACCTTGGTTGCCCTTGTTGTCGACGACGGCCCTCACTCGGCAACGGGAACCATTCGCGTCTTCAGTTCAAAGAGTGGCGAGGTGCTCACGGAAATGACCGAAACTGGTTCAGAAGCGACCGTCGCTCTGACCTGGTCTACTGACGGTCGCTTTCTGATCTTTCAGCAGTGGAACCATGACACGGGAACTGCGAGGCTGGTGTTCTACGACACCGAGACAAACTCGACGGCCACAATCCCGATCCTCGACATCGTGGACGAGATCAGGACGGCACCAGCCAGCTAGCCCATAACCGGCATTATGTGCGGCTGATCAGAAGCGCATGTGTGCCTGGACGTTGAGGATGGCTTGGTTTGCGCTCGACGGGCCGTGGTTTTGGCCGCCTTCGTTTGGCGGCCGTGCGTAGGTTCGAATTGCAAACAATTTGTGATGGAGGAAAGTTCATGAAACGGCTCGCCATAGCCCTCGCCCTTGCCTTAATAATTGCCGCCTGTGGAGGCTCGAACCCCGCCTCAGAGCCCGAATCAGACGAGGCACCGGCACCCACGGCTGGAGCGACTCAGGACACTCAGGCCCCGGCTGAGGATCCAGAACCTGAAGAAGAGCCAGCCGAGGAACCGGCGGAAGAGCCGACAGAGGAACCCGCGCCAGCCGGCGACATCGCTATCACTCTCACCATCGGCGACGAAACTTGGGAGTTCCCAGGTTCCCTCTGTGCTTTCTACAACGCACCGGCCGGTGACGCCGGGTCGGAGTGGAATGTCTCGTATACCCAGGATGGGCTACAGGTCTACGCCGCCGACGACGAGTTTGGCAAATTGTTGTCTGTTGCTGACATCGAGAACGGTGGTAATCCAACCGTCTCATGGGAGGCATCACATGACGAGGTCGACGTCACCGTCGACGGGAACGATATCAGCGCAACAGGCACCTTCACCGACAACGTGAACGGCGGCACCCTCGTAGGCACATTCGAGGCCCACTGCAACGACTGGTTCGACGCCACCGGATAGGAGGCTGACTGTCGAGTGTTTGGACGTGTCTAAGGAAGGGAAGCAGTTGAGAAAACTGAGCGGATTGGTTGTTTTGATGGCTCTCGTCGCGGCGGGATGCGGCGGCGGTGACAGTGAAGATGGTGACCTTGGCGAGGATGTGTTCGGAGGCATCGGTCAAGATTCTGGCGATGTCGACCCGGCGGACCAGGTGTCGTCGGGTGGTGGAACTCTTGAGAATCCAACACCTGAGGCGAGTAGCCCTCTTGCTGCCGATTCAATCCGTATCGGCGAAGCAGCCTGGGAGCGAACGATACCGACGGACGGCCAATGCTTCGTCCAAGAGGACGACGGCACTATTCCGGATAGCGGCACTGCGTGGGGTTCTGTCAACAACGATCAAGCTGTCGAGTACAGAGTCTCTCAAAACCAGGATGGCTCATTGGAGGCTCAGGTTTCGAGCGACCTGATGAATTGGATTTCTGGCCAGAAGGACGGAACCGAGTTGACGGTCAACCTCGACTTCGGAACCTCATCCATCAGCGGCGAAGGGTTGTTCTACAACACGCATACAGATGAGTGGGCCTACGGATCGTTCCAATTCACATGCACAGAAGGCTAAATGCTCGGCCCAGTGCGAGCTTCATCCTCCTGCCCTCCGCCGTCCAAAGTGACGACCAAAGCGAAGCCGAGTGAGGCAGTTCTACGTCTTGGGTTGAAGGTCGGGGAGTAACACGAGGACCATGGAAACCTCCGAAGAACCGGTGACCCGATTCCGGTGACCCCGTCCTGTTGTGTCTTCTGCGAGCAGAATCGTTCCGGGAACTATCGCTCGCACTTCTCCGTCGGATGCTTCGATTTCGCCCTCACCTGACAGGTAGACGGCGAGAACTCGCTGAGGTGCCGGATGCCAGCCTCCCTGCCAGCCCGGAGGCACCAACTCGAACCCATACTGGATGGCAGACTCGAACGAGGACATCAGGACGGGTGGAGTGTTCTCAAAGAAGTCATCCAACTCTTCGAAGGTCAGCTCCACATCTTCGAAGTGTGACTCGCCAGCCTCATCAGCCCACAGCCGAATGATCGACCTCATCACACCAAACCTACGCAATCACTGTCCAAACCACCGCCCATAACCGGCATTATGTGCGGTTCCTGACGCCCTGATCAGCCGCACATAAGTGCCGTTATGTGCGGGTGTCGGGAATGGCAGATGTCCCCAACGAGCGTTACCCACCCCAGATCAGGAGCCACACAGTAAGTGACAGTTC
>CAXMMT010000009.1:0-1514 GCA_964194555.1 uncultured Boseongicola sp. | reverse complement strand
CTCGTAGACGACCCAGGTCAGGCTGCTTCCCTTCGCCAAGAAGAAGCTGTCGCCGGCGACAAAGATCTCCTCGTTTCCGTCCTCGCTGTCGATCAGCCCGAGCTTGCCGGAGAGGACGGTGACGAACTCGTCTTCTTCTTGTTCACTGAACATGCGGCCCGGAGAGCAGGTCCACACACCGCTGGTGTTGCCGTCCTTCGAGTAGTACTCGTGGATGCTCTCGATCGGCTCACCTTCGATCGCACCCTCAGCGGGTTCGGGACCAAAGTTGGGTCGCTCGATATCCTGCTCGACCATTCGGATGATGCTGGAGCTCACTGCAGATTCCCTTCCAATTGTGTCGTGCGGTCGGCATTGCTCTCGTCCCGTCGTCGCCGGTCTGGAGGGATCCCCCAGGCATAGGTCTGCTTGGTCAGTCTCAGGTAGGTGTGAGCCTCGACCGAGGACACCCCGTCGAGCGCTCGCAGGTCGCTCATCACTTCCACCAGGTGATCGTTGTCGGCGCACAGCACCTCGACCAGCAAGTCGAAGCGACCCGAGGTCAAAACCACGTAGGTGGCGTATTCGCGGGCACCGATCTCGTCGCTGAGCACCTCGATATCGCCGTCGACGGTCAGACCGACCATGGCCTGAACGGTGAATCCGATGCTTAGCGGATCGGTAATGGCCACGATCTCGACAACGCCTGCCTCCAGAAGTCGATTCACCCGGAGTCGGATGGCTGCCTGGCTGAGGTCGATTCCCGTGGCCAACTCTGCATAGCTGGTGCGCCCGTTGATCTGGAGCGCGGCGATGATCTGCAGATCTTTGTCATCCAGATCTCGTTCCATGGTGATCTTGGATTCGGGGTGGCGTTCGGTGATCACTCGTTATTCGTCCTCGCGTTGCTGATTCAGCATACAGAGTGCCATTTCAGTTGGAAATGACTCGAATATCGTGCGTACAATAGCGCAATCTGAGGAGCCTACGCCGTGGACGAGTGCGATCGGAGGCCCGCGACGAGCCGCGTCGACCCAGACCGTGTGGCCGAACTGACCAAGTCGACGGAAGAGACCCTTCGTCTGCGCACCCAAAAGTCGGGCGACTTTCTCGACGAGGCCAAGCAAGTGCTCCCGGGTGGAGTGGCGTCGTCGTTCCAGGAGCATGCTCCCCACCCCATCTTCATCGTCGAGGGCCAGGGTTCGAAGGTGGTAGATCTCGATGGCAATGAGTACAGCGACTTCCACAACGGATTCGGGGTCATGGTCGTTGGCCATGCCCATCCGCTGGTCGCAGCAGCCATCGCCGATACCGCGGCGAAGGGGACTCACTTCGCGGCGCCCACTGCGAGTTCCGTTCGCGTGGCCCGCGAGCTTTCTCGCCGCTTCCGGCTCCCCAAGGTCCGATTCTCCAACTCGGGGACCGAGGCAACCCTGGACGCCATCCGTCTGGCCAGGGCCTTCACCGGCAAAGAGGGACTCGTCAAGATCGAGGGTTCCTATCACGGTCACCACGACGCTGTCATGGTCTCGGTG
>CAXMMT010000008.1:0-1748 GCA_964194555.1 uncultured Boseongicola sp. | reverse complement strand
GAGGATCGACAACGCCAGTAGAGCCGTGATGTTGGTCCGGCCTCTCCAGGTTCCGGACAAGCTGTTTCTGGTGCGAAGCCACCAGGACGGCCTTTCCGAGGAGGCTCGCAGCAGGTCGAGTTCGGGCTTTTCCGCCATTCGATTCTGGACTTGAAACTCGTCTGTCATATCTCTGTGGAAGGTGGGCTCGCACCATACCCAACTTGGGGGCTGCATGTTCGCGACTTCGATTGTCGAGATACGGGAACCGTTTGCCCCGAACTCACTGGAAGGTTCTACGTTGAGACCGACATGGACGATGCTCTTCTCATCCGAAGATCTCGCTTGCGATTGGCAACAGTTTCGTTGGGGCTGCTCCTGGTCGGGCTGGCAGGGTATTTGGGGTTCGTCGTCTTTGTGGAGAACGATGCGATCGGGGGCTTGGGCGCCGGAGTAATGGGCCTGGCGGTGGCGACAGGGTTTGCAGCGTTCTTTTCCCCATGCTCCTTTCCGTTGCTTCTGACATTCCTCAGCCGCCAATCCGAGGCCGGCTCTAGCAAGAGGGTTCTCGTATCGTCGCTGGTCGTCGGTCTCGGCGCGGTGACTTTCTTCGCCGTCGTGGCCTTGGCTCTGGTGGTTGTCGGTGAGGGTCTGGCGCGCGTTGTGGGTTTTGACACTCTGGCCGGCAGATTGTTCAGAGCCTCCATTGGTGTCTTGCTTGTGTTCCTGGGTTTGCGACAGGCGAGCCTCATCAAGGTGAAAATGAGAGTGTTCGACTCTGTGGCTGCGTCGGCCGCTGATCGCTTCGACCCGTCAAGACACGAAAACCGGACCAGACGCGACTTCGTCTACGGGTTTGGCTACCTCCTGGCGGGGTTTGGCTGAACAGGGCCTTTGCTCGCCGGTCTGGCGGCACAGTCACTGACTGTCGGTGTTCCTGTCACGGTCGCAGCGGTGGCGGTGAGCGCAATCGTGTTTGTCATGCTGCTATTCGTTGCATCCATCACGGTTTCACTTGTTTCAAGCGATTGGATCAGACCTGCCCGCATGGTTGGAGGTGGGGTACGACGGTGGAGTGGCTTCATACTCATGTTCGTCGGCGGATGGTTTCTCATCCTTTCGATTCTCCCATCACCGATCATCTTCTGAGTAGCGGCCAAGACCCCTCATTAAGCGACAAGACTTGAACTAATTCGGTGATGCCCTCGATGTCCGATTTACCGATAACTAGCTTCCCGACCCGAACCGGATGAGGTTGGCGTCCCGATCGAGACAGGCTCCCTCTCGTAGTCCATAGCTGGTGTTATTCGGCGCCACCAGTCGGCCATCGATTCCTGCGCGTTCCCACTCCTTATAGAGGGCATCTGCGTCGTCAACGTATAGGTAGACCGCGCTCATGTTGCGCCTCGGTTTGAGATCGTCCACTTGGGCCAGGTGGAGTTCGATGCCCTCGCGTTCTGCGAACGCGTATGCGTCCGGGCCTTCATACAGGCGAACCGTGAACCCGAGCTTGGTCGGTCGCACGGCTCGTCGAGTCAACAATGTCTGTGAAGAGGAGTGATGCCACCAGTCGATCAGCTCTTGTCGGGTCGCTGGCGTCGGTAAGGAATGCTTCGAGAGCCTCAATAGTCGCATCAGGATTCTCGAAGTACGGATAGGTGTCGGCTCCGCTGATTTCGACGAATTCGGCTCCTTCGATGTGCTCAGCTAGATACTGACCCTGTTCCAACGGTGTGAAGCCGCTATCGGCTCGATGGATTACCAGTGTT
>CAXMMT010000007.1:0-69957 GCA_964194555.1 uncultured Boseongicola sp. | reverse complement strand
CAGTAGTCGAGGATCTGACGGGTCTCCTCAGGAGTGTCACCAACAATCTCCAGGAGAACATTCTCAGCGTCGGGATACCTATCAGGCAGTTGCTCAGAAACCCGGAACAGCTGTTGCGCCTGGTCGGTGGAAATCTGTTCGTGTTTCCAGGAGAGAAACGTTGCTTTGAAACGACGAGCAGCCCGAGCCACCGAAACATAACGACGGGCCCGTCCACCGGCCATGCGGCATCTGTCCTTCAGATAGGCAATTGCTGACGGGTAACCGAAAACCTTGTGCAGCTGCCGTGCATCCAGTACTCCCGGCGCCTCCGTCCATTCGACATCAAGGTGACTTCTCGCCGCCTCCAGACAAAGAATGTGGTCATCGAGTTCGTCGGCAGAAGCCGCGTCCTTGTCATCAAGGATCTGGATGACGATGGTCTTCTCTCCCTCTCCCATACCCGATGTGTACAGACCGGGTGTGACAAGAAAGGACGAAATCGGGCTAGACCAGAGAAATTTCTTCGATTTCCTTGGCGGATTCGCCTCTCTGCAAGAAGAGTATGTGACCGATCTGACGGTTGATGCGTCGTACATGCTGCCGACCCGGAGAATGGTCTTTGGGTTTACGTTGTCGTTTGCGAGCAGAAGTGGGATTCCGGTTCGCAAACGACAATGGCGTGGAGGACTGTCCGACACCCCTTCGCAATCCGACTCTCAGCGACCCACCATATCTATGGCGGCGACCACTGCTCCCGGTGACTCCAGATGGGCGTGCCAGACATCAACTTCCGAAACAGTCATGTCGGGCAGCTCTTGTTTCACCCTTTCCACCGAGTCGAAAGGCACATCGCCATCTCGACTCCACACATAGGCCACAGGCGCGGCGATCTCGGCCAGGTCGGAAGGAACCAGAGACGACGGCTGTGTTCGTAGGAACGATCTGATCGAGTCGGTCGATCCGCTTATGGTCGTGGTGATGTCGCGCGCAGCGATCTGATCCTGACCGGGGCACCATCCACCTTCGGCGCAGTTTGGCGCCCAGATGTCCATTGCGAATCTTCCCCCAGTCTCGAAACTGAAGGTCGCCGCCCGACCCACCCACGGTAGACGTTCGACGATCTCGATCCACCCATCTTCCTCCCAGAAGTCGACATCGACGAGCACGACACCGCGGACGAGATCCGGTCTGCTTACGGCCACCTCGGCAGCAACCCGCCCCCCGAGACCGACGCCGGCGACCACGGCTGGGATGTCGAAGCGTTCCTCGATGACGGTGCTCACGACTTGCGCCATGAATGCCACGGTGTGACCGGGACCCTCGCTCGGCAGACGATCGCTCAGCCCATATCCAGGAAGATCGAGCCGGACCGCGTGAAATCGGCCCCCTAATCCTTCAGCTACATCCTCCAGCGTCACCCCACCGGCGACATCCCTTCCATGAAGCAGGATCACCGGAACAACACCGCCAGGTTCCGTGACGACGTTGATGCGGAGGCTTCCGACCATGGTGAAGTCGACCAGCTCGACCTCTCCTGCGGGCACATCCTCGATCAGGTCGATCCGCTGGTTGGTCACCGACGTCCAGACGACGACGCCAACCGCCAGCACCAGCAGTGCCAGTATCAGAATCCGGACCAGAACGCGTGATGGGCGATCTCGAGTGGGGGGTTCTTGGAGACCGCTCATTTGATCAACACGATGTGGACATGTTTTGGCCCGTGAACCCCAAGAGTGAGCTGTTGCTCTATGTCGCCCGTTCGACTTGGGCCGGTGACAATCACCAGATTGGCGCTGGCTGCGACTGCTTCAGGGCGTTTGTGGGCCCAATGGGCCAGGGTCCGCTCGATCAGTGTCAGATCGAGAAGCGCCACATGGACCTCGGGCACGAGGCTGGCCATTCTCGGTCTTCCCGGGCCATGATCGAGCACCACACTGCCACTCTCGGCAAGACCAACTGTGGCCCCGGTGATGCCCAAGTCCAGGTCGCGATACTCCATCTGATGCTCGATCCTGGCGTCGACCGGCACCTCCCCTTTCACCCTTTCCAGCCCCATCGCGGTGAGAGCCGAAGCCACCCCCGAAGCGGGCAGATCCTCCCATGCCATGAACGACCGGCAATGATGTCCCGCCGCAATTCCGGCGACCGCCCTGGGAACCCCATGTCGTCCCACCGCTCCGTGAACCACGGCGTCCACGTCCTGGGCCCTTTCCCGAAACAGTGCATGGAGATCTTCGTGCTCCAAATCGGGCAAACGGTCAGGCACGGCGAGCGCCTCCGGGAGGTGAGCCGTCATTGCGGCCCGTCCGACACGCGCCAGAAAGACATCACGATCCACGGTTGGACCTCCACCATTCATTGAATGACTCCGAGGCGGGTCGTGGCAAGTCACGGTATCGAGTCCAGCCTCTCCCCGGACCCGGGATCCGACGCAGCCAGCCTCGTGATGCCAGAGGTGCGCTCAAACGAGACGCCCACTTTTTTGCCTTCCGCCATTTCTGAGGGGCGGTCGCCGCTCGAGCATATCGGCTCATGCCCCGGTCGAGCCAAGCGGGAAGTCTGCCCTCCGACGCAGCGCGCTCCCTCAGATGGTGAAGCATCGATGGGATCTGAATGCGAACCGGGCACACCTCTTCGCAGGCTCCGCACATCGTTGATGCGTAAGGCAACTCCCACCAGGGATCCATCCCGTGCAAGCCGGGAGTGACAATCGAACCGACTGGTCCCGAATACACGGTTCCGTATGCGTGACCTCCGACCATCCGAAAGATAGGACACACATTGAGACAAGCGCCACACCGAATGCAGGCGAGGATCTCCGCCGTGGGACCACTCAAGATCTCAGACCGCCCGTTGTCGATGATGACCACGTGTGTCTCTTCGGGACCATCAGGATCCCCCTCTCTCCTCGGGCCGGTTATGACGTTGGTATAAACGGAAAGCCTCTGTCCGGTGGCAGAACGGGCAAGAACCTCGAGAACAACGGCGGCGTCCTCCCATCGTGAGACGATTCTTTCCATGCCCATCAGAGCGATGTGAACTCTTGGAGCCGTCGTCGTCAGACGGCCGTTCCCCTCATTGGTCACAAGGACGACCGACCCTGTCTCGGCTATAGCCATGTTCACGCCGGAGATGCCCGCGTCCGCCCTGAGAAAGATCTCTCGAAGATGGGCTCGGGCTATCTCGTTGAGTTCTGTCGGATCGTCGGTGTACTCGACCCCCAGCTTCTCGGAGAACAGTGCCGCTATGTCCTGACGGGTCAGGTGCAACACGGGAGCGATGATATGACTGGGCGTGTCGCCTGCGAGTTGGACGATGAACTCCCCGAGATCGGTCTCGACCACCTCAATGCCGATATTTTCGAGGTGGTTGTTGAGCTCGATCTCCTCGGAAACCATCGACTTGGCCTTCACCACCAGACGGGAGTCCGACCGTTGGAGGATCTCGGCCACGATCTGATTCGCCTCTTCGGCATCGGCAGCAAAGTGCACCGTGCCGCCGAGGTCGGTTACCTGATCCGCGAAGTGACCAAGAAGCCGGTCGAGATGACTGAGGGAGTGAAGACGGATCGTCCGCGACCTGTCACGCAACTCCTCCATGATGGGAAACTCTTCGGCTACGTGGTCTCGCGCCTCGGTGAAGTGCCGTATCCCTTTGACGACAGCAGCCGCTTCCTTGCTGCCGAGGAGGGCGTCGGCGCGAGTCACGAAGCTCACCGGTTGGCTCATGCGTCGTCTCCTGCCAATAATTCTGCGATATGGCGGACCACCACTTTCGATCCTCTACGTCGAAGCCCTCCCTCCAGGTGCATGAGGCATGAGACGTCGCCGCCCACCAGAGTGTCGGCGCCAGACGCCTCAACTCGGTCGAGTTTCTCATCCATGATCGCCGCCGAGATTGCCGGCATTTCGACTGAGAAGAGTCCCCCAAAACCGCAGCACTCCTTGTCATCCTCGAGTTCCACACGATCGATGTCCTCCAACAGCCGATCGGCCTCGGATTGTAATCCGAGACCACGCAGGCCATGACATGAGTAGTGGTAGGCGACCGAGCATCCGTCACATGAGACGGAAAGGTCGGCACCGAGGTCATCGACGAGGAACTGAGTGAGCTCACGGGTTCGGGCCGCTACCCGCTCCGCCTGATCGGCTCGATCGGTGCCTTCGAAAAGCTCCATGTAGTGGTGGACGATCATCTGGGAGCACGATCCGGAAGGGATCACGATCGGACCCTCCGTGTCGTCGAGGACATCGAGGGTGTGAGCCGCCATCTCACGCGCCTGATCGGTGAGACCAACGTTGAACGCCGGTTGTCCGCAGCAGGTTTGGCCCTCGGGAAAATCCACCCGGCAACCCGAACTCTCGAGAACGGCCAGGGTGGCTCGACCCACCTGGGGAGCTAACGCATCAACCAGGCAGGTGACCAGAAGCTGGACTCGCGGCCCCTCCATAGGGCAGCCACGTTACGCCTTGCGCTCGCCCACGGCCGCCAATGCCTCCAAGTACCGCTCCACCATCGCCACGTATGCCTTGGTGCCATCCTTGAAGTCGTCGCTGATGTGCCGATATCGGCCCCTCAACGCCAGCGTGGCGAACTTGGCCCCGCTGAAGTAGTACCTGAGGCCCTCGCCCGGAATCGCCGTCTTCCCGGGCTCGGCCAAACCATGCTCGGCCGCTGCCTGCGTTGTCGGATCGAGACCCAGGGAGCCAAGCTCCTCGAGTATCTGATCTTCATCGGGGCGGTCGGCGTAGTCCTTGCCCACGAACCGGGACACGATCTCTCCGTCAGGGGAGATGATCACGACACCGGGGCGCGAAATCAGCCTGGGATCTTTCTCGTCGGCAAACCCGAGCGGAGTCACCGCCTGATCTCTTTCGCCGTCGGAGAGGATCGGGAACGGAAGAGCAAGCTTTTCCATCACGGCAGAGTTCTGAGCGGGAGAATCGGCACTGAGCCCGAACACCCTGGCACCCCGCTCCAGGAATTCACCCTGTCGCTGAGCCATCACGGCCAACTGGCCGTGGCAGTAAGTTCAGAAGTCACCCCGGTGGAATGTGATCACGGCCGCCGCGTCGAGATGATCGGACAGCGTCCATGGACTACCGGTGGCAGTGCGAACTGTGAAGTCGATGGCCAACTTTGCTTCCTTTCTCGGGTACAGGTCCCCATTGTTAGCGTGCTCGAGCCCATGTTCATTCCCATTGCCCAAGGATCGTGATGATCGAACTCCCGCTTCGCACATGGTGACCAGCGAGGAGAGTGTCAAAACCCAAGTTGACGAGCGACCTTGAACACCTCCCGTTGGTTCATCCCGGTCACCGGACTTCGCTTGGGAAGACGTCTCGTCCAGCTGGTCATCGGCTTGACCTTCTTCGGAATCGGGATCGGATTGATGCTTCGGTCGGGGTTGGGGCTTCCCCCATGGGATGTCCTTCACCAGGGTCTGGCGGTTCAGATGGGACTAACCGTGGGTATTTGGTCGATCCTCGTGTCCTTTGTCGTCCTGGCCTTCTGGATCCCCCTTCGTGAGCGTTATGGGATCGGCACGCTTCTCAATGCAATCGTCATTGGCGTGATGATCGACGTGACGGCCGCCGTGGTCCCGGAGGCACCGAACACCTGGTGGGCCGCGGGGATGATGATCGTCGGAATCCTCCTCGTTGCCGTGACCTCAGGGATGTACATCGGCGCCAACCTCGGGCCGGGCCCTCGTGACGGACTGATGACCGCAATCGTTCGCCGAGGACCGTCCATCCGTCTGACCAGAGTGATCATGGAGGTGACGGTTCTCGTCGTCGGGGTGCTGTTGGGAGGTACCTTCGGGATCGGCACCGTTCTCTACGCGCTCTTGATGGGGCCACTCGTCCAGATCTTTCTGCCCCGCTGGACGATCGACACCGGTCGCCCCGAGGACTCCTGGGATCACCCGGTGCGCTGATCGTCGGAAGCGTGTGTACACGCTAAAACCACCGACCGCGAAAACTGATCAGACATAGGACTAGCTGAGCCGGCGACACCCATATAGGGTGCCGGTCACTTCCCCTGAGCGTCCGTTTTGGCGTTCACTTCCCCGCCCGGATGGCCGTTTTGGTCCTCCGAGCACGCTGCGCGAGCTGTGGATAACTTGGTTCTTGACGAGTTGCACGCGTGTAATTACAGTGTTGGAGTCCATACCAGGTGTAGTGGACACTTCCCCGCACACCACAGCATCTAGTGGTGGGAGCTATGAATGGACATGTTTTCGGTCCTGCGGCCGGAACGAGAGAAGTGCGGAGGAGGCACAATCAATGAGCGAAGGCCTACGGATAACCCGTCGCTTCACCGAGGCTGGTAACGACCCATACGACCAACTGGAGTGGTCGACTCGTGACTCCAGAATCGCCAATCCCGACGGTTCAGTCGTCTTTGAGATGACCGACGCCGAGATCCCCGCCCAATGGAGCCAGGTCGCCTCTGACATCATGGTGTCCAAGTACTTCCGCAAGGCCGGGGTCCCCCAGTACGACGATGAAGGCACGGCCCTTGTCGATGACAACGGCAATCCCGTCACTGGTCCCGAGCGTTCCGCCAAGCAAGTCTTCGATCGGCTGGCAGGCACCTGGAAGCACTGGGGTGAGAAGGAGGGCTACTTCGCGTCGACCGATGACGCCGAGGCCTTCGAGGACGAGCTTCGCTACATGCTCGCCACCCAGATGGCCGCGCCCAATTCGCCACAATGGTTCAACACCGGTCTCCATCAGGCCTACGGGCTGACTGGACCACCCCAAGGACTCTGGTACGTCGATGGAGAGACTGAGGAACTCGTTTCCTCCCCTGACTCGTACAGCAGACCAACACCTCACGCCTGCTACATCTTGTCGGTCAGCGACGACCTGGTGAACCCGGGTGGGATCATGGATTTGTGGGTTCGTGAGGCTCGTATCTTCAAGTTCGGGTCAGGTGCTGGTTCCAACTTCTCCTCGATCCGCGGGGAGAACGAGCAGCTCTCCGGTGGAGGCAAAAGCTCGGGCGTCATGTCTTTCCTCAAGATCGGAGATCGGGCGGCAGGCGCGATAAAGTCGGGGGGAACAACCCGTCGCGCCGCCAAAATGGTCATCCTCGATGGCGACCATCCCGACATCGAGACCTTCGTCGACTGGAAGAAAGTCGAGGAAGAGAAGGCCAAGCTCCTCATCAACCATGGTGGCTTCCCGGCAGACTTCAACGGAGAGGCATATGCCACCGTCTCCGGTCAGAACTCAAACAACTCTGTCCGCATCACCAACGACTTCGTCAGAGCAGTCGAGCGTGACAATGACTGGGATCTGATCAACCGCACCGACGGGTCAGTCCGCAAGACGATCAAAGCGCGCGACTTGTGGTCACGGATCGCCGAGGCTGCGTGGGCATGCGCCGACCCCGGTCTCCAGTTCGACACCACGATCAACGAGTGGCACACCAGTCCGGCCGGCGGTCGCATTCGGGCAAGTAATCCCTGCTCGGAATATCTTTTTCTGGACGACACCGCTTGCAACCTGGCGTCGGTCAATCTGGTCAGGTTCTATGACGACGAGACCGGTATCTTCGACATCGACTCCTACAAGCACGCCATCCGGATCTGGACCATCGTGCTGGAGATCTCGGTGGCAATGGCCCACTTCCCCTCGGAGGAGATCGCCCAGGGCTCATACGACTATCGAACGCTCGGCCTTGGCTACGCCAACCTCGGATCATTGCTGATGCGTCAGGGCATCGCATACGACTCCGATGAGGGTCGTGCCATCGCCGGGGCGATGACCTCCATCCTCACCGGGTTCTCCTACGCCACCTCTGCCGAGATTGCAGGAGTGGTCGGGCCGTTCCCCAAGTTCGAGGAGAACCGGGACTCAATGCTCCGGGTGATCCGCAACCATCGGGTGGCTGCTTATGACGGCGACGACTTCGACGCCATCACCACCAAGGTGATGGGTATCGATCCAGACGTCTGTCCCGACGATCTACTTACCGCGGCTCGCGAATCATGGGATCTCGCTCTCGAACGTGGCGAGAAAACCGGCTATCGCAACGCACAGTCAAGTGTTTTGGCGCCAACCGGGTGTCTGGTCGGGGGATCACTTATTCCGACCGAGAGAGGACTGGTGCGTCTCAAGTCGCTTGGCGACCCGAATGGTGCACAATGGCAGGATCTCGGAGTTCGGGTCTCGACCGACGAGGGCCCGAGAAGAGCTGAGCAATTCTATGTCAACGGGGTGGAACCCGTGGTCACAGTGGGCACGCACCGCGGCTTTCGCATCCAGGGAACGCCGACCCACCGGATCAAGGTCGCCAAAGAGGATGGCGAATGGGTTTGGAAACGATTCAGCGAGATCAAAGCTGAGGACCTCGTCCCTCTTCAGTTTGACCAACTCGTCGGGGAGCCACAGGAGGTAAGGCTCCCCCTGCTTGGCGAGATGCATTGGACCGGTGACTTCACGACGAGGGTGCCGGAGACGGTCACGCCTGAGTTAGCTGAGTTCGTCGGCTATTTCATGGGTGACGGCTCATTGCACGCGAAGGGAATCCGTCTCGCTGTGACTGCCGGAGACTTCGATGTCGTGGAGAGGCTCTCCACGCTCGGAAAGGAGTTATTCAGCCTCGAAGCTCACGTGACGAAGAAAACCGGCTACCACGAAGTTGCCTTCCACTCGGTGGCGCTCGCTCTGTGGTGGCAAGCAGCAGGACTCGCCAAACATGCTCCCGTGGAAGGCCACACCGGGAAAGGCTGGCATCCACACATCCCTGACACAATCCTGCACACGAACAGCCCGGCGGTCTATTCGCCTTTTTTGAGAGGGCTATTCGAGGCAGATGGAACGGTCCATCCTGCTGGCTACCAGTCATGGTCGACAACCAGCATCGACTTCTCGCACGACGTGCAATCGCTGATGCTTGCCCTGGGTATCCCCACCACAAGAAAGTACGACACAACCGGTTGGGGGAACTCGCCATTGGCTGTTCTTCGTGTACTCAACCTCTCCTACGGCGAGCTTTGGGGAGCCCAGATCGGGTTCATGAGTGATCGAAAGCAGTCAGCAGTTCGAGAAATCGATGTCCAACAAGCCGCTCGCTGCGATCACATCCCTGTGAGTAGGGACATGATCGATCGGCTTGCGCCCGATAACGACAGCCTGCGCAAGACATTGCTGTTGGCCCTCAGTCGGAACGGTCTCGTATCACGACGCTCGGCACAGAAGCTCTATGAGCGGACCGGTGACCCCGAGCTGGGTCACCTCCTCGGCTTCTTCTATGACCGTGTCGCATCGGCCGAGTTAGGTGAGGAGCAGCTGACCTATGACTTGTCGGTCCCGAACAACGTGACCTATGTCGCCAATGGTTTTGTCTCCCACAACACAATCGGGCTTCTAATGGATTGTGATACTACGGGTGTCGAGCCTGACTTTGCCCTCGTCAAGTTCAAGAAGCTCGCCGGCGGGGGTTACTTCAAGATCGTCAACCAGTCGGTAGCACCGGCCCTGACCAGCCTCGGCTACAGCCTCAATGAGATCAATGACGTAGTGCAGTACATCGTCGGGACCAGTTCGATCGAGGGCGCTCCACACATCAACGATCTGGCTTTGGCCGAGAAGGGCTTCGACAGCAACGACCTGGCAAAGCTCGAGGCAATGCTCCCCGGGGTTTTCGACCTGAAGCACGCGTTCAACGTCTTCACATTTGGCGAGGCAACATTGCAGCGACTCGGCTTCGGAGTGGACGAGTACACCTCGTGGAACTTCGATCTGCTCAAGGCACTCGGGTTCAGCAAAGGGCAGATCACAGAGGCCAACGACCACATCTGCGGTCGACAGACCATAGAAAACGCACCTCATATCAAAGACGAACACCTCAGTGTCTTCGACACTGCCAACAAGAACGGGAAATACGGCAGGCGGTTCATTCACCACAACGGCCATATCAAGATGATGGCGGCAGCTCAGCCTTTCATTTCGGGAGCAATCTCGAAGACCATTAATATGCCCAATGAGGTAGACACCGAGACCATCGAGGAGGCATACCACCTCTCGTGGGAGTGGGGTCTCAAGGCCATGGCTCTCTACCGGGATGGGTCGAAGGCAGTACAACCCCTCAACTCCACGGCCGACGAAGGCGAGGAGAGCGAGGAGGAAGCCGCCGAAATCACCGCTGCTGTCGAGCAGGAGAAGGCGATCCACTGGGGCAACCTCCCGGCGGGAACCTCGCCAAGCCAGGCATACGCCCAGGGAATGCAGCCACCCCGGTTTCTGCTTCCCGCCCGACGTGCCGGGTATCTCCAGGAGGCCCGCGTTGGTGGCCACAAGGTCTATCTGCGCACCGGTGAGTACGAAGACGGAACCTTGGGTGAGATCTTCATCGACCTGGCCAAGGAAGGGGCGACTCTCAAAGGCATCCTCAGTTGTTTTGCCATTGCCGTGTCCAAGGGTCTCCAGTACGGAGTGCCGTTGGAGGAGTTCGTAGACTCGTTCACGTTCCAGACATTCGAGCCCCGAGGAATGGTCGAGGGTCATGAGAACATCAAGATGGCCAACTCGATCATCGACTATGTGTTCCGGGCGCTTGGCGTCGAATACCTGGAACGGGATGAACTCGCCCAGGTTCCACCGGATCGCGAGGGTGGCCTCGCCGCACCGCCGAAGGGCCTGGCGGTCGAAGCGGGACTGCAGCTCGATCTGAGCGACGCTGTGACCGAAGGTGATGTCGAAGTGCTGCGACGGGCGGCCGAGTTTGTCGACTCACCCAACGGAACCGTGCCGGAGCCGATGGTGGAGAAGGTTGTCACCGCAGTAGCTGCCGCGATGGCCGCCGGCGACAACGCGGCCACATCCGACATGGTGCTCTCGGGAAACATGGGTGATTCCCCGGTGTGCTCCAACTGTGGTCATATGACCATCCGCAACGGGAGTTGCTACGTCTGCCTCACATGTGGGGACACCACCGGCTGCAGCTGAACGCGTAACCTTGACAGAATGGGTCCCAAAGAGCTTGAAGAATTCGCCACTCGCTACACGGCGGCCTGGTGCTCACACGACGCCGAGGCGGTCGCCTCCTTCTTCGCGGAGGATGGCTCGATCACGGTCAACGATGGTGATCGGGCTGTCGGGCGGGTTGCCCTTGCCGAGGTCTTCCAGGGCTTTTTCGACGCCTTCCCCGACACCGTGGTGATCATGGATCAGATTCGAGGAGCCGGTCGCAGGGCGATCTACTCGTGGACCTACGAAGGGACCAACACCGCGCCGGGGGGAACCGGCAACGCCGTTCGATTCAGCGGATGGGAAGCGTGGACGTTCAATGCCGATAGGCTCGTCCAGGAGTCGATTGGCACCTTTGACGCCGACGAGTACGAGCGCCAGGTGGCCCACGGCGTCTAACAATGAGGTGAACCATGAGTCCAGCTGAATTCACCGGGACTGGCGTCGACACCAAGTCTGCGATCACAATTCCAGATGCATCGTGACGAGGAGCACGACCCACCGATCCTGGTGTGCACAGTCGGCAAGACCGTCCTCCACTACGACCTTCGCATCGTTGACGACATGCACACGATGCTGGTCGAGCACGGTGATTGGATGGAACTCGGCAACGCCGACGAGCAGAAGTCTGCGAAGGAGGGATCGGTCGAAGCTTGGGCACGTTCGGACGACAACCCGATCGGCGGTTGGTACGGCCTGAAGAAGGGTCTCCGGGGAAGAGTTGGCAACTACGTATCTCCTGTTCTCGAGGCGATGGGCCTTGCCGAGGTCGAGCACAACGCACGCGGCAACCGAATGAGGGCGCTCTAGCGTCGGGGGCAATGTTCTACGGGGTCGGTGCAGTTCAGCGACCGGCCCACGTCTTCCACATTGCGGAAACCGAAGCCTGGGCATCCCGGTCGGACTCCTACACCCCCGCCGGCTTCGAAGAAGAGGGTTTCATCCACTGCTCTACAGCGGCCCAACTCGACCGTGTCGCCAGCAGCCTCTACGCAGGACGGGACGACTTGACCCTGCTTTCCATCGCCGCAGTGAAGGTGGGATCGAGGCTCGTGTACGAGGATCTGTATGAGCCGAACGAGCTGTTCCCACATATCTATGGCCCTCTTCCCCTCGATGCTGTGATCGAGGCCGTGGGATACTCAGTCCCATGACTACCGATGTTGAGTTCTTCAGGGCCCTCGAGGAGGGTCTCTGGCGCCAGGAGACCCGATCGGACAGTGGATTCCTCGATGGGATCCTCGCTCAGGATTTCACCGACTTCTGCCGGTTCGGCCACGTTTACGACCGCGACGATCTCATCGAGTCAGAGGCGAGCGACCTCAAAGTGGAGTTTCCGTTCAACAACTTCGACGTCGAGCTTCTCGCTCCGACCGTGGCTCTCGTGACATACGAGAACACCGTCATCAACAACGGCTCGCCTCAGCGGGCGCGGCGGTCATCGATATGGGTCAACACTGACGACTCCTGGAAACTGAGATTCGTCCAGGCGACAACACTCGCCGGCGCATAGGGCTTCAGGCTCAACAGGGGAGACTGCGGCAGTTCGCGAAAACCATCTGAAACTCCAGACGACATCGACCATGTTCCGATCGGTACCTTTGTGTCGCCATCCACAGGGAGGAGACCTCGAATGGCGATAACGGAAACGCCGCCGGAAACAGGCGACACCAGCGGGCTCGATCGCTATTTCCAGATAAGCGAGAGGGGCTCGTCTACTTCACAGGAGGTGAGGGCGGGCATCACCACATTCCTGGCGATGGCCTACATCATCTTTGTGAATCCGGCGATTCTCTCCAACGCTATCGACTTCGAGGGAGCGTTTCCCCAACTCCTGACCGTCACGGCGCTCGCGGCCGGCATCGGGACACTGATAATGGCCCTATGGGCCAGGCTCCCCTTCGCCATGGCCCCGGGAATGGGTCTGAACGCGTATTTCACGTTCACGGTCGTTCTCACCCTGGGTATTCCCTGGCAGACGGCGCTTGGCGCGGTCTTCATCTCAGGAATCCTCTTCGTGGTCATTGCCCTCACCGGCATGCGCGAGTGGATCTTGAATGCCATTCCGTTGCATCTGAAGCACGCCATCACGGCCGGCATCGGGGCGTTCCTGGCGATCATTGGCTTCATCGGAGCGGGCTTCATTCAGGATTCGGGGGCCACCTTCGTCCAAGTCGGTGACTTCAGCACCTGGCTTCCCTGGGTGGCATTGGGTGGCATTGTGATTACAGGCGCACTTCTGGCGAACAAGATCAAAGGCGCCATCATGATCGGGATCGTGATGGTGACCGCCGTTGTGATCATCTTCGACCTCAACGCCTACAACTATGGCGGTGAGGGTTTGGAGGCCTTCAGCGGTTTTGGGGGCTCGATTGTCGGGTTCACGGCGCCTACCGACCTGTTCCTGGCCATGGATCTAGGTGCGGCCTTTGCCCTCGGAGTGGTGAGCGTTGTGTTCACCTTCCTTTTTGTCGACTTCTTCGACACAGCGGGAACCCTCATCGGGCTCACCGAGAAAGCAGGGATGCTGGATGACGAAGGACACATCCAGGCACCCCGTGCGGCGTTCGCAGCCGACGGAACGGCCACTTCGATAGGTGCGGCGCTCGGAACGTCGAGCACCACCACCTACATCGAATCAGCGGCAGGGGTCGAGGAGGGCGGAAAGACCGGGCTCACCGCTCTCACCGTTGCTCTCCTGTTCTTTGCGGCGATGTTCCTATCACCGCTGGCGCAGGCCATACCGTCTATCGCGACCTCAGGTGCGCTGATCATCATCGGAGCAATGATGATGACCGGTGCCACCAAGGTCGACTGGACAGATTATCGAAAATCGATACCTGCATTCTTGGCGATTGTTGGAATGCCCTTCACCTTCTCGATCACGTTTGGCATCAGTCTGGCGATTGTTGCCCACACATTCCTCTACGCGATAAGCGGAAAGTTCAAGGAGATCCACATCATGATGTGGATTCTCACGGTGTTGATCATCGCCAACCAGACCGGATTCATCGCAGACCTATTCGGCTGAGATCCAAGAGCCGACAGAGTAGAGAAGGGGCCTTCGAGCCCCTTCTCTCATATCAGGGCCCGAATCAGCCAGAACACACCCATACCTGCGATCAGAGTGAAGATGTGGTTGCGGGTCTTGTATGCCACGGCGCCCCCTACGACAAAAGCTGATACCTCGGCAACTCCGATGGCGATGTTCCCGTCATTGTCGATCAGGAGCGCCACTATCAACGCACTCAGCACCGCCGGCGCCACGAACTGAAGCGCAACCAGCACAGAGTCGGGAATCTTCTTGTTGGCAAGGGCAAGGATGAATACCCCCCGGCTCAGATAGGTTCCGGTGCCGACCGCGAGGATGGCGAGGAGGTCAGTCACCCTCGGAGCCTTTCAGCAATGGTGCCGACCAAGATCCCCGCAAAGGCCCCGACCAGAAGACCGGCACGATTGGGCAAACCTGCTGACAGGTAGGTAACCCCGGCTCCCACGAGTGCGGCAACCAGCTTGGGGTATTTGTCGATGCCCATGACGATCAAGCCAACGAACAGAATCGAGATGGCGAACTCGATGCTCCAGGACTGCTGCACGATGGGCCCGAGGACGATGCCCACCGCCGTGATGATCTGCCACAGGGTCCAGAAGACAAGACCGGAAGCCAGGTAGTAGGTCCGAAACGTCCTCGGATCGTCGTCGGCGCGAAGCATCGCCAGGGCGAACTGCTGGTCGATGAGGAGATAAGAACCGATCCATCTCATCCAGCGAGGCTGGTGTTGGAACACCGGGGCCATCGCGGCCGAGTACATCAGATGCCTGACGTTGACCACGAGACCGGCGCTGATCGCTGCCGCCACGGCCGCGCCCGAGCCGAGCAGCGAGATGAGTGTCAGCTGGGCTGCGCCACCGAAGATGAGCCAGGAGCTTGACCAGCCGACGACGGGGTTGATTCCCGACTCGACGATCACCACGCCAATGACGAACGCAAAGGGGATTGCCGGCACAAAGAGCGGCAAGGCGTCGGCAATGCCTTGTTTGATGATGGAGCGATCCAGCGACATCGTGTTGCGAGTTATCGCTCGACGTCGATCTTGACGGTTTCCAGAGCAATCTCGACCATTTCGTCAAAGGTCTGTTGCCGCTCTTCGGCGCTGGTGGCTTCGCCGGTCCTGACATGATCGGAGACCGTCGCAATCGTCAACGCCCGACCACCCTTCTCGGCAGCAACGCCATAGAGACCCGCTGCCTCCATTTCCACAGCCAGGACACCCATCGCCTCCATGCGATCGAAAGCCTCACCGTCGGGGTTGTAGAAGAGGTCCACCGAGTGGACGTTTCCAACCTTCACCTCGACTCCCTTGGCCGCCGCCGCGGTAACCGCAGCCTGAAGCAGCCAGAAGTCTGCTGTCGCAGCGAAGTCATCGCCGCCGTAGCGAACCCGGTTGACCCCGGAGTCGGTGCACGCTCCAATCGCGAGAACCACGTCGCGGATCTTCACAGAAGGCAATATTCCGCCACAGGACCCGACCCTGATCAATCGCTCCACGGCGTACTCAGCAATGAGCTCGGTTGTATATATCGACGCCGAGGGGATGCCCATGCCGGTGCCCATCACCGAAATCGGGATGCCCGAGTAGGTCCCCGTGTAGCCCAACATGTTGCGGACCGCGTTTACCTGCTCGACGTCCTCGAGGAAGTTCTCTGCGATGTGCTGGGCACGGAGCGGGTCACCGGGTAGCAGAATCGAGGGTGCGAAATCACCTTTCTCGGCAGAGATGTGTGGGGTGGGCATGACGGATTAGCTCCTCGGATTCTCGGTCGGCCACAACCTATCCGATCATCCGGGTGAACCGTGAGCTCTAAGCTCGAACCATGTCCGATACTTACGACTTCATTCTCAACCTGCGAGCCATTCGCGACTACAAGACCGATCCACTCGCGACTGAGGATCTCGAGGCGATTCTCCAAGCCGGCCGAATGACCGGCAGCTCCAAGAACCGACAGGACTGGTCCTTCATCGCTGTCACCGATCCCAACCTTCTTCAGGGTCTTGCCGAACACGGGGACTTCACCCAACCGGTCCGAGACTCGGCGGCGACGGTGGTTCTCGTCCAGGAAGAGGGCGGAAACATGTTCGATATCGGTAGGGCCGCCCAGAACATGATGCTCGCCTCCAAGGCGATCGGCGTCGCATCGTGTCCAATCACTCTTCACCGCGACATCAACGCCCGTGAGTACATGGGCGCACCGAGCGGCACCGTCGTCAGATACGCGGTTGCCCTCGGGTATCCGACGGCCGACGCCAAACCAGCCAAGATGGGTGGCCGGAAATCAACCAGGTCAATAATCAGGTTCGACCGGTATTAGTAGGCGGAACGAGCCCCAACTACCGTCAATTGATTCATGACTGAAATCCTCGTGGAGGCGCGCGGCCTCACCAAGAGATTCGACGACTTCACCGCTGTCGACGCCATCGACTTCGACATCCGCAAGGGCGAGGCTTTCGGCTTCCTCGGCCCGAACGGCGCCGGAAAGACCTCGACGATGAAGATGATCACAACCGTCAGTCCCATTACCGAGGGCAAGATGACCGTGTTCGGCCTCGACCCGACCACGCAAGGTCGATCAATCCGTCAACGCATCGGCGTGGTCCCCCAGGAGGACAACCTCGATCTCGAACTGACCGTCGCAGAGAACCTCTATATCTACGGCCGCTATCACGACATGAAGAAGGCCGACATAATGCCGCGAATCGAGGAGCTCCTCGATTTTGCGCAACTCACCGAGCGCAAGGACTCCGAAGTCGAACCTCTTTCCGGGGGGATGAAGCGGCGTCTCACCATCGCACGTGCCCTGATCAACGACCCTGACCTGATCATCCTCGACGAGCCGACCACCGGGCTGGATCCCCAGGCCCGCCACCTCCTCTGGGATCGGCTCTATCGGCTCAAGCGTGATGGTGCCACGCTCATAATCACAACTCACTACATGGACGAGGCCGAGCAACTCTGCGACCGGCTCGTGGTGATGGACCAGGGCAAGATCGTCGCCGAAGGATCACCCCGCGAGCTCATCGAGCAGTATGCGCCGCGGGAAGTCCTCGAACTCAGATTCGATGACGAGCACAACGACGACGCAGTCATCAAGATGGACGGCGTTGCGCCACGGTCTGAGGTTTTGGCAGATCGAGTTCTTCTCTACACCGATGACGCCGACGACACCCAGCGCGCACTTCACGAGCGTGGGATCCACCCCGAGCAGGTGCTGGTCCGGAGGTCGACGCTCGAAGATGTCTTCCTCCGTCTCACCGGCCGGAGACTGATCGACTGATGACAACCGTCTCCCGCTCACTCCGATTCGCCGAATCGGAGGTCATCGCCTACCGCCGGACCTGGCGGGGCACAGTCATTACCTCCTTCGTCAACCCGGTGCTTTTTCTTGCAGCCATGGGCGCCGGGCTCGGCTCACTCGTCGATGCCGGCGGCGGCAACCTGGGCATCCCCTATCTCGTTTTTGTGGCATCCGGGTTGATGGCTGCCACAGCGATGCAGAACGGTGCCGGGGACGGATCGTTTCCGGTGATGGCCGGGGTCATATGGCGCAAGAACTTTCATGGGACCATTACGACACCCCTGGGCCCGGCAGACATCATCTTGGGCAGGTTGATCTGGGGTGTGGCGCGTCTCGTCTTCGTGCTTTGCGTGTTCGCGGTCATCGCTGTCTTGTTCGGGGCCATGGAACTTGGACCGGCCCTCTTGGCGATTCCGCCCGCTGTGCTGACGGGTATCGCATTTACCACCGTCATCACCGCATGGACCCTTACTCAGAAGGATGGGACAAGCCTCTCCACTCTGTTTCGTTTTGCCATCGTGCCTCTGTTCCTGTTCTCGGGGACCTTCTTTCCGATAAGCCAACTCCCCGATTTCCTCCAACCCGTGGCGTACATCACTCCTCTGTTTCATGGGGTCGAACTGGTTCGGAAGATCGCCCTTCCAGGTGCCAACGCATCGATCGTGACTGGCTTGCCGATCTGGGCCTCGCTTCTCTACCTAATCGTGATGACAGCGATCGGTATCTACCTCTCTGTGCGCCTTCTCGACCGGAAGCTCCGGCCATGAGTCTCTCGGCTCCTGCCAGGCTCACTCCGAAGGTGACTCCATTCCGGGCCCAGCGGATCTGGGAGAAGAATTACATCGCTTATCGCCGTTTGTGGAAGATCATTTTCAGCGGGTTTTTCGAGCCTGTCTTCTACCTTTTCGCAGTTGGAATCGGGGTCGGTGCGCTGGTGGGCGATGTGACACTGCCAAACGGCACACAGATCCCATATGCCTCCTTCGTCGCTCCGGCGATGATGGCCGCATCGGCTATGAACGGAGCAGTCATCGAGACCACGTTCAACATCTTCTTCAAGCTCAAGTTCCAGAAGGTGTACGAAGGTGTTCTCACGACGCCAATGCAGCCCTCCGACATCGCCATCGGCGAGATCGGTTGGGCCCTGCTGCGTGGCGTCCTCTACTCCACAGCGTTTGTCGTGGTCATGTTCGCCATGGGATTGACCGAGTCCTGGACGGCGCTGCTGGCCATCCCGGCCGCAACACTGGTCGGATTCGCCTTCGGCGCAGTCGGTATGGCGGCCACCACCTTCATGCGCTCCTGGCAGGACTTCGATCTCGTGACCCTGGTGACGATGCCCCTCTTCCTGTTCTCCGGTACTTTCTATCCTCTCGACGTCTACCCACCGCTGATCCAGAACGTCGCCAAGATCTCACCGCTCTATCACGGCACCGAACTACTTCGTGGGTTCACACTTGGCCTCGTCGACTGGACCATGATTGGTCATGCCGCCTACCTGGCTGTGATGGGTTTGGTCGGAGCAGCCATCGCCAACCGCCGACTCGACGCGATGCTGCGCAAATAGGATCTCGCTCGACTTAGCGAAACCGTTCCACATGGCACCTCGATAACGAGACGACAATCCTCGTCGAAAGTGTCGCAACCGTTTCCCCGAAATCACACCGGTTCGGGGCCACGCTTCGATGTCTCCCGCATGCCAGTCTCACATGGACTGCCCAACGTTTATTCGGTGGGGTTTCGATTTCATTATCGTATCTCCACAAAGCACGTCGGGGATCTCGACACTTCCCAGGATTTACCAAGCCGGCCCGATATCCGTTTCAGACTCGAAAGGCTCTATACGCTCCATGGGGTCGCGTTTGATCCGAGTTTGATCTCGGCGACAACCCGGGAAGGAAGAGCCACAAACCACGCATAATGCCTGCGAGGTCAGGTGGTTATTGCAACACATAGCGTCCATGGACGTGACCCCACGGCTCACGAAACCGGCGCCCGTGATCGGGTTCCCGTCGCTAGTGCCGCTCGTCACTTTTCGCATCCCTCCGATCTCAGTGTCAACCACCCTGTCACCGGATGACAAGCAGCACGTAACCAGGTGTGATGGACGCGCGATCGACTGATCGGAGCCCACGTCGTCAGAGCGAGCCATCACTTTCCGACCCTTCAACTCCGATGTCAACCACCCTGTCAGCCGAGTGTCAGTAGCCTCTTCAAGCGAGCGTGTTCCGGTTCTAGAACCGGCGTTCTAGAACCGGAATAAACAGCGACGGGGACCTTTGCTCGCTAGGCGAGTAGATCGTTGTAGATTCGGTCGATGTGCTCGGCGATGCGACGCCAGTCGTATTGGCGTTCGATCAGCCGTCGGGCGTTGCGCCCTCGTTGACGTCGGGTGGCCTTGTCGGAGGTCGCCTCGATTATGGCGTCTGTGAGTTCTGTCTCGTTGTCGGGTGTGACCCGCCAGCCGTTGGGCCGAGCCTGATCGGTGTTGACGAACGATTGGGGACCGCCCGAATCGGTGGCGATTACTGGGAGGCCGCAGGCCATGGCCTCCAGATAGACCTGGCCGAAGGGCTCATCGACCGAGGGTGCCACGAACACGTCAGCACAGTTCAACCCCGCGGTGAGATCCTCATGGCCCCGCCAGCCGACGAAGAAGACCCCGTCGCCCCCCAACGTGGTCGCCACCGTGTGGGGATGTTCGCCTTCCCACTCGCCGGGATAACCACCCCAGATCACCAACGGCGGTGCGAACTGTCCCAGCGCCTCACGGGCCGCGGCGTAGGCACGGACGAGAAGCGGGACCCGTTTGAAGTCCAAGAAGCGGCCGACGAACAGCAGCACTGGGAGCAGCTCTCCTGACGCCGGGTCCAAAAAGAAACGGTCGATGTCGTTGTCCGAGTAGCGGATCGTTCCCGGCTGGCCGCTCTCATCCCAGCCTTGTGGCTTGTCCACCAGCCACTGACGCCAGCGGACCAACCGTTCACTCCCTGGCAAGCGGAGGGGTGCGAACCTGGTGAGGTCAACCCCGTTCGGTACGACTTCGATGAGCGAAGGGGCCACTCCCAACAGGTCGATTGCCAGCTGACGATCTGTTGGTGAAATGACCACGAGACGATCGGCCCGACGGCCAACCCTCACCAGACGCTGAACCCACTCGGTCGCATGCTTCCATGGCTCCCCACCGCCGAGATGAATCTTGGCCAGCATTTTCAGCTCGGTGCCATGCAGGTGAACAACAGTGGGTCGATCCCCGACAGCCGCCACCGCATCGTTGACCTGGGTCAGATGGTGTATGTGATACAGATCCGGTAGCCCGACCCGTTCGAGCAGCGACTGCCACATTGCTACCTGACGGTGGTAAGCGTCGTCGTCCAACGAGACGAACACCCGGTCGGGCACGTCGGGTCGATCCTCAAACGACGGGGGGAAGGGCACCGGCGCAGCCATCGGATCCTGTCCCTGTTCGAACCATGTCGCTGCTTCGGAGAAGTCAAGCGCCTGCACGTCAAGGCCCGCGAAGAACGTCGCCGCATGAGAGGAAGATCCCGACGGCCCCAGCGACCCACAACACACCGTCACCGCGTGCCCCAACTTCTCAAGCGTTCCGCCCAAATAGCGCACCACCTGCGCCGATCCACCTCGTGGATAAAACGCCAACGTCATAACAATCCGACGGCCAACCATCACAAGCTCCATCCTCGTCGACCGGGCGAGCGCACGATGCCATCGTGGTCATCCACCCAGCATCCACAACCACAGCGTATTCCTCCCAGAAGCCCGGCAAGGCTTCAAGATCAACCAACGAAAGAAACATGCGCTAGACCAGGCGCCACGCGACCGGCTCCGGAGATCGACACCGCTGTGATCGGGATCACGTCGTCAGGGCCACCTTTTACTTTTCGTACCCTCTCATTTCAGTGTCAGATACCCTGTCAGCCGAGTGAGAAGCAGCCCGTGACCAGGCACTACGAGGAACGCATAATGCCGGTTATGCGCTACCTATTGGCTATTCGTTGACGGTGAACATTGTCACGTAGTCGAGTCCGGCTCCGTCGTGCTCACCTCCCGAAAGGTCGAAGCAGACGAGTCCCCACTGTCCCGGAGCATCAAGGAACACTCTTAGACCCTCTGACTCTCCGATGGAGGTAGGAGCAGACAAGGAGGCTTCGGCGTTGCCAAACGTGACAAATGCGAAAGCGTTGCAATGACCCCTTGAAACCGCCGCACTTATGCGTGTCCACCGAGGGATACATATTGCCGGCTATAGGCGGGGCCTGTAGGACTTTCTACACTTTGTGCGGCTGGTCGAATCCTTTGAAGGACCCCTTCGCCTCGTGGTTCGAAGGTGGATCGTTGTTCCACAGCGAGCTGGCGTGGTTAGTGGGGGTGATTGGTTAGGGTGTGCTTATTGCACGGTTCACGTGCTTCGCCTTTCTCTGCTTCTGTCGTTCCGTCGGTGTCGCAGCAGGGTGCTCCCGTTTCTCGGTCGATCTGACCGGGATCTGAGTTGCTCGGCCTGTCAGGTGCCAACAAGTAGACGGTTCAGCTCAAAGGAGCATGCAATGTCCACAAATATCTACGTGGGGAATCTCGCGTTTTCTACCGATTCGTCCGATCTTGAGCGCTTGTTCGCCGAGCACGGTCCCGTCACCAAAGCTCAGGTGATTTCCGATCGCGACACCGGCCGCTCCCGCGGTTTCGGTTTCGTCGAAATGGGATCGGCCGACAGCGCCCAGAATGCGATCAGTGCGCTCAACGGATCTGACTTTGAAGGCCGCAGCCTCAATGTCAACATCGCCAAAGAGCGTTCCTGACCCATTCGACTACACCGCGCTAGCCGGCCGCTAGGCCAGAGATGATGCTGTCTTCTCCGATCTTGGCGTTCCCAAGCGTCCACTCTATTGGCCGGCATGGCTAAAAGCCGAGGCGAAGCGGTCGCGAAGCGAGCGAGGGAACAAGCTCGTGCAGTAAAGAAACAGGCCAAACAGACCAAACGGGAAGCCCGAACAGACGACACCGCCCGCCTATCGGCTACCAACGAGACTGCCCTTTTCGAGGAGTTCGCCCGGCTCAACGCCGAACGCGAGGCCGGTGCGATAAGCGAAGACCGCTACACCCGCGAGCGGTCTCGAATCCTTGCCGAACTCGGAATCGAACCCGACTGAACATCGCACCGTGACGGGCAGTCCGGGCGACCCAACGAGAGCCGAGCACCAATAGGCCCTGGGGCAACTACGCGACGCTGGCCTCGTGAACGATGGACGCGAGTCCATCGAAGCCGCATATAACGGCAGCACTTATGCGTGATCACGGATCGATTCATAATGCCGGTTGCTATGGGCGGGTCGGGAGTTAAATTGGCAAGTCATGGCTCTGCGGATCGCTCTCTTCGGTCCTGATGTGGTGTTCGGCCACTAAACGGAGTTACCAAGCATCATTTATGGGGCTGCGCGTAGCCTCTCTACACCCAACGAGAGGAACATCAATGGCATGCAGAGTCATGCTCACAGGAGGCCACGTCCTTGTCACATCCGACCGAGACTACGAATGGCTCGTCGAACAATCAGGACCTACGGAAGATGACAACAAGTACATGATGATGTCCGCCAGACGCGACGGCACACAAGCAGGCGGCGAAAAGGTCCACGCAGTCAGAGCCAGAGACATCGTCGCCATCGAAGACCTCGGCTAACCCCTCGCCACATTTTACCAGCATCTTCGCTGGGACTACCCGCACATAATGCCTGCGATTTGCGGGTGCCGTACGACTTGGGGGTTGGTTGCTCTTATAGGTTGATGGTGTTGAGGAGTTCTGCTGATTAGGGATACGACGGCTGTGGTCTCTTTCGAGGCGTTTGTTGTTGATGTGGAGCCTCGTTTGCGTCGTGCGTTGACTGCAGGGTTTGGTGACGAGGTGGGCCGTGAGGCGGCGGCTGAGGCGTTTGCCTATGGGTGGGAGCATTGGGACCGGGTGGGGGATATGGACAATCCGGCTGGGTATTTGTATCGGGTTGGGCGGGATCGGGCTCGTCGTATGAAACAGTCACCAGTGAGGCCTGACCTTGTGCCTGGCTCGTCTGGTGAGATTTGGGTGGAGCCTGGTTTGGTGCCGGCCTTGGAAGGTTTTGAAGCGCCCCGGGTTTCATAGAGACTCGGGGGTTTGAGTCTTCACCGGTTCGGTGGGGACGTTTTGACGGTAGTAGTCGGCGTTGCTACCGGAGTCGACGAGATTCGAGCCCTAGAAAAGCAGATTCCCGCCATCCAAGGGTCAGGTGATGGGATCGAATACCTCGACATGGTGGTGTCGGGCAGCACAGCCACGTTCAATACCAAGTTCTTCTACGGCGCGGACGGGATCGCCGCAGCCCGTGGGGCTGGGTGCTCAGGAGGCGTGGGCCACGAAGCAACCGTTGAGAACGGCAAGATCACTCTCATCGACTGGGGACAGCGCAGCGACAGCGAGTGCCTCAGATAGCTCTGAACTGACCAGTCACACATCTGTGAAGTCTTGAACACCCCCATCATCAATCAGGCACTTATGTATGCGTCTGGGATCGAAGGCGTTGCGGTTGTTCCTTGGTTCGCATGTTGCTAGCGGTGCGTTGAGTATCGTTCGGTTAGGTTGACCGGAACCGCTAACAACCGTGCGGCTCCACGTGGGTTGAATGCGAAGAGGTGAGTCGGTCTTCATGGAGGAGGAATCCTGATAGCGGAGTCTGACGTAGAAGCGATCCACGCGATCCGAGTTGAAGCGACGGAGGCATTCAAGAATGGCGACTTTGAAGGCTTCCTGAACTACTTCACCGACGACGCTGTCTGGATGCCGGAAGATGAACCGGCGGTAGTCGGCAAAGATGCGTTCCGAGAGTGGGGGAAGGTTTTCGCAGAGGCGAACCGGCCCATCCACTTCACCACGTCCGAGGAAGTCGTGGTCAACGGAGCATTGGCGTTTGACCGTTTCACGCTCACCACGGCGGAAAAGTCAACTGATTCTGGAGAATCCACCGAGTCGGTCCTACAGGGCCTGTGGATTCTGCAGCGACAGGCCGACAGCTCATGGAAGATCGCCCGCTACATCTGGAACTTCAACTAGGCCGCACATCTAGCCGGCATTATGCGTGACTGTTCGTACCCGTAGCGGGGGACCCACGCGGCACGTCATTATGAGCGAGAGTTGGGGCATGGAAGAGACCGATCTGACCAATCTGCAGTTCGACGTGTACGTGACGCGCAAAGGCCCGTGGAACCCGGATCATGGCGAGATCGAGATCCCCGACGACTGGGACTTTCTGCCGTCGGGTGATGCGTTTGTGACGCGGCGAGTGAAAGCGGCGGGGAGGTTTTGGGTGGCGTGGCGTCCACGGGGCCGGAACCGGGCGCATCGTCGCCGGCTCGGATTGTGGGCACCCAAAGAGGCGATTGAGGCTGCCGAGGCCGAGGCAGCCGCCACCGAGACCCAGCGCTCGAAGCACAGGGAACACAGCGCCCGGAGTCGAATGAAGCAGGAGGACGCATACCGCGACGAGCTCGAAGACGCTATCCGCTGGTTCCTCGCTTTCGCTCCGGAACACGTCGACCTCGCTGACGAGATTGCCCGGGAGGCAGCGACACGGGCTGCGGAGGTGGGGAGTGGACGGGTTGGACGCACCCGGATGCTCTCTTTGGACGAACGAGCGTCGCTGGCGGCGCGGGCGGTGATCCGACACCGGCACACCAGTTACGAAGACGACCTCTTCGACGCGTCCATAGATGACCCATGGGATGAAGGGTTCTGGTATCGGGAGATCAAGACGGAGGCACAGCGCACTGTGGACGACTTCCTCCGTCGACATCGGGAGGCACCGAGTGTGAACCCGCCAGGTCCAACCTGAGCGGAATGCGCCGAGCGCTGAGAAGGCGACGATTCCCCATGAACAAACCCACACTGATCGTCATAGCAGTCAAGGCCGCATCTACTCGCGCGATGGAGTCATCGGCTTCACGCCGTTAGTGCCACTTTCACCACACACCAATAGGTGATCATCCGTCGGGTCGCAGCCGCGCATCGATCCGGTCCCACAACTCGTGGTCGATCAATGCCTCATATTCGGGGTTCTCATCGACAAAGGCCCTGATGAACGGGCAGATAGGGACGATCCTCCCGCCTTTTGCCTTGACGTCGTCAAGCGCATAACGGGCGAGAGCCGAGCCGACACCCTGACCTGTGAACTTGGCATCAACCTCGGTATGAACGAAGAAGTGTCGCCCGCCACGCATGTGATACACGGTGAACCCAGCAGCCACGCCATCGACCTCAACCACATAACGATCGTGCTCGCCATCGTCGCGGACGGCTACTTCGGGTGCATTCGCTTCGTTCATAGTTGTTCGCGGCGAACATACAAGGAATGCAGCCGAACACGCGTCGTTAGGCTCCGTCTCGCGCATGCTCGATCTGACCTTTCCGCTCCAAGCCCCGCATGGGACCGACCTGAACACCAATGGTTGGCTCCAGGAAGCCGTCCTTCGCTGTCTCCTCAACAACCTCGATCCCGAAGTTGCCGAAGACCCCGAGAATCTGATCGTCTATGGCGGACGGGGCAAGGCAGCGCGCAACCTCGAATCTCTCCATGCGATCGTGGCAACCCTGCAAAGGCTGAAGAACGACGAGACGCTTCTGGTCCAATCAGGCAAACCGGTCGGTGTGTTTCGGACTCACGACATGGCGCCTCGCGTTCTCATTGCCAACAGTCTCCTCGTTCCCAAATGGGCCACCCTCGAGCACTTCTGGAAGCTCGAAGCCGAAGGTTTGATCATGTACGGGCAGATGACGGCAGGCTCCTGGATCTACATCGGAACTCAGGGAATTCTCCAGGGCACCTATCAAACGTTTGTAGCTATCGCCGAGAAGAGGTTCGGTGGAAGCCTTGCCGGCACGCTCACATTGACAGGTGGCCTCGGCGGCATGGGTGGCGCTCAGCCTCTGGCAATAACCATGAACGGCGGTGTCGCTCTATGCATCGAAGTGGATCCATATCGGATCCAGCGTCGTATCGAGACCGGGTATCTCGACGTGCGGGCAGACTCGATCGAGGACGCAGTCGACCTTGCCCTGGCTGCGAAGCGAGACCGCAAGGCGCTATCGATCGGCCTTCTTGGAAACGCCGCCGACCTGTACCCCGAGTTGCTGAGAATGGGTCTGGATGTCGACATCGTGACCGATCAGACCTCGGCTCACGATCCGCTCTACGGCTACATCCCGTCCGGCTACAGCGTCGACGAAGCTGCCCGGTTGAGAGACGACGACCCTGACACCTATATCAAATCTGCCCGGGAGTCGATGGCCGCTCATTGTGAGGCAATGGTGGGCTTTCAGAGTGAGGGAGTCGAGGTATTTGATTACGGAAACAACCTGCGCGGGGAAGCGCAGACAGCCGGGTATCAAGACGCCTTCTCGTATCCGGGTTTCGTGCCCGCCTACGTCCGCGATCTCTTCTGTGAGGGTTCTGGGCCGTTCCGGTGGGTGGCATTGAGCGGTGACCCGGCCGATATCGCCGTTACCGATCATGCCCTGCTCGACCTGTTCCCCGAGAATGATGCCCTGGCACGCTGGATCCGACTGGCTCAGCAGAAGATCCACTACCAGGGGCTTCCTGCCCGCATCTGCTGGCTTTCCTACGGCGAGCGCCACCTCGCCGGCCTCCGTTTCAATGAACTCGTCGCCTCCGGCGAGGTCTCGGCGCCCATTGTCATCGGCCGCGACCATCTCGACTCGGGCTCGGTCGCATCCCCGTACCGGGAAACCGAGGCGATGGCCGACGGGTCAGACGCGATCGCCGACTGGCCCATCCTCAATGCCATGCTCAACGTCTCCTCGGGTGCAGCCTGGGTTGCCGTTCACCATGGCGGTGGAGTCGGAATCGGGAACTCGATCCATTCCGGAGCCCAGGTAGTGGCCGACGGCACAAAGCAGGGGGCGTTTCGGGTCGAACGCGTCCTCACCAACGACCCGGGAACCGGCGTGATGCGACACGCAGACGCAGGCTACGAAAAGGCCAAACAAGTCGCCCGAGATCGCGGAGTCGACATCCCGATGCTCGACACGAATGCTTGATCCGGGTTGGCCTCGCGCCGACGTCTGGCTGGCACAGGATCACCCTGATCCGGACCTCCTGGTTGTCGGGGTGCCCTCATCCAAGGCATCTCTCACCCCGTCGCGAGCCGACCTGACGCCATTTGCCCTCCGTGACCACCTGACCCGGTTCTCCACCTTCCATAGCGAGTGGGGGGCGAACCTCGCCGATGTGACCGTCCGGGACGTCGGCAACTGGCCGATCTCAGAACTGGACATGCAAACAATGCCCGGGGCTGTGACCGAGTTGGCGACCGAGCTCCCCGAAGCTTCTCTGACCCTCTACATCGGCGGTGACAACGCCATCACCCGTCCTCTGGTCGCCGGTATGGCCAAAGACTTATCACAGGTCGGCGTCATCACCTTTGACGCCCACCACGACGTGCGCTCCCTCACCAACGGACCCACCAACGGGACCCCGATACGCGGCCTGATCGAAGAGCACGGGCTTCCCGGAGCCAACGTGGCCCAGATCGGAATCCACTCCTTTGCCAACTCTGCGGAGTATCGGGCCTACTGCGACGAAGCAGGCATCAGTGTGGTCACCGTAGAACAGGTGGAGCGGGACGGTATTCGCAGCGTCGTCGAGGGTGTCCTTTCCAGTTTGGGTGAACGATGTGAATCGATATATGTCGACGTTGACCTCGACGTGCTCGATCGGATCTTCGCCCCCGCATGTCCGGGGGCCAGTCCCGGTGGCTTGACCATCCGCCAACTCGCCGAGGGCGTTCGCCGGTGTGCCCGTCACCCCAAGGTGCGAGCGATGGACTTTGTTGAGGTTGACGCCGAGGCGGATGTCAATGGGTTGACACTCGACTCCATGGCCCATGTTTTTCTGTCCGCCGTCGCCGGTTACAGCCAACGTTGATGCAACCAGACGACCCGGAATGGTGTTCTAACTACCGATGAACGAGACACTGGCCAACATTGCCGTTGTGGCCGCCACCATTGGCACGATTGCCTTTCTGGTTCCACAGATCTCCAAGCTGATCCGAACCGGTGACTCATCCGGCGTCTCGACCACCTGGGCATCCCTGGGGTTGGTCACCAATGTCGGGTGGGCCGCCTATTTGGTCAGTCAAGGATTCTGGATCGCGATCCTCGCTCCCGTGTTCACCGTCGTTGCGTATGCGTTGACCATGTGGGCGCTGGTTCGGACCGGGCGCGATCCTCGGCAGAGTTGTCTGTTGGGAGCAGTCTGGGGTGTCCTGCTCGCCACAACAGCACTTGTCGCAGGATGGACAGCACTCGGAGTGATTCTCGGATTGTCCTACGGAGTGATGCTCACCCCCTCGGTCTGGACCGCGTATCGCACCGCCGACCCTTCCGGCATCTCACCGGGGACGTGGTGGATCGGGATTGCAGAGGCCTTCCTCTGGGGGTACTACGGATGGTTCTGGGCCGACGTCGGGATTCTCACATTCTCGGTGGTCGGTCTGGTCGGTTCGATACTGATGCTGACCCGATACCACTCGACCCGCAGCGAGGTCGAGGTGGCGACGCAGCTCAAAAGGAGCCCTAGTGAGTCCTCTAGCCGCCGCTGACCACCTGCTCGGCCTCGTCGGCTACCCGCTCGGCTTCCCGATCGTCGAGAAATCCGTGGGGTAGACGCACCGGACGTGGCCCGTGACTATGCCCACGAACCATGCGATTGGCCTCTTCAGGAAACGGGACATCCGGATCGAGCCTCCCGACCAGATACGTCAACTCCTCGATCGAGGCCACCCTGGCGAAGCCATCACGAAGAACCGGTCCAACAGGGAAGCCCTTCAGATACCACGAGGGATGCTTGCGGAAGAGGTTGAGACCGACCTTCTCTCCGAAGTGGTCAACCAGCAGTTGGGCATGGCGGAGCATGATCCGACCAATCTCGCCAAGATTTGGCGGAACCTGGGCCTGGCGTCCCGCGAACACGTCGGCCAGGTCCCGGAACAACCAGGGGCGCCCGAGACACCCGCGGCCAACCACGACTCCATCACAACCGGTTGAACGCATCATCTCGAGAGCGTCGTCCGCCGTCCAGATGTCACCGTTACCAACCACAGGCACGGTGGTCACCGCCTCCTTCAACTCACGGATCGCCGACCACCTGGCCTTGCCTGAGTACAACTGGCGGGCGGTGCGGGCGTGGAGTGCGACCGCGGCAACTCCTTCCTCTTCGGCGATCAGGCCGGTGTCGATGAATGTCAGGTGTTCCTCGTCGATGCCCAGCCGGAACTTCACCGTCACCGGGACATCGCCGGCGTTCATGACCGCGGCGCGAACTACAGAACGAAACAGGCTGGTCTTCCAGGGGAGGGCGGCCCCTCCTCCGTGTTTCGTCACTTTGCCCATCGGGCATCCGAAGTTCATGTCGATGTGGTCAACCCCGTGATCTTCGACAAGAAAGGCAACCGCCTCACCAAGAGCTCCCGGGTCGGTGCCGTAAAGCTGAATCGATCTGGGGCTCTCATCGTCGTCGAAACGGGCCAGAGCCATCGTCTTCTCGCTCTTCTCCACAAGACTCCTGGCGCCGATCATCTCCGAGACGTAGAGACCCGCCCCGAACTCGCGGCACAGACGGCGAAACGGAGCATTGGTCACGCCTGCCATCGGGGCAAGGACCACCGGGGGGTCAACGACAAGTGGGCCGATCTGGAACGACATTGGCTACAAGGATATTGGAGAAGGGCCCAATAAGGATTCACTCGGGCCACGAATCATCGCCAGCCGTGTTATCAAGATGTAGGTTCGGACCGGGAGTCGATCATGACTATCAACAAAGTTGTTGGTGCACGCGAGGCCGTCTCGGTGATACACGATCGAGACGTAATCGTGAGTTCGGGCTATGAGGGTCACGGAGTCGCCGAGGAAATACTTGCTGCGCTCGAACAGCAATACATAGAGGATGCCAAACCTCGAGACCTGGCCCTCGTATGGGCCGGTGGACAAGGTGACTCCGAGAACAGGGGTCTCAATCATCTCGGCTACCCCGGCCTGCTGAAACGAATCATCGGTGGGCACTGCGGCCCGGTGCCGAAGATCGTTGCCCTGGCTGTCGACGAGGAAGTTGAGGCCTAGACCGGGCCAGCCTGGCAACGCTCATCTGCGACCTGTCATGCGGCGAGGGCGCCAGGATGCCCCCGATAAGCCAAGGACGCCATTTGGTCTCGAAAGCCGTTGCTCGTGGCCTGCCTTACCATTCGCATGTGATCAAAGAGGCTCTCAAGTAGTGATCCAGGACGAACCAGTCTTCGAAGACTGGGATGTCGAGGAGGATTCCTTCGAACCGCTGGAACGTTCGCCATGGCGCCGGCTGGTGTTAATCGCTGTCGCAACTGTGACGGTCTTCGCTATGGCCATGGTTCCCCTATACAACTTGATCGACCGGGATCCGCCCTTCGCCGACAACGGACTCGAGATATGCGGATTCGACTACTGCACCGTTCAAGAGGGCGTGAGGTTGGCCGGTCTGGACCAGGTCATGATCCGGCTCGCCAACACCTATCTCACCGATGAAGAGGCAAGCCAACTCGCCGACTCACTGGCTGACCATCTGGGCGTGAGCACGGTGGAATTGGTGGTGATCGACCGTCTCGAAGGCCGAATCAAGGGAAGCTACGACCCGACGACAAGGACGATCCTCGTCGAACGGCCGGCCCAGGCCTGGATAGTCCTACATGAGGTGGCTCACGCCGTGTCCTCCGGACACGGACAAGATTTTCAAGAGGTCGTCATCGATTTGACTCGCTGGCTGTCCACGCCCTGAATCAGAACTCGGTGCTGTTCACGTTCTGAAGACGGACCTGACTCTGGGCAACGAGTTTGCCGTTGTCTTCCCTAATGATGTTCACCTGCCAGAGTTGTTGGGTACGACCGCGATGAATCGGCGTCGCCTCTCCAATCAGAACCCCACCGGTGGTGGGCCGGAGGAAGTCCGTCTTGTTGCTGACCCCCACTGCCCCTTCCAATCCCTGCTCCACGGCCCACATTGCGGCACCGGTCGAAGCCAGTGTCTCCGCAAATGTGCAATAGACACCTCCATGCACCACTCCGTAGGGCTGCATGTGGTGCTCGGTAATCTCAATACGGCCAGCGGCGAACTCTGATGAGGTCTCGGTCAGTTCGATGCCACTGAGACCGACATAGGTGGGACGGTCCTCGAAAGGGTTCTTCACTAGCTGCCACATCCAGTCTGTAGGTAGGGGAACAGACCGATGTCGTCATCGACGTATTCCCAGACGTCTACTCCAAGGCCCTCGAAGAAGGCGGAGTCGACGACGATTTCCATCTGGCCATCGCCGCTGAGATCGGCGACCGCTCCAACCGAGAAGCCCACCACAAACGACCCCTCGGGGTCTGTTATGACCGAATCACCAAGGACCACCGTTTGCACATCGCCCTCGATCACCTTCTGCATGAAGATGATCGAATAGTCCCCCGCCTTTGGAAGGAAACCACCGCTGATGTCCTCCGCAACGACAAGGATCTCGTTGATCCCGTCGCCTTCGAGATCGGTGCGGAAGAGTTGTTTGACAACCGGGTCGGCCCCAACCAGGCCCCGCTCGGCCAGCAGGCCCGAAGCGATAGCGGCAAACGTGCCATCGTCTGCAAAGGGCTCGAACAGATTCGGCTGGAGATCCCACGGCGCGGATATCGCCACCCCATACGGTCCCGGCCATCCACCGAGCAGATGGTCGTCTTCCAACACGACACCGAGGTTGAACACCGGTTCACAGACCAGGTCCTGCGGGCCGCCGGTGGTAGTCGCCTCGAGGCCGATTACTGCAATCTGATAGTCCTCACCACCCACAACAGGGAGGGCGCCTTCGGTCTCGGCACGTATCCAGTCGGTGCCGTCCCACCATCCAAGAGCGCCGAATCCGGTCACTATCAACGGCTGGTCGGCCCAGTTTCCGTCGAGAATGTCAGACGTTGTGGTGGTCGCCTCCAGGGTTGTCGTCGTGGAAGTTGTAGTGGGGTCTTCGGTGGTCGAGGTGGTCTCGACAGTCGCGGTGGTCGTAACGATTCTTGCCGTGGTGGTGACGTCGAGGGTGCTTGTCGGATCAGCTATCTCCGAGACCGGGCTACAAGCGGCGAGCACCAGAACGATTGCGAGAAGTGTTGGCCGCATCTCGAGAAAACTACCCGCTCAGCCAGGCAGTTCGAATTGAAATACTCTGATATCGAGTCCGGCGTGCGAGATCAGACGCGAGAGCAGATGGATCGGCAAGCCGATCACCGTGAATGGGCTGCCCTTCACCGACTCGACGAACCGCCCACCTGCGCCCTGAAGGGCGTAGGCACCCGCCTTGTCCATAGGCTCTCCGGTTGATACGTAGTCAGCGATCTCATCATCGGTCATGGGGAGAAAAGCCACTTCGGTCACATCCACGGCTGGGTGAACCACTGGACCATCGTCCCACGAGACAACTGCGACACCAGTGAACACCTCATGACGATCGCCTTGAAGTCGTCGCAGCATTGAGCGCGCCTCCTCAGGGTGGCCGGGTTTCCCCAAGATCCTCCCCTCGTGCACCACCACGGTGTCGGCCGCAAGCACGACACGATCGGCGGCTGCCACCGCTCGCGCCTTCTCCGTGGCCATCCTCTCAACATAGACTCCTGGGGGCTCGTCCGGACGACGTGACTCATCGATATCTGAGGGTTCGACATCAAAATCGAGGCCCAGCGTCTCCAGTTGCTGGCGGCGACGGGGCGACCCCGAGGCTAGAACCAGTCTCATGCCACGGTCCCCTTCCGAATCACAACGGTCGGGTGCCTGAGAACCTCCAGGTCGGATATTGGATCGTCAGGAAAGAGCACGGCGTCCGCGGGAGCGCCGATGGCGAAGTCGGAACTGCGATCGGTGGCCCTGAATCCCGCGGTTGTAACCGCCTCAACGACCTGTAGGTTGGAGAGTCCGTATTCCCCCAGTTTGATCGCCTCGCTGGCCACGTTCGCCGGAGTGCCGACGAGATCGGTACCGGCCAGCACACGCACCCCCGCCTCGAAAGCAGCAGGAAGAAGACGACGCGTGTTGTCGAGGCCTTCGATGAGAAGCCGCCCACCACCCGACTCAGCGCCGAGTTGGGTGATCGTCTCCTCGATCCGAAGAACCGTCGGCACCCACATCCCTCCACGTTCGGCAAGGGCCGCCACGTCAGAGTCGGTGAGAAAGAGACCGTGCTCAATGGAGTGGACTCCCGCGGCCACTGCCATCGATGGCACCTCCCGCGCCTGCGTATGGATTGCGACCCGGGCTCCAGACTCGCCGGCGATCTCAACGGCCCGGCGTAATTGATCTTCGGTGAAGTTGGCCACCGGGCCTCGTCCCCGTCGGGGCCAGTCGCCGATGAGCTTCACCCAACCCGCTCCCATGCCCGCCTGTTTGGCTACCGCTGAGTCGATTTCAGAGTCATCGATCTCGATCGCGAAGTTGGGGTAGTAGCCCTCGTTGACGGCGATCATCTGTGCGGCTGCTTCGATCTCCGGGCGCTCCGATTCGGGCACAGCGGCCATCAGGTCGATCGTGGTGGTGTCGCACCAGCCCTTGTCGAGGAGAAGGGTGATCCCGGCGGCGAGAGCTTCTCTGGCTCGTGTGACGGCATCATCGAGAACACCTGGCTGATAACCCCCATTCGACGCGGGCAGGTCTGTGGTGGCGAGATGGGAGTGGGCATCCACCAGACCGGGCACCGCCCAGTAGCCCTCACCCAACGTCGAATCGGCATCGCCGACCGGATCCGCCCAGTGGCCGTCGGCGATGTCCCGTGTGACAGTTTCTCCGAATGGGGAGCGGAGAATGACTCGTGTACTCATGAAGCTGACGGTAACTGCCGATTAGTGCTCTGGCCACGAACGTTGGCGATGTTGAGGGCGAGCCAGGGGGGTCTCTGGCAAGGAGGCAGCGACGTTGGCCACTGGCCCGTTCGTCGAGGACGAGGACGCAGCCAGGGACGTCACTGGCCGACTTCAACGCGGCAAACGCTTGTGGTCGGAGCACCAGTCCACATAATGGCGGCAATGCGCACGGCCCTCGTTCTCTTGCTGGTTTCTGCAGTTGCCTGTGGGTCGGCGTCAGAGTCTGCGCTGACCACCCTCGAGGCTCCGCCCACAACAGCGGTGTCCAACGTGCCGAGCAGCACCGTCGGCGGCCAGCCATACCAGGTGCAGAACTGCGTCGCCCCGCCTGTGACATTCTCGGCGCTATGCGAGGTGTACGAGCTCGTACAGAAATGGCATGTAGACAGACCGTGGTCCAGCTCGGATCTGGCCGGCGTTGCGCTGAGAAGTCTCCGGGAATTCACGAGCACCGAGACCGAGGCACGGCCTCGCACTCTTGTTTGCGCGGTGCCACACGGAGACTTCACCGATTTCTGCGATCAACTCGCACAGATGGTTCACGAGTCGGGGATCGCAGTCGGTCCGGCGGTGGATGCCGCGGTCACCGCGATGACAGACGTCGGACTCGACCCCTTCTCCTATTACGTGCCGCCCGACCAGGTGGGGTCCTTCCGGCCCAACGGAATCGTCGGAGGGGTCGGTCTTCTCCTCGATGCCACCGATGCGGTGGGTTCGAAATGCGCCAAGATCACTACGACTTGCCCTCTCCGAATCGTCTTCGTGCTGGAAGACAACCCCGGAGCGGACGCCGGGTTGCAAGCCGGAGATATCGTGGTCGAGATTGATGGCATGCAGGTCGACGGCCAGGGTTTCGTCTCAACGGCGGCCGCCATGGCCGGGGACGAAACCGGATCATTCGACATGGTGGTGGAACGTGGAGGAGGAGAAAGCCTGACCTTCACCATCGAGCGGTCCGAGCTCACTGTCCCGACGGTGAGTGTCGAGATTTCCCTGCCCGGCGTCGGATATCTGCGAATACCCGACTTCGAGGACGACATCCCCGGACTTGTGGAGGAAGCATTGATATCTCTCTCAGAATTCAGGCCGCGCACCATCGTCATCGACCTTCGCGACAACCCCGGTGGCCTTGTCGATGCCTCGGTCGACGTGGCCTCAGAATTCATCAGCGGAGGGCTGGTCCTCGAGTCGTTCGCCCCCGACGAGCACCTCGAGTACGCGGCGACCGAAGGAGGGCTGGCCACTGAAGAGCGTTTGATCGTCCTGGTGAACCAGGGCACGGCGTCCGCTGCGGAGATCGTCGCAGGCGCCTTGAGAGATCGCCGTGGCGCGGTGATGGTCGGCACGAACACCTTCGGTAAAGACGCGGTCCAGATACCCTTTGATCTGCGTAATGGCGGAGAGCTCTACGTCGCGGTGGCCCGGTGGGCAACCCCCAGCGGTCTTACAGCCGGAAACGGCGGTCTCACACCAGACCGTGAGCTCGAGCTGACGACTGATATGTCCATTGAAGAAGTCGTGCAGGCCGCCCTCGACGCTGCGTCATGATCAAGAACCGTCTCACCCTTCTCATCGTCACCCTCGCAGGCATCGCGACCGCCTGTTCGTCGGGTGGGTTTGACGCCACGACACCGACCAGCCAAGCGGTCACCTCGCCATCCTCCACCGGGACAACCAACACGACCACCAGTTCCCGACAGATCGAGGAGGTGGACTGTGACTCGGCGCCGGAGCAGGTCGTCATCGTCTGTGAGGCGTATGAGCTAATCCAAATTCACTATGTCGACAGTGTCGACGACGCCACCCTGGCTTCCGCCGCCGTCCAGGGGTTGGAGGCGTTGGACGGAACATCGTCCTCTGACGTGCTCACCTGCGCGCTTCCTGCCGACGAGTTCAAGGCATCCTGTGAGGTGGCATCGTCAACAGCCGACGATAGCGAGCAGGCTGCCGAAGCCATCGTCATCGGCCTGGCAACCCATGCCCTCGACCCCAACTCCACCTACTTCGACCAGGAGGCCCTGGAACTACTCGAAGAGGAGCAGGAAGGCCAAATCGAGGGAATCGGGGCCCTGGTCTCCCCCGAGGACCAGACCATCGAAGGCGACAACAAACAGTGCTCGATAGTTTCGGAGACCTGTCGCATACTGATCGTGTCAACCATCGAGGGCGCACCGGCCGAGGCGGCCGGGCTTCAGCGCGACGACGCCATCATCGGTGTCGACGGCACTTCGGTAGAGGGCTGGACCATCGACGAGGTCACCTCACAGGTACGGGGCCCCGCCGGCACCGACGTAGTGCTGACCATCGATCGGGATGGTGAGACATTCGAGATTGCGATTACACGCGCTGCGGTGATCATCCCCGTGATCAACTCGGAGAGCTTTGGCAGCATCGGTTACATCCAACTCCGGATCTTCTCCGCCAACGCCGATGAGCAGTTCGAACAAGCGGTGATCGACCTCCTGGCCGAAGGCATCGACGAGCTGGTCGTCGATCTCAGAAACAACCCTGGGGGTCTCCTCGACACCGCCATCGAAATCACCTCGATCTTCCTTCCGGACGGCGACGTTGTGGTGACTCAGGGCCCGGACGAGTCAAGACCGTATGCCGTCACCGGGGCGGCGATAGTGCCGGCGGGCATGAAGGTCACCTTCGTGGTCAACAAAGGCAGTGCCTCCGCGTCGGAAGTGGTGTCGGCTGTGCTCCAGGAGCGTGGCCTGGCCACTGTGGTGGGTGAGAACACGTTCGGGAAGAACACCGTTCAGCAACGGTTCAACCTTTCCAATGGAGGAGCCCTGAAGCTGACTATCGCCAGATGGCTCACACCTGGCGGTCATGATTTCGGTGGCGTCGGCGTCACCCCCGATATCGAGATCATGTTCGATCCGTCGATCGAGGCGCGAGCCCTGGTCGAGACCGTCGTGGCTGCAAGCTGACACGACGACGGCCATAGGTTTGCCAACCAACTGAACGTTTGTTTAGTATTCTGAACATGCGTTCAGTTGTTGAGGACCTGACCACCCGGGCCCGCATCCGCGATGTGGCGATAGAGCGGTTCCCCAAGGACGGTTTCGCCGGGACCACAGTCCGCGCCATCGCCAAGAACGCCGGGGTGTCGCCGGCCCTGGTTCTCCACCACTTCGGATCGAAGGAGGGCTTGCATCGCGCCTGTGATGAGTACGTGGTTCACATGACGATGGAGATGAAGCGGGAGGCGATCGAGACTGGAGCCTATCGCGAGCCCGGCGCGATCGCAGCCACGTACCAACTCGCCGAACCAACCCTCCGCTACCTGGCTTGGACCCTAGGAACCGGGAGCGAAACCGCCGCCAGGATCTTCGCTGAATTCGTTGGCGAAGTGACAGTTCAGCTTGTCCAAGGCAAGGAGCAGGGCCTGATCAATGAGTATCACGGCGACCCGCAAAAGCAGGCGGCGGTATTGGTTGCAATGCAACTCGGTGGCCTGATGCTCCACGACCAACTCACCCGGGCTCTGGGGGTGGACATGCTTACCGCGGAGGGATTGATGGCTTCGGCGCCGTATACGCTCCAGATCTTCTCCGGAGAGCTTTTCAACAGAGAAGTCATGGCACAAACGAAGCAGACGATCGAACAGCTACAACCGGCTCCTGACGCCAAACAGAGAGCAACAAAATGACACCGGCAATCCGAACCGAGGGCCTGACAAAGCACTACGGACAGGTGAAGGCACTGATCGACCTGGATATGGAAGTCAGAATGGGAGAGGTCTTCGGCTTTCTCGGACCAAACGGATCTGGAAAAACGACCATGATCCGCACCATCCTCGATCTGATCCGACCAACGACAGGTCGTGCCGAGATAATGGGGATGGACACCCACAAGAAATCAGTGGAGCTCCGCAATCACGTCGGATACGTCCCCGGTGACCTCGCAATGTACCCAAATCTGACAGGGCGAGACACCCTCACCTACTTTGCCAATCTGAGGGGTGGCGTGGACTGGTCCTACGTGGACGAACTTGCCGAGCGGTTCAACAGCGACCTGGGGGTCAAAGTCTCGGACTACAGCTCCGGCAACCGCCAAAAGGTCGGGGTCATCCAGGCTTTCATGAACCGCCCGGAGGTTCTGATCATGGACGAACCGAGCACGGGCCTCGATCCTCTGGTCCAGCGTGAGTTCCAGAAGCTGGTGAGGGAGGTGGCCTCTGAAGGACATTGCGTCTTCCTGTCCAGTCACACGCTCTCCGAGGTCCAGCGTGTAGCGGATCGCGTCGGGATCATCCGTCACGGAAGGCTGGTGGCCGTCGAGTCGGTCGACGGGTTGCGCTCCAAGGCGATCCGCCGCGTGGAGCTGTTCTTCGACTCGGATATTGACGGCTCGATCTTCGAGGCGGTCCCGGGGGTTCGGGAGGCGAGACAGAACCAGCAAAGCATCGTGCTGTCATTCGACGGGCACATGGACCAACTCCTGAAGGTCGCAACCAGCCGCTACCACCTCGTCGACATCAATAGCCAGGAGGCCGATCTCGAAGAGATCTTCCTCACATATTACGAAGACGAGGAACCGCCCACCTGATGCTCGCCAACGTCTTCACCAAGACCTCACGCGACCGCCTCATGGGCATGGTCATCGGCGCCGCCGCGATTGCACTGATGCTCTGGATGGGAATGGCGGTGTACAAAGACGTCGACCTCACCCTCTACTTCGAGTCGATGCCGCCGGGATTTCTCGAGCTGATGGGCATCCCGGAAGCAGGTGACGCGGCCGGACTTGCTTTCGGAGCCATGTACAGCTTCATGGGAGCCTTGACTATCGCCGGGCTCGCCATCTCCATGGGAACAGCCTCCATTGCCGGAGAGGAATTGAACGGCACGATGGGTCTGCTGCTGGGCAACCCCAAGAGCCGAACCTTGGTTCTCCTCTCAAAGACTCTGTCGATGCTCGTCGTGGTCGTCGTCGGTGGCCTGATTCTGTGGGGTGCGGGATATGTCATTCCGGACCTGCTTGGTGTGGACATGACCGGTTTCCACGTCGGTGCCCTGGTCTTCCACATTTCGGTGAACGCCGTTTTCTACGGCCTGCTCGCCATGGCAGTCGGCGCATGGACCGGCGCCACCAAGGCCGCATCGGGCACAGCGATAGGGGTGATGATCATCTCGTATCTGGCCACGGGCATACTGCCGCTGATCGAGGGAGCCGACAATCTCGCCAAGCTCTCCCCCTGGAACTACTTCAGCAGCAGCAGCCCGATAGCAAACGGGATCGACTGGGGGGATATGGCCGTCCTCGGTGGCCTCTCGGCTTTCCTCCTCGTCGCGGCCGTGGTTGGAGTCAACCGCCGTGATCTCAGGAACCGCGCCACCAGCAGAACGCTTTTTGACCGGATGCGTGAGCAGCCGCTGACCAAGAGGTTCGCCGAGCGGATTGCAGGTTCGGCGCGTGTGTCGCGCATCGCCACAAACACCGTCTCGGAGCATCAGGGCGTGCTGGTGATCTGCTCGATCACCATCTTCCTCTTGGCGCTGATGATGGGTCCCATCTACAGCGTCATGGATGAAGCGATCCTCAGCCTGGCCACACAGTTACCCGATGCTTTGCTGGCCATGATCGGGGGCGTCGACATGTCCACGCCTGAGGGATACCTGACGGCGGAGATCTTCGCGATAACCGCTCCGGCAACGTTTGCAGTTCTCACCGTCCTGATCGGCTCGCGGGCGATTGCCGGCGAGGAGCAGAAAAAGACGATGGGCTTGCTTCTGGCGAGCCCGGTGACCCGCTCGAGAATCGTCTCCGAGAAGACTCTGGCGATGGTCGGATACTCCTTTGTACTCGGAGTCGTCACATTCCTCGGAACATGGGGATCGGTGCTGCTCGGCGGGCTCGACATCCCGGTGGGGAACATCGCAGCCACGTCGCTGCTGCTGACGTTGCTTGGGCTTGTGATTGGAGGAGTCGCCCTTCTGGTCGGTTCGGCCACCGGGCGAGTGCGGTTGTCCGCCTACGCCGCCGCCGGCGTGACCCTCTTCGCCTACTTCCTCAACTCGTTCATGCCACTCAGCGAGAATTACGCTGGCTGGGCCAAGCTCTCGCCCTTCTACTACTACCAGACCTCCAACCCCTTGGTGAACGGAATGGCATGGGGAGACGCTGCCGTACTCGCCGGGATCTTCATCGCTCTGGTAGCGCTGTCCATCCCGCTGTTCCAGACGAGAGACCTCCGCGGCTGAGGACCGCGGCTAGCGCGCTACCGAGTCCAGCCCGGGATATGCGATTCCCGTGTTGGCATGACAGTCGTAGCCGTGTGGGTTCTTTGCCAGGTACTGCTGGTGATAGTCCTCGGCGTAGTAGTACTCGGCGAGCTCCCCGATCTCGGTGGTGATCTCACCAAACCCCAGCGGGGTAAGTTCCGCCTGATAGGTGTCCTGGGATCGCTTCGCCTCGTCGAGTTGACCATCCGTCGTGGTGTAGATCGCCGACCGGTATTGGGTCCCCACGTCGTTGCCTTGCCGGTAACCCTGGGTGGGGTCATGGGTCTCCCAGAACACCCGGAGCAGATCGTCGAAAGAGACCTCGTCAGGGCGGTAGACGACCATCACGACTTCGGTGTGACCGGTGCGGCCACTGCAAACCTCCTCGTAGGAAGGGTTAGGTGTAACGCCACCGGCGTAGCCGGCTGATGTGGTGAACACACCGGGCATCTGCCAGAAACGTCGCTCCGCTCCCCAGAAGCAACCCATCCCAAACACGATCGTCTCGGTTCCTTCGGGGAAGGGGTCGGTTAGGGGGTTGTCATTGACGAAGTGCGCGGGTGGCACCGTGACGACCTCGCTCCGACCGGGCAGCGCATCTTCGGGAGTGGCCATCTCTGTCTTATTGTTTCCAAACATTCGTTACCTCCTGGGCGCCATCACAGCAGTCAACCGGTTAAGACAGCCTCAAGTTCCATTTCGACTTTCCAACGCTCGTCGAGCAGACCGCCGACGACAACCATTGTGGCTGCCGGTCGGATGTCCAAGAAGACCTCGCCATGGGCCTCTCCAACCGCACCGGCGTGGGAAGCGTCGGTGATGAACATCCGGGTCCGGACCACATCCTGGGGAGAGCCGCCGGCTTCAGCGAGGGCGGCCAGCATGATCTCCAGACAACGTTTTGTCTGCACCTTGGGATCGGGGTCGACGAAGTCATCGGGCCAGATAGGAGCCGTACCCGCTACCACCACCCGGTCGTCGACACGAACCGCCCGGCTGAATCCGAACTCGGTCTCGAAAGGAGATCCAGAGGAGATGGTCTGCCGTGTCATCCCCACAAGGGTAGAAGGGTGTGCACAGGTTGGGAGCGTGGGGCCGACGTCATGCACACGCAACCGTCATCCGTGTGCACAGATTGGGGGCGTGGGCCCGATGTCAAGCACACGCATTGTCCCTGGTCGGAGACTGATCGCGAGTCTCCACTTCTCGCAGTGGCGTCGGTTGGTTACGCTTTTCCCATCCCCATGCGGCTCTTTCGCTTCCTCCCGGCTGTCATCGCGTTCTCGCTGTTTCTGTCTGTCGCCTCGGTAGACGGACCCCTCGCCTACGCCCAAAGTGTCGATGACGCCGAAGAGGACGCCGACGACGCCAAGGACAAAACTGATGCCGCCACCGGTCTGGTCGACAGCGCAGTCGCCGAACGAGAGCAGATCGAGAATGAGCTAGCCGACTCCATCGCCAGGGTCAACGAGCTTTCAGCCCAGTTGTCCATTGTCGGAACGGGTCTGGACCGAACCGCGGAGCAGCTCGGCTTTGCAGATGTGGAGCTTGCTGGAATCCGGGCTCAGATCGAGGTTCAAGCCGTCGACGCGTACATGACGGTGTTGTCGTCGCCAACCGTTTCGCTGGTCAACTCCGAATCTGTCGAGAAGGCATTGGTGGCATCATCGGTCGTCGAGGATGTGGTAGCCAGCGGTCGAGCAAACGTCGACGAGCTGGTCATCAAGCGGCGGAGCCTCGAGCAACTCCAACTGACATACCTCGCAGAGCAGGAGGAATACCGCGTCCTCCAGGAGGAAGTCGACGCTGAAGTTGAGCATCTCGCCGAGCTTTACGACAAGGCCGGCAGCGCTGTTGCCTCCGCCGTTCGTGAAGCTCAGCGAGCTGACGCCGAATACCGAGAGGCCCTGAGTGCAGTCGACCTCGCTCGCGCCCGGGAGGAGGAGCGCAGCCGACAGGAGGACAGGGCTACGACCACGACAACGACCTCACCGAGTACAACGAGCCCACCGGAAACCACACCACCCGCATCACCACCGTCCACTTCGTCGACCACCACAACACTTTCCAACACCACAACCGCCACCAGTGATGGTGGAGCCTCGTGGAATCATCCCCCGGCGGTTGAGCGATGGCGCCCCCTTGTCCAGCAGTTCTTCCCATCGAACCGGGTAGAAGAAGCACTCCGAATCATCGACTGCGAGAGCAACGGCGACCCTGGCGCTTACAACCCCTACTCCGGTGCCTCGGGTCTGTTCCAGTTCATTCCGAGCACATGGGCATCAACGGCCCCCAAGGCCGGATACGGCGGGCACAGCGCGTTCGAGTCGGAGGCCAATGTCGCCTCCGCCGCCTGGCTTGGCAACCGATACGAGGAACTCGGCCAATACTTCTGGCGTGCGTGGAGCTGCCGACGGGTCCTGGGCTGATCAACTCTCCTATGCCGGGCCCCCAAACGACGACTTCAGACCTCATCGTTCCAGCTAAAATGGGTGGGCACCGTCCGCGTACCCTCACAACCCTCTTCCAAACTGTCCCCTGCCTCGCTTAGGTTGGTGAGTGCAAACCGAAAGGGACAGCAATGGCCAAGAGATATTTCACCAGGGGTGTTTTTGACTTCCTCAACGAGTTGGAGTCGAACAACGAGAAAGCCTGGTGGGAGGACAACAAAGATCGCTACACCCATGTGATCCGCGAGCCGGCTCTCGAGTTCATCAACGACTTCGAGGTCAGGTTGAAGAAGATCTCACCACACTTCGTCGCACACTCACGCACCGTCGGAGGATCCCTGATGAGACCGTATCGGGACGTCCGCTTCTCCAAAGACAAAACGCTATACAAGACCAACGTGGGCATTCAATTCCGACACGAACAGGGCAAGGACATCCACGCACCAGGCTTCTACCTCCACATAGAGCCGAGAGCGTGTTTCGCCGGCGTCGGACTCTGGCGGCCGGAAGCTCCGGTGGCGCGAGCTATACGTCAGGCGATTCACGACGACCCGACCGGATGGAGCCAAGCCTCGAAGGGAAAGGCCTTCTCAAACACATGGTCGATTGCACCCGACGAGAACGACATGCTCAAGAGAGTCCCCAAAGAACTGGACGATGGACATCCCTACCCCGACGACTTACGGATGAGGAGCTTCATCGCCGGAGGACGGTTGAGTCAGGCTCAGGTGACCTCCGCCGGGTTCGACGCCGAGCTCGCATCCATGTACACCAAAGGCTCGGCATTCGCCCGCTTTCTCTGCGACGCAGTCGAGATCCCGTTCTAGACCAACAAACCGGATGCACAATCGCCTAGTTTGTGCTCGTGCAACAGCCACGGGGAACGGCCGATGACGATCTATGAAGGTGTGATCAACCTCGACAACAACCGGATTTCGGTCATCATTTCATTCGAGGATGCCGCACTCCGAATGTCTTCTGGTGGGGCAGAGATCGGCAAATGGGCCGAGGGCGAGTACTCGCTCGACCATGACGGCGAAGGCGTCTACACGATCACGGCGGAGGGCGAGGCCCTCGAGTTCATCCCCAACAACCCGGGTCTCTTTGCGGCGAGGCTGAACGGAGAGGTGACTCCAATCCCGGAGCGTGTGACCGAGCAACATGAGACAGAAAACGTCGGGCCCGAAAAGGTGGAGGAGTCTGCTCCACAGGAGAATCCTGACGAAGCGCCGCCGCCGAAGCCGGCGACCCGTGTCGCCTTTTACGCTCTGGCCGGTGTCACTGCATCCCTCGGATTGTGGGCTGTAATGAGCTTGCTCGCAGGCTAGTGGTGCGTCACTGGGCGGGCAGTTCCATCCATCCCTCGACACGGTCGAGCAGATACTCCGAGGTCTCGTGCGACTGGTCGAGAACCTCGCATAGCTGCTCACGGCCCATGAGGATGTCGACCAGGCTGACCGAGGACTTCCCCTGGAGCATCAGCCTGCGCTCAGGAGCGTCCGTTACCGCGGCATAAGAGTCGATTGCAGACACTTCGGTCGACAACGTTGTCCCCCCGATTCCTGCCAGATCGGTTGCCAGAATCAGTAGATCGGGAGGATTGAGCAGTGGCGGCACGGCCCAGTTGAAATAGAGGTCGAGGTGGTAGTCGTTCTCCGGTTCCTCGAACTCGGCGTCCATCTCATCGAGCCGATCGCGTAGCGACAGAACCACTTTGGGGTCGACGTCGAGCGCAAGGTGCAGATCGATAGGACCTCCGCACCCGGCTTCCGGGTGGACATCGACCTCCCAGGACTGTCTCAATGAATAGGTCTCGACGAAGTGGCGCTCGTCATGTACGTGAAACCCATGCTCGGTGGCATGCTCTTTCAGATCAGTGACGAAGCCGGCGATGTCAACGTTCATTGCATGTGAGGTTATTCGAGAAGAGAGCTTTGTGGGGAACTAGTAACAGGGCACTAACGACGGTTGCGCCGCCAGCCGACGAACAAACCACCGAGAAAGGCTAAAACCGTGGCCACCGGCACTGGCTCGGGAGGCTCTGCGATCAGCACGTTCGGGGTGGGGCCGGTCTCCTTGTCGCGGAGGCTTGGTGACTTGATGTCGCCCGCATCGAGAAAGTCGTCGTAGACCTTGGTGACCACCGCTCCAAAGAGAAACACACTGGCCAGGACGTAGGCAAGCAGGAGGAGGACGAAGAACGCACCGGCAAGGGATAGAGCGGAAGCACCGTCATCCCAAGCGAAGTAGAGACCGGTTCCGTAGGCAGCCGTCAGGAAAACGACAGCGGTGAAGATCGCTCCGAGCCACACCGCCCGCCATCGGACCTTGATCGCCGTCATCGACTGGAATATGAGAGCAAACAGGACCGGCAGAACGATGACGGAGACCAGCGGCGTGAGAAGGGCGATGAGACGGTGAACCCATGAGAGATCGTCGGGAAAGACACCTCCGAAGAATCGCCACAGCAGATTCAGAAACCAAACAGCGATCAGGGTTATGCCGAGTCCTACAGCCCACAGGAACCCAACGCCGCGCTTCTTGACGAACCCCATGATGCCGGAGGTGTACTCGTAAGGGACGTGGAAGATGTCGTTCAGATCGTTCTGGATCTCATAGAAAAGACTCGAAGACGTCCACAGAAGCAGGATGATCCCGACAATCGCCGCGGTGTTGCCCACGGTCACCGCCGACGACACGAAAGTCGTCAACGCGTCGGCTACTTCCGCTCCCGCGAAGCGTTCGATTGACTCGAAGATTTCCTGCTGAGCCTCCTCCGAACCACCGACGACGGCGCCTAGAACACCAACCGCAATAATCAACATCGGCGCGATTGCGAACATGCCTCGGTAGGCAACGGCTGCAGACATCCGGCTGACACGATCGACTCCGTATTCATGAGCCGCAGCGAGAAGAATGTCAAAGGCAAAATGCGCTCCGGATCTGATCTTGGCCACCATCGGTCGCTCAGGCTATCGGGAATACAATCACTTCCAATGAGCCATCCCTTTCCTGCACCGTTGAAGACCATGGAGGCAAAGGTGTCGGAGCGCTGGCCGAAAGGGGACTTCGTCTACGAGCCCAAGTGGGACGGCTTCCGGTCCCTCTCCTGGTCGGCACCAGATCTGAGACTGGACTCACGCAACCAACGACCCCTGTTGCGCTACTTTCCGGAGCTGGTAGCGGCGCTGCAACAACTACCACCCGGCACCGTGGTCGATGGAGAAATCGTGGTTGTAGTCGACGGGGTCACAGATTTCGACTCGCTGCAACAGCGCATCCATCCCGCCGAGTCGAGGGTGAACCTGCTCTCGGAGGCAACACCGGCCGAATTGGTCGCCTTCGACATCCTTGCCTATCGGGGCGAGAGCCTGAAGGAGGAACCTTTCTCCGAACGACGCCAACATCTAGTGGCTCTCGTCGAAGAGCTCACCCATCCTTGGCATCTCACCCCGCAGACAACGAGCGAAGATGTCGCCAAAGTGTGGTTCGACGAATACGAACCGGCCGGATGTGACGGGATCATTGCCAAACGAGCTGACCTGGCCTATCAGCATGGCAAAAGGGCGATGATCAAGATCAAGCACCGTCGCACGATCGACGTCGTGGTCGGCGGTTTTCGTGAGCATAAGGATGGCGGGAAGATCGGATCGCTGCTCCTCGGGCTGTACAACGACAACAGCGATTTTCACTTCATCGGACACTGTTCCGGATTCCCCAATGCTGACCGAGTGGAGATCTACGACCGCTTCATGGAGTTGCGGTCCGATGAGAGCTTCGACGAGGCTGCCCGCGCTCCGGGCGGCCCCAGCCGCTGGTCGGCAGGCAAAGACAACCGGTGGACACCGGTGAAACCCGGCGTGGTGGTTGAGGTGAGCTATGACCAGCTCGAAGGAGACCGCTTCCGTCACGCCACCCGCTTTCACCGCTGGCGTCCCGACAAGGACGCCACGGAGTGCACAATGGACCAGTTGGAACGTCCTGAAGGGCCAGGCTTCCGCGACGTCGTGGTCTGACCGCCATGGTGGCGGCGAGAAGCTGCCACACTTCGCGGCAATGGGTCTGAGCAGCATCCTCGAGGTCTCCGACCTGACCCACGATTACGGCGACGTGGTTGCCCTCCAAGATCTTTCCCTTCAGGTGCCTCCGGGAATCACCGGTCTGGTTGGCGCCAACGGAGCGGGCAAGACAACGATGCTCCGCTTGATGCTGGGACTCCTTCATCCCACTTCCGGGAGGATGAGTGTCCTCGGTCACGATCCACAGACCGAACCCCTCGCCGTGCGCGCACGTATCGGGTACATGCCCGAAGTCGAATGCCTCCCCAAGGATCAAACAGCAGCCGACTTTGTCTCCTATGCAGCCCAGCTCGCCGGCATCCCCTCCCGAGAGGCGAAGCGAAGATCATCAGAGACCCTCTTCCTGGTCGGCCTGGAGGAAGAGAGATTCCGTTTCCTTGGCGACTTCTCCACGGGAATGCAGCAGCGAGTCAAACTCGCCCAGGCGATCGTTCACGATCCGGATCTTCTTCTGCTGGACGAACCGGCTTCCGGTCTAGACCCTGAGGGACGGGTGCAGATGCTCCGACTGATCAGAAGGCTGGGCGAGTTCGATATCAACGTCATCATCAGCTCACATGTACTGACCGACATCGAGGACACCTGCAACTGGGTAGTGATGCTCGACGGAGGAAGTCTTCTTCGTTCGGGTCCCTTGGAGGGTTTCGAGAGGCTGGGAACTGTGCTGGTCGAGGTGCTCGATGATGCTGAGATGGTGGCCACCAGACTCCGAGCGAGAGGTTTTGACACCACCGTTGAAGGGCATCGGTTCGTTGTCGGACCTGGCGATGAGACCCTCGAGCAGGCCATCGTCGAAGAGGCGGCGGGCGTCGGCTCCGGCCTGGTTCGCATGGTCAGAGGTTCAGCTTCGCTCGAGGACCTCTTTCTTCGCCAAGGAGAAGACGCGTGACAGACCAGATCATCTACGACCGCGGATACCGCACCTACGACGGGCCTCGCACTGGACCATCGGGAGCAAGATCGGCCGTCTACAAGGACGGAATTCGACGGGTACTAGGTCTACGCCGCAAGGCAATGCTCAAGATCATCCCGTGGGGACTGCTTTCGGTCGGCCTCATCGCGGCCGCAGTCTTCATTGGTATTCACTGGGCCATAGGAAACATCGAGGAGAGTCTCCGTGAGGGTGTTCCGACCTACGGCGGCCTATTCGATTTCTACTCGGCCATTTCCCTGCTGTTCATGACTCTGGCGGGACCACTTCTGCTCATACCGGACCGCAGTAGGGGCGTTCTCTCGGTCTATTTCTCCCGGCCACTGACAGTGGACGGATATCTCGTCTCGAAGGTGGGTGCCTTTGTGACGGTGGTCGCGGCGATCTACATGGTCCCCCAGATTGTCTTGCACCTCGGTCTCGGACTCATCGCCAGCGACGGGTTTCTTCCGTACATGGGGGAAACACTGGACGTCTTGTGGAAGGTTCCGGTGACGACTCTTGCATTCATTGCACTCAACGGCGCCATTGTCTTCGTTCTTTCGGCTCTGATAGACAGAACCGGAATCGCCGCCGCCGCCTTCTTCGGGCTGCTGACAGCCGGCGGAGGCATCGCCGCCAGAGTGGCCGAGGCATCTTTCCCTGGAGCACGCTGGGCATCCTTGCTGGCTTTTGACCAACACCCTCGAATCATCCGCGATGCCCTGTTCGAGGACACTGTCGAATATCCCGCCGAGATTGCAGGTTTCGGAGTCTGGACGTCCGTTGCTGTGGTCGTGGTGGTCGTAGTGGCAGCGGTCGTCATTGTTCGCCGGCGATATCGGAAACTGGCATGACCGATACCGTCGTCGTCACCGAGCTTTCCAAGTGGTTTGGGCCCAAGGTTGCGGTCAGCGAGGTTTCCATTGGATTCGGGCCTGGTGTCACGGGACTTCTCGGGCCCAACGGTGCAGGTAAGACGACTCTGCTGAGGGTGATAGCCGGGTTGCAACGCCCGTCACAGGGCGAGGTGACAGTTCTCGGCGTGAATCCGAGAGCCGACTCGGCCATCTACCAGAGAATGTCGCTCGTCCCCGAGGACGAAGCCATTTATGAGCGTCTGACCGGGCGCCAATTTGTCGAGCTGGCGGCTCGTCTAGCCCGCGTCGATGACTCCAAAGGTCGTGCCGAGACTGTGCTGGGAACTGTCGAGCTTCTCGACAGCGCTCATCGCAAGCTTGGTGGGTTCTCCAAGGGAATGCGTCAGCGCGCCAAAGTTGCCGCTGCCCTGGTGACCGACCCGGACGTCTTGCTACTCGACGAGCCTCTCAATGGCGCCGATCCGGTGCAAAGGGCGCAGCTCATCGAACTCTTCAAGGACCTCGGAGCGGCCGGACGAACCGTCATCGTCTCCTCGCATGTGCTTGTGGAGGTGGAGCGGATGGCGGATCGTGTCGTGGCGATGGTGGATGGCCGGTTGGCTGCCGTTGGAAGCGTTCCGACGATTCGGGCCGCCATGACCGACAGACCCCTTCAGGTGTTCGTTGAGTGCTCCGAGCCAAGAAAATTGGCGGCGGAGCTGATCGGTTCCGATGGCGTCGTGGGTGTCCATGTCGAAGATGGCCAGCTTCGGATCGAAGCTTCCGATGCGGGAGGTTTGGCTCGTTTGTTGCCCCAGGTCGCTCTGGACTCGGCTATCAGCATCACAAATGTTGAGCCTCTAGACGAGTCGTTGGAGTCGGTCTTTCGATACCTGGTCGAAGGAAGCTGATGGTTCTGGCGCGTCACCTGTATCGCCGGTTAATGCGGAAGTGGAGAGTCATCGGCCTCGTGGCTCTCGCCTCGGTTCCGGGCTTCGTGTACTGGCTTGCCGCTTTCGATGCCGACCCAGACGAACTGGCCGGTCTCTACTCCGACATCATCGCGATCGCGGGCTACTCATTCGCCATTGCGGCCCTGATACTCACTGTGGCTACCTTGCGCGAGGAGAGGGATGCCGGGACCCTCCCCTACATCTACATGAGGCCGATGTCTCGCTTGTCCCTGGCCATCTCCTCGATGCTGGCTGCGATCGCCGCCGTCCTGACTGTTGCTCTTGGCGGTTGGCTGACGACCGCCCTGGCCACCGTCGCATTAGGAGCTGACATCTCGATCGCATTGCCCGGACTTGCACTCTTCGTAGCCGCCGGAATCGGCTACGCGGCTGTGTTCGTGCCTCTTGGGTATCTGGTGCCCAGGTCCCTCCTCGTCGGCCTCGGCTACATAATCGTCGTGGAGACAATCCTCGCCTCCGCCGTGCCGGGAATTGCCCAGTTCTCGATCTGGAGAATTGCCCTGTCGATCTACGCAGATATGGCTTCTGTGTTCGGCGATGAAGCCTCAGAGGCTCTCGGCCCGGTCGTTGCCGGCGTCGGCGGAGGTGTTGCCAAGATCGCGGGTACGGTGTTGGTCGGTCTTGTGGTACTCACCTGGGCACTACGCAAACGCGACGCCCTCTGAGATGCGACAGATGAGTAGATCAGAGGGCCTGGCCTTTTCTTTCCGGACGCACTCACACCAGCAAGCTGGCCACTTTGAGGCCTGATGGACGGCCTCATGTCGTTACTGTGTGTTTCATAGTCGAAGGAGAGGATCTTGTCTTCAACGCCTGGTACAGCAGCCTGAAGGCGCGCAATCTTGCCGCCGACTCGAGAGCAGCTCTGGTGGTCGACTATGAAGAACCTCCTTATGGGTATGTCCTTGTCGAGGGAACGGTCGAAATATCTGATGACCTCGAGGAGGTGCGCCGGATCGCCACGCTCAGGCGGCCTCTACATGGGTGAGGACAGAGCCGAGGAGTTCGGTGCCCGCAACGGAGTCGACGGCGAGCTCGTAGGGCGCGACAACATCACCGGCTGACATCACTAGATCACGTTCGGGCAACCTTCTCGAACTTCATGAAGCCGCCGGCGGCCCAGGTTGGGGACGGGGTGTCGTAAAGCTCGGTCGAGTCCGACAGACCGATATCGAGCAGCGTCCCACGCAACGGCCCTCTCAGATAGCGAAACAGTTGAGCGACGTCGCGATCATCGCTCTTCGCGGAAACGCAGTGTTGGTTGTATCCCCAATAGTCACCAACTTCGATCAGCCTCATCCCCGCTTCCATGCTGCTGCGAGCGGCAAGCAAACCATCCGGCTCAACCTCGAGGGCGCTAGCTCGCGGTGTGCCGTACCCGATGCCGTGGTGAAACTGATCCCCGGTGGTCACGATTACCGCGTTCTCAGCGATCCGAACCACCTCGTCTACGTTGGGAAGGTCACCTGGCTTACCGCCGGCAAGGTAGGGATAGCGCTCGACGACTCTGCGGTCGGTGATGCCACGACGCTTGGTCTCAGCGGCCCAGAAGTGACGCAGACTGCGCATGGCGTGGTCCCCTCGCCACTGGTCGCGGAAGTCGAGACCCGGTCCCTGGATACCCCATGTGGCATGCTCCGACGAGGAGCCTCCTTCGGCGACGTCCCTGCGTGCGAACTCCATTTCTTCGGTGAAGGCATGCAGCACACTGATGGCGAGCACCGTATCGGCATCGGTGTCGAGGCATGCGTTGACGGCCGCCGCTACATGGACTCCACAGTCGGCGACATTCACGTGAGCGAAGCCAACGACACCCCCGCTGGCCAAGGTTGCACTCAAGTCCCAACGACGAGCTTCATCGAGCATCCGATAGGTCTCTGAGTTGCCGAGATCATCGTGCTCGCGCCGATAGAGCTTGTTGATGTTCTTCTGCAGAGTCGTGCGATCGAGGTCCATGCGCTCAGCCTACGGAGACCACGTCGTGCTTCGAGTCGACTTCTGGTTGCTCCCTAAACTCAAGCAAGATCAGAGTGTGAGAGCGCTCATCGCCCGGATCGACAAGGTTCTCCTCCCCTTCCTTCGACGCTGGTCGACACCGGCGTTGCGGGTGTCACTCGCGGTCGTGTTCATTTGGTTCGGAGCACTCAAGATCGTGGGTTCCTCGCCGGTGGTCGAACTGGTCGCCTCCACCGTCTACTGGGTCGACTCGGACTGGTTTGTTCCCGCTCTCGGTGTGATCGAGGTTCTGGTCGGCGTTGGCCTGGCACTAGGGCGAGCACTTCGGCTGGTGCTTCTGGTCCTTGTCTTTCAGATGATCGGAACTTTCTTGGTGTTTGTGATCCTGCCCGACGTTGCTTTCTACAGCGGAAACCCCTTCAACTTGACCGTGGAAGGGGAGTTCATACTCAAGAACCTCGTGTTGCTGGCCGCAGCCATGAGTGTCGGCGCCAGCCTCGAGTCGAGTGGGATCACAACGAATCGGACGGAGTCGCCTTCGAGGGTCTGACTCGTCTCCATAGGTGTAGCACTAGTACTCGTCGTCTGGTCGTCGTTGCTTCGAAGGCTGGACCCGAGGTGGCTCGCCTGGCATCTTGGGGTAGTGGGGAGGCCAGGGGGCGTCACCGATGCCGTTCTCCTCATCACGAATCACCCACTCCATCAGGGTGCCTATCTGTCCATGTGAATCGTCAATGCCGGCGGTGAGGTCACCGACCGAATCCCAGCGATCGACAAAACCACCGAGCGGGAAGTCCTCGATTGCGACATCGTCCAACTCATCCCAGGTGATCGGAGTCGACACAAAGCCGGTGGGCCGCACCCCATACGCCGAGGACATCGTCTTGTCGCGGGCGTTCTGGTTGTAGTCCACGAACACACCCTCTCGCTCCTCTTTCCACCACTTGGTGGTGACCAGGCCCTCCATCCGCCGCTCCAACTCGCGGGCAAAAGCAAGCACCGCTCTCCGTGTTTGGAAGAAATCCCAGATGGGCTCGATACGCATGTACACGTGCATCCCACGACTCCCCGATGTCTTCGGCCAGCCGACCAATCCGACCTCGCCAAGAAGCTCGTTTGCTCCGGCGGCAGCCTGCTTGACCTGGGTGAAGGTGATCCCCGGCGTGGGATCAAAGTCGAGTCGGAGTTCGTCGGGATGGTCGATATCCTCGGCTCTGACAGGCCATGGGTGAAAATCGAGACAGCCGAGTTGGGCCAGTCGAACCACGTCGGCCCCGGTGCGGGGAACGTTCATCCGCCCGGGTCGCTGTGAGGGAAACCTGATATCGACAGTCTCGAAGGGGGTGTTCTTCGACGCACGCTTGTGATAGATCGGATCGACCGTCACGTCCTCCATATACCGCTTGAGCATCGTCGGCCGACCTTTGATCCCACGAACGGCACCCCCGGCTACACGAACGAAGTGCTCGACCACATCGAGCTTCGTCCAACCCTGCACGGGGAACACAACCCTCCCCGGACTGCTGATGCGCACCTCCTCGCCATCGAGGATCACGGTGGTGTGATCAGCCATGCGAACCTAAGGTTGTGCTGTACATGTACGGCATGTGACCTTAGGAAGGCGGCCCCTCAGGGTGGACCTCGTCAAGACAATCCACGATTCGGTAATCGGCAAGGACACCGCCGTGGAGACTCCCTTCGGCCTGCGTCGGGTCACTTATGCCGACTACACGGCGTCGGGCCGGTCCCTGTCCTTCATCGAGGACTACATCAGGAATCAGGTCCTTCCCATGTATGCCAACACCCACACCGAAACTTCTGGGACCGGGCTCCAAACCACACGGTTCCGCGAGGACGCCCGCGACATCATCAAACAGTGCATCGGCGCCAACAACGACGAGCATGCCGTGATCTTTGCCGGGAACGGAGCCACCGGGGCCGTTGATCGGCTGATTGGGATCCTCGGACTGCGAATTCCCGACTCGCTCGACAAGGAATACCACCTTGGTGACGCCATCCCCGACAACCGTCGACCGGTCGTGTTTGTCGGGCCTTACGAGCACCACTCCAACGAGCTTCCCTGGCGGGAGTCGATTGCCGACGTCGTCGAGATCAACGAGGACTCCGACGGTCAGATCGATTTGGGCGAACTCGAAGAACGTCTTGTCGAATACGCCCAAAGGCCGCTGAAGATCGGCTCGTTCTCAGCCGCTTCCAATGTGACAGGGATCATCTCCGACACCGCCGCCATCTCACGGATTCTTCATGCACACGACGCCCTCAGCTTCTGGGACTTCGCCGCTTCGGCACCCTATGTCCGGATCTACATGGGATCCGCCGAGTTGGATGACGGGGATTACAAGGACGCCATCTTCATCTCGCCGCACAAGCTCATCGGCGGACCCGGGTCTCCGGGTCTGCTGGTTGCTCGCCGCGACCTGCTCACCAACAAGGTTCCCGCAGTGCCGGGGGGAGGAATCGTCCAATACGTGTCCCCGGACCACCACACCTATATCGCCGACCAGGAGCATCGGGAGGAGGCCGGCACTCCTGCGATCATCGGCTCGATCCGAGCCGGACTCGTCTTCAAGCTGAAGAGCGAGGTAGGCCCCGATCGCATCCGCGAGCTCGAACACGACTTCATCCGGCGCGCCATCAGATCGTGGGGTACCAACCCCAGTATCGATATTCTGGGCAACCACGAAGCCGAGCGGCTGTCCATCGTCAGCTTTGTGATCAGGACCGAGGACAAAGTACTCCATCACAACTATGTCGTCGCCCTGCTCAATGACCTTTTCGGTATCCAGGCGCGCGGCGGGTGCTCATGTGCCGGGCCTTACGGCCACCGTCTCCTCGGGATCGACCTCGAAACCAGCAGTCGCTTCGAGGATGTCATCGCCACTGGCTGCGAGGTTCTCAAACCGGGATGGGTACGACTGAACTTCAACTATTTCATCTCGGATGCCGAGTTCGAATACATCGTTGACGCAGTCCACATGATTGCCTCCGATGGCTGGCGGCTTCTCCCCCTCTACACATACGAAACGGAAACGGGTGTTTGGAGACACCGCGACGGACTGCCCAAACCCCCGGCGAGCTTGTGGGACGCCGACTTCACCGGCTCCCAGCCCGCACCGAAGACCGTGTCGTTGGACGCCCTGGACGACTACATCGAAGAAGCAAAGAGGATCCTGAGCGAGGCGCCACTCGATGACGGGATCGAACAGACTCTCTCCACCGAAGCAGAAGATCTCAGATGGTTTCCGACACCAACGGAGGCAGGCAAGTGACCAATCCCGTCGACAACCCGAACGCCGAAGAGGTAGCCCGGTGGCATCGCACATTCGCACCAAGGGCGTTCAACCACACGTGGACCCTGCTCGACGAGACCGAGCTGACCCGCGAGCAGGAAGAGGAGATGCTTGCGTCCACATTCGCGCAGCGTCATCACTGGTACAAAGTCGGTGAGCCGAGGAACTGGGCAGTCGCCGACTGGCAAGTGTCGAGGGTGGCCGCCGTGCTCGGCTACGCCGACCTTTCCCGACGGTTTGGCGCCCGATCGCTCGAACTCGCAAAGGAGCACGACCTCGGGCCATTCGTGACCGGTTTCGCCCATGAGGCGATTGCACGAGCCGCGGCCGACGTCGACGATGTGGAGACCTTCACCGAGCATTTGGATCTGGCAAAGGCCGCTCTCCCAGAAATCGAAGACACCGAAGAGAGGGAGACGCTCGAAGCCGACCTCGCCGAGATGAGCGAGGGCTGAGGCCCTCCTTTGTGAACCTGAGGTAGTTAGGCCCCCGTATCCGGGCCTAACTACCTCAGGTTCGTCTTCACCGCGGATCAGCCGGGCTCGACACCGATCTCCGTCGCCTTCACCGAGAGCCAGATTTCGCTCTCGCCCTTCAGCCCGAGAGCATCGACGGCCGCCGGCGTAACTTCGACAGCCAGCGGCAAAGGGTCGCCTGTCTGCAGCCGGACCCTGTCACCAAAGTGCTCGATCCGAACGACCGTGGTCTTCCAGACGTTGCGGGGGCTTCCTTCCGGGTGTTGGCGATGAACCGAGATTGCCCGAGGGTGAATCGTGGCGAGCACCGACCCTGCAATAGCGGTGTCCCCCACCTGAAGGACGTGCGTGCCGACGGTGACAGCGCCGGACGATGCGGTGCCGGTCAACAGGTTGGAACCAGCCAGGTCAGCCACGTAACGGGTCCTAGGTCGCAGGCGTACGTCCTCGGCGCTTCCCACCTGGGTGATACGTCCGTCCTCGATGACGTGGATTTCGTCGGCAAGGAGGAACGCCTCAGTCGGGTCGTGTGTGATCAGGAGTCGGGGACCGGCGAACTCGGATAGATGATCGGCCAGGTCGCGTCTGACCTCGACCCGCGTTGTCGCATCGAGGGCGGCCATGGGCTCGTCCAGAAGGAGCAGTCCCGGGTCGGTGATCAATGCCCTGGCGACCGCCACCTTCTGTGCCTGACCACCGGAGAGATCTCTCGCCTTGCTGTTGGAGAGCTGAGAGAGACCGAGCCGTTCCATCCAGGCTGACGTCTTGGCCTCGACCGCATCACGCTCCTTCTTCTTGCTCCTGAGCCCGAAGGCGACGTTCTCAGCGACGGTCAAATGCCCGAACAACAAATAATCCTGGAAAACGACGCCGATCCCCCTCTCATCCGGGGGGACAAACACTCCTGCATCGGGGTCATCGAGAACCTCGTCTCCGAGCACAATTCGACCCTGATCGATCGGGAGCAAACCGGCCAGAGCCGCTACGGCGGTCGACTTGCCCGCGCCATTAGGACCGAGCAGCGCAGCGGTCTTCCCGGACTCGACACGAATCGACATTTCAAGGGTGAACTCGTCGCCCCTCTTGACAATGATTCTGGCGTTCAGGGTCACCGGGGCCTCAGCCATCTGTCACGGAGGAGCACGAGAACCGCGAGCGATATCGCCACCATCAGCAGACTCAGGGCGGTGGCGGTATCCCGGTTGGTCTCGAGGGCAACGAACACGGCGAGAGGGAGAGTCTGGGTCTCTCCAGCCAGGTTCCCGGCGAATGTCACCGTGGCGCCGAACTCACCTATGGCGCGCGCCCACGTCAAGACCATTCCGGCTGCTAGCGAGGGACCGATCATAGGGAGGGTGACCCGGCGAAAGACTGTCCAACCTCCGGCTCCCAAAGATGCTGCCGCACCCTCGAAACGGACATCCACATTTCGCAAAGCGCCCTCCACCGTCAAGATGAGAAAGGGCATCGACACGAAGGTCACGGCAATCACCACACCCCAAATAGAGAAGGGAAGGACGAGTCCTGTCGCCTCATATAGCGGCTCACCCACCACCCCTCGTCTCCCCAGAGCGAACAACAGCGCAGCACCACCGACGACTGGTGGCAGCACCAGGGGAAACAAGACCAACCCACGAACGAGGGCGCGTCCTCTGAAGTCGACTCGCGCCAGCACCCAGGCCAAAGGCACTCCAACGACCGTGGATATGGTCACGGCCGCGAACGATGCAATAGCCGACAACACGAGTGCATCCGCCACCACCTCGCTTGCAAGGAGACTGACCAGATCACTCCACGGTGTACGGGCGAGCAGACCGATCAGAGGAAGCAAGAAGAACACCACCGCTATGGCGGCGAGCACCACGAAAGCGATCGGGGGTCTCGACTGCCCGTGTCTGGCTTTCTCGCGGCTCACGGTGTCACGAACCCGAATCCAGCGAGGATCTCCTGACCGACCCCGGACATGACAAAGTCAACAAAAGCCCTTCCTCCTACTGTGTTGGGCCCCTCCACTATCACAGCAATCGGATAGTCAGCCGCCACATTGACCGCGTCCGGGATTTCGATTCCCTCCACCCCTCCGCTCGCCGACCTCACATCCGTCATGTACACGATCCCCGCATCCAACTCACCTGCCTCGATCTTGGTCAGCAGAGACCGGACGTTGGGTTCGTTGGTGTCGATCGCCGGTTCCACCCCGGCCCTTGACATAACCTGATGCGCATACGCCCCACAGGGGACAACGACGTCGCACAGTCCGATGAGAAGCTCCTCGTTGCCGAAGTCGTCAAGTCCGGCCACGCGAGCCGGATTGCCGGCCGGGACGGCAATCGCCAGAGACCCATGGGCAAACATGATTGGACTTCCGTCGGAGAAACCCCCATCGATGATGGGAGCCATCGTGTCCGCGCTTGCCGATGCATACACATCAACCGGAGCGCCCTCCAGAATCTGCTCACGCAGCAGCGAACTAGCACCAAGATTCAAAACCACGTCAACACCCGGGTTCAAAGCCTCAAAAGCCGACTCCAGGGCAGCGAACGCGTGACTCAACGAGGATGCCGCCGAAATACGAATCTCATCCGAAGCATCTGAGGAACCGCCACAAGAGGCGAGTAGAAACCCGATGACCGCCACTGCGGAGACAACACGCAGTTGCCCATACCTCAATCTTGACACGGCCACTGATGCGAGCCTATCGCCGGTCTCCCATTTCGATCCGGAAGAGCTGGGCAGCGAAAAAAGCGAGTGTCGTAGTCCAAGCGCCCTCGAAGGCGTCCGGGTGGAAAGTGTCACCATCAGGCTCACAAAAGCCGTGCTTCGTTCCCGGGTAACGCACCACGTCGACTGGCAATGACTCGAGACCCATGGTCGCCTCCATGAAGGCGACTTCGTCGTGAGTGATGAACTCGTCCTCTTCCGCCAGATGGATGAGATAGGACGATTTGGAGCCGGCGAAATCAATTTGCTGGGTTCCGTAGAACGAAACTGCGGCGCCGACAAGATCCGCGAGACGGACCGAAGCCCACAAACCGAGCGACCCGCCCATCCCGAATCCGACGATTCCGATCTGACCCTCAGTCGATCTCTCATGAAGCAACCTGGCCGAGGAGATGACCAGCGAGGCGAGACGGTCGGGACTGGCGTCCCCGAGGTGGTTGAGGGCGTCTTGCTCCGACTCGGGCAGCTCACCGAAGTTGATATCCGGGGCCAGAACCGTATAACCCCTGTCGGCGAGACCATCGGCCAGATTCTTCACCGAAGAGGTCAGCCCCCAAAAGGAATGAAGTATCAACACCCCCGGTCCGGGGCCGGCGTCATCCTGGACGAAGTAGGCGAGATCGCGGACCACAGGCCAAACCTAGACCGACATCTACGCTGCGGGCATGACGTCGGCAGTTGCGCCCCTCAAGTACCCCCACTTCCGCTCGTTGTGGGGAGCAACCGTCTTCTCGGCCTCGGGCACCTTCATCCAGGCCGTTGCGGCCTCATGGCTGATGTTCGAGTTGACCGGATCGAGCACGTGGGTTGGCTGGATGGTGGCGTCTTCCCTTCTTCCTCTCTTCTTTCTATCTCTCACTGCAGGTGCTCTGGCGGACATTTTCGACCGGACCAAGCTGATGCTGATCGCGCAAGGGATCATGGGAGGATCAGCGGTGGCCATGGCGGTTCTCACTTACATGGACCTGATCAACCCCCCTCTGCTACTTGGCCTCGGACTTGTACTCGGAGCCGGGCTGGCACTCAACATCCCGGCATGGCAGGCCCTTGTTCCAGATCTGGTTCCACGCGGGATGGTGGCATCAGCGGTGGCGCTCCAGTCGGCTGCCTTCAACGCTGCTCGCGCAGTCGGTCCGGCGGTGGGTGGAGTGATCATCGTCGCCTTCGGACCCGAGGCGGGTTTCGCGATCAACTCCCTCACCTACATCGCGGTAATCGTGGTCCTGCTGATAATCGGACCCCAACTCGCCGTTCGAGAACGCGAAACGGCTTCCATGGGGTCGGCGATAACCCTCGGAATCCGCTTCGCCCGCTTCACCCCTGCCTTTCGCAACCTGCTTGCCCTGGTTGCGCTCTTTGCTCTGACTTCCGCCGTGGTCCAGGCCACTCTGCCGGTGCACACCGACTATCTCGGGGGAAGCGCCGCCATGTTTGGCATCCTGCTCGGGGCAATGGGAGTCGGCGCGCTCGCCGGCGCCTTCCTCCGACCCAAGATCCTGAGGCGCCTCGAGGGAAATCTGGTCCCCTACACGATCACGCTATTCGGAGCATCGGGAATCATGCTCGGTCTCGCGCCCAATCTCGTGATCGCAGGCGTAGCGATGATTCTCGTCGGATTCTTTTGGCTGCTGACTCTCTCCACACTCAACGCCAGTGCCCAACTGATGGCGCCGGAGTGGATCAGGGGTAGGGCGATGTCGCTTTACACGCTCGCATTTGCCGGGATCCTCCCCCTGGGCTCGATTCTCTCCGGAATGGTCGCCGACCAGATCGGTACCAGCGGGTCGCTGGTGGTTTTCAGTTCCGGAGCATTGGTCATAGGTCTGATTAGCCCCCGATTCGGGGTACCCCGAATCGATGACATCGAAACGCCGGAGTTCACCCCCGAACGCGTTGTTCAGCCACACACCGAGATCACACTCGAAGGAGGACCGGTGATCGTCCTCAACACATGGACGATCAACGAGGCGGAGTTTGCTGCCTTTGCCGACATCATGAACGAGATCCGCCTGGTGCGCTTGAGCACTGGGGCTTATCGGTGGCGTCTGTTCCGAAACACGTCGGACCCCACACGCCTGACCGAACTCTTCGCCGTGGAGAGCTGGGAAAAGCATCTGGCACAGCACACCCGGATAGATGACACAGCAGCAGCCCTGATCGCGCATGCTCGCTCTTTCGACCGAGGCGATGGTCCGAAGACCCGTCATCTCATCGCGATCGACGTCGAGCAACCGCCCGACTTTGACGACCTGGTGGCGACACACGAGGAACTGCACCAGGTAGACGGGTCGATTCCGGTTCCCGATCAGGACGTCTGAGCGAACTTCATCTCCCTGCGGTACTTCATCCAGTCGGAAGTGGTTGTCGACCACAGCATGTCGGTGACAATCGTCACGATTCCGATCACCGCTAGCCCGAGAACAGCCCATGTCGGCAATCCCGCAGCGATGGCTGCGCCTATCAGAACGAACGGGATGATCTTGGTGACAATGGCCCCAGAAGCATGCATCCATGCCCGACGAATCGCCGGGGTGCGCAGATAGCTTTCGTAGTCGATCTTCACGCCAGGTTGAGGCCGGGTCAGCGAGCCAATGAACCAGCCGGTGAATCGAATACCCAGGATCTGCCCGACGATCAGGTGGGTAAGGGCGTGAGTTGAGGCGAGCAGAGCCCCAAGACCGAGGTAGAACACGAGGACTGCCGCCAACCCATCCAGCGGATAACTGGCGCCAACGAGGATCAGCCCGGTGGCCGTGCCCAGAAACGCCAGAGTTGTCCCCAGGCCTTTCGGCATCGTGAGGAGAGCCCATTGGGGAAAAGCTGCCTGGTCGATAGAAGCAATCCGGGCGGCGTAACTCTCAACCAACCCGTCGTTCGTCTTCACCTCGGCGACAGCCGCCCAGAATCGGGTACCAGCGAGCCCATGCCCGGCCGCGACCTGCGCCTCGGCAGCTGCAAGAGCCTGTTCGATGCTCGTAGATTCCACGCCCCCACGATAGGTACCGTCAAGAGGGTGCAACCGAATTATCCCCGTTGGGGTTCTGACTGCTGATGAACGAGATTGGACCCGCCCTTGCCACCGATCTGGACGGGGCGTTCCCGAGGGTGGTCGATGAGATGGGAAAGAGGATCTATTGGGGTCTTCGCCGTCTCTCCGGAAACCACCAGGAGGCGGAGGACTTGACCCAGGAGACATTCATAAGGGCCTACCAGGCACTCTCCGGCTATGACACGGCTCGGATCAGGGGGATCAATCTCCAGCCCTGGGTGTGGACAATCGCCCTCAACCTGGGACGGAACCACCTGAGAGACAGATCGAGACGACCCACTTATGTCGGGATGATCGAGACAGGTCAATCAGACCCCGAACTCCCCGACGGACAGGCATGGGAGCGCCGGCTCAGCCATCTCAACGGTCATCAGAAGACGGCTGTCGTACTCCGCCATGTCGTCGGAATGGGAATCAGCGACATCTCCGAATCAACCGGCCGACCCGAAGGCACGGTCAAAGCAGATATTCACCGGGGCCTGGCCCGGCTCAAGCAGACAATCGAGGAGGAACAGTGAGCATCGAAAGCCAACTTGGGAACCTGGTCGGCATTCTGCCCGATGGGGTGACCGAAGGGGTCGCCCTCGGCACCGGCCTTGCCGACGGATATGACCTTTACGAGTCCGCCATCGGAGATGTCGCCGTCACCTTCAATCCTGGGGGTGTTTCATCGGTCGACATCGCAGATCAGGCATTTGAAGACAGGTTCGCCGACAGGTTTGGCCGCAGGCTGATCCGCGCCGAGGCCCCGTCAGCATGGAGCCGGCACATTCCCGCAGCGATCGAGGCGGGAACACCGGGGAGGTTGCCCATCGATCTTCGCTCGGTCACGTCGTTCCAGGCGGAGGTTCTGACGCGGACCGCCACGATTCCGAAAGGCGAAGTGCGTCCCTACGCCTGGCTCGCCCATGAAGTGAACCGGCCTGGAGCAATACGGGCAGCTGGGTCAGCCGTCGCCCGGAACCCGATCCCGCTGATCATTCCCTGCCACAGAGTGGTCCGGGCCGATGGGCATATCGGCAACTACTCCCTTGGCGGGCCCGACAACAAGCACGATCTGCTCGAGTATGAGGGCGCGCATCCCGATTGGCTGGAAGACCTCGCCTCAAAGCATGTTCGTCTTCAGGGAAACACTTCAACGAAGATCTACTGCCACCCGACTTGTCACGCCATCAGACGTTCCAAGACAGAGAACGTGGTCGACTTTCGCTCACTCGACCAGGCAGAGAGCGCAGGGTTTCGAGCATGCGAGCTCTGCCGGCCATGCTGCTGACAACGCGACGATCCCGCCCGGCACGCGTCGGATCGACACGATGATCAGCGTTCGCCGGAGTCAGGTTTCGGAAGGCACGATCGAATCCGCCGGGCACTCGGTGAAACTCGTCAGTAGAGAACTCGCGTTACTGGTATCAACCCGATGGTTCGTTCTCGGAGCGACCTACCGTCAACCATCAAGCCTTTCACCAAGATCGGTGTGACGCTGCTGCTTGGGTTGATTGGCGTCTGGCGGGCGCTCCGCAACTAGAACGTTACCGTCGGGAATAGACTCGGTTCCATGCCGGAGATCACTACCTGGCCAGACGAAGTGACGATACCTTTTGACGGTCAGGTCAACCTTCTTGCAGCCCTTGTCGAGGGAGGCATCCCAATCACTCATCTCTGTGGCGGCAAGGCCCGTTGCTCGACCTGCAGGGTGAAGATCGCCGAAGGGCTGTCGGACCTGTCGCAACGCACCGAGAAGGAATTGGCGATGGCCGAGAGACTCGACTTTCCCGATGAGATTCGTCTTGCCTGTCAGACCATCGCTTCAGAGTCGGTGAGCTTGGGCAGGCTCGTGCTTGACAAGACCGACATTGCCCTATCCACACAAATCGGGAAACACGCGTTCACAGGCCCGGTCGGTCGAGAGGTGGATGTTGCGGTGTTGTTCACCGATGTCGTCGGATACACCACCATGGCGGATGCTCTTCCCGCCTACGACATTGTGCATCTGCTGAACCGCTTCTTCCACAACGTCAGCGCGGAAGTCGTGTCGCACTCAGGTCGAGTTGACAACTACATGGGCGACGCCGTCCTTGCGTTGTTCGGCGTCGACGGAGAGCCAAAGCCTGCCCTATCGGCGATTCGATCTGGTCTTGGGGTTCTCAAGATCGCCAGAGACCTCTCCCACTACGTAGAGCGAATGTACGGAATGAGTTTCGGAGTCCGAGTGGGCGTCGATTACGGCAAGGTGGTGTTCGGCCTGATGGGGGTCGAGCCATCGGCTCGCGAGACGGCGATCGGTGACACGGTCAACGTGGCCAGTCGTCTCGAAGCGGCCAACAAGGAAACCGGGACCAGCATGCTCGTAACGGACATCGTGTTCAAGAACTGTGGTCCGGACGTCGACTTCGGGCAGAGTTTTGATCTCGACCTTCGAGGAAAGACCGGGCTGGTCGTGGCCCATGAGGTGATCGGGCTGAAGAACGAGGATGGTATCTGACAGGAATCTGCTGTCCCAATCGCAGGTCCTCAGCCTGCGGCTTCGCCTTCCAGGGGAAGCCCGGCCGCATCCCAATCGGCGAGCCCACCCGAATATCGGCGAACATTGGTATACCCGTTGCTGACAAGACCCCGATAGGCAAATTGACTCGCGACACAATCCACATTCGAGCAATAGACAACTATCTCGTCGTCAACGTCGAGACCGGCAAGAGCATCTTCAACGGAGGGGAAGTGAATCGATCCGGGTATGTGTTGAGCGCGAAACGCCCAATCATGGAGCGTCATCACGAGCTTGAACTCGTCGCCTCGGTCGAGTTTCGCTTTGAGGTCTTCTCGGTCGATCGTCTTGATGTCCATCGCGGTTCTCCGTTCCGAAGTCAACGCAAGACTAGATCCTTCTCTGAGTCTGATGGCACGCACCGGTAAGCATGAAAATCGGTTCCTGGTGATCAGGGTGGTGTGGCCAGGGTAGGGTCAGAATCATGGGTATCGAAGCACTACGCACCGACGACCGCCGGTTTGACGACCTTCCTGACTGGCCTTACTCCCCTCAGTATGTGAAAGATCTTCCCGGCTATGAGGGGCTGCGACTGCACTACATCGACGAGGGTCCTCCCGACGCCGAGGTGATGCTGTGCCTGCACGGAGAGCCGACATGGGCGTACCTGTATCGGCGGATGATCCCTGTCTTTCTCGAAGCGGGCTATCGAGTGGTAGCGCCCGACTATTTCGGTTTCGGACGGTCGGATAAGCCTGTTGAAGATGCCGTGTACACCTTCGGCTTCCACCGGGACGCACTGGTCGCATTCGTCGAGCACCTCGACCTCTCCAAGATCACCCTCGTGGTCCAGGACTGGGGTGGGCTATTGGGACTCACCCTCCCGGTCGCATTTCCGGACCGTATCTCAGGTCTGTTGATCATGAACACGGCATTCGCCAAAGGCGTCAACCCGAGCGACGGGTTCATTGCCTGGCGAGATTATGTGGCCAAGACACCCGACTTCGGAGTTGGGCGTCTGATGGGCCAAACCGTGCCCCATCTCGGGCCCGAAGAGATCGCGGCCTACGACGCCCCCTTCCCCACACCCGAGCACAAGGCCGGCGTTCGGACATTCCCTGCCCTGGTGCCAACCGACCCGTCGATGGGGGGTGTCGAGGTGTCCCGTGAGGCCATCAAATGGTGGTCCGAGCAATTCGACGGTCGCTCCTTCATGGCGATCGGCATGACCGACCCGGTCCTGGGGCCTCCTGTCATGGAGCGGATTCACTCAATCATTCGCAACTGCCCGGAGCCGATGCGGGTCGAAGAGGCTGGTCACTTCGTCCAGGAGTGGGGTGAGCAGATTGCAAGAGCTGCCGTCGAAGCCTGGGCCGATTGAAAGTTGTGGGTCAATCCGGGGCACGGTGCGACTCGACGAGTGCTGCAACGTCAGGGAATCGCGCGTCGATCTCATAGCTGTACCCGTCCCAGTAGCCGTCGCGCTCGGGATCGAAGTGACGAACATGGGACAAAGTGTTTGCAAGGGCAATTGTCTTCATCCGGTTCTCGACGTCACCCATCGAGGCGAGCGCCTCACCCACCGAAACAGGTGGGAGAACTCGCATGCTGACCGGCTGGCCGTAGCGAAGTGTTGGCGAGTAGGGGTGCTCCCATACCCGGTGGGTTCCAGTCAGGACCACCGGCAGAAGGGGGCGGTCAAGGCGGTCGGCAAGCACGAAAGCGCCACGGGTGAAAGCAACCTCCACACCCAGTATCGAGCCTTGAGGAAACACCACAAGACTTTCTCCTCCATCGAGAACGTCACGGCAGTCGCCGAGTAGTTGCCGCGCCTCGCGAGCTTCCAGAGTTCTCACAACCTCGATCTGACCTGACTTTCTGAGAAATCTTCCGAGATGAGCCCAGTCGAACAACTCGTCTCTGACCAGATAGCGGAGACGGAGCGGAAGACGACTCAGCAGCAGAGGGTCGGCAAAGCCCTCGTGCAGCGGGGCGACCACATAGGTCTGGTCAGGATCGACATGATGAAGGCCCTCTACATCAACCTGCATACGGAGAAAGCGAGCAGTCATATTGGCCCAGACCGAGATAGCTCTGTGGAGGGCCTCGGGTTCGGCCCATCTCGCCAGCCCGCTCAAGACCGGCTCTCCCAGAACAATGAGAACGCCGGCTCCAACCGCTGTCCGGATTCGTTCTGCCGTTCCCTCGACTCGAAACGGTCCGACGTTGTGCTGCGCCACCCTCGGAGTATCACCCGGCACAAGAGCTAGTGGTCTGTCGCTCAATTGATACCGCGGTTGTCACCGAGTCATCGGCGTCATCTGGCAAGGACGCACAACGAAGGCGCAGGCTTAGCTGCGTCGAGGCGGAGGATGCTGCCAGGGGCGTCGAGGGCCGGTGAGACCGCATAGCTATTTGGGCGACAGACCACTAGTGGTGTCGATGTAATCTCGTCGGCGATGTCGAATTCGCAATCAGCCGAGCAGTTAGCCGTCAACACGATCAAGGCTCTGGCGATGGACGCGGTCCAGAGTGCCAACTCGGGTCACCCGGGCATGCCGATGGGAATGGCCGATATTGCGGTCACGCTCTGGTCGAGGTTCATCAACGTCGACCCGGATGCTCCAGAATGGCCCGACCGGGACAGGTTCGTGCTCTCCAACGGACACGGATCGATGCTCCTCTACTCCATCCTCCACCTTTCCGGGTTCGGGCTGACTCTCGACGACATCCGCAACTTCCGGCAGTGGGATAGTCACACCGCCGGCCACCCCGAGATCGATCACGACCTTGGTATCGAGATGACCACCGGCCCCCTCGGCCAGGGATTCGCCGCGGGGGTCGGAATGGCCGTTGCCGAGACCCATCTCCGCAGTCGCCTTGGACCAGATCTGGTTGACCATCGGACCTACGGCTTCGTTTCAGACGGCGACCTCATGGAAGGCATCAGCTCGGAGGCCGCCTCGATCGCAGGTCACTTCGGCCTGGGCCGGCTGATCTACCTATACGACGACAACCGCATCTCAATAGATGGCTCAACGGACATGACCTTCAGCGAGGACATCGCCGCGAGGTTCTCGGCGCAGGGTTGGCACACGCTCAGGGTCGATGGTCACGACCGGACGGCCATCGGCCAGGCCATCGAGGAATCCGTTTCCGAAGAGGACCGCCCCTCTCTGGTCATTTGTCGGACTCACATCGCCCACGGCGCCCCCAACCTTCAGGACACCGCGGCCTCCCATGGTCAGCCGCTCGGTCACGACGAGATCAAGATGACCAAAGAGGCGATGGGCTATCCGATCGATCCCGACTTCTGGGTCGACGACACGGTCTACACCTTCTTCAGCGACGCCATGAACCGCGGGCGAACCGCGCACGCCGACTGGAACCACCGGTTTGACGACGCCACCCAAGAACAGAAGGATCTCTGGCATTCCCTCCACTCGAACTCAGCGGTGACCCTGGACGGACCCGGTTTCAAGGTCGGCGAAAAGGTGGCGTCCCGTGCCTCGTCGGGAAGGTTGTTCGCAGAGATCGCAGAGAAGGTTCCCGGATTCATAGGTGGCTCAGCCGACCTGGCCGGGTCCACCAAGACCGTCATCGACTCGAGTCGACTCTTCGCCAAAGACGATGCGGCCGCCCGCGACATCCCTTTCGGAATTCGAGAGCACAGCATGGGAGCGCTGGTCAACGGGATGGCCATACACGGAGGGCTCAGACCCTACGGAGCCACCTTCTTCGTATTCAGCGACTACATGCGTCCCGCGGTCCGACTCTCAGCCCTGATGAAAATCCCCTCGATTTGGGTTTGGACCCACGACTCGATATTCCTCGGAGAGGACGGACCGACACACCAACCAATCGAGCACCTGGCCTCGCTGCGGGCCATGCCCAACCTCTGGATGATCCGTCCGGCCGACGCCAACGAGACAATCGAGGCGTGGGAGATTGCCCTCAATCGCAAGGATGGCCCTGTGGCTATCGCCCTCACCCGTCAGGGGCTTCCGACGCTGGAGCCGCACCCTGGGGGAGTTGCCAAGGGCGGATACGTCGTGCGAGAGGGCAGTGACGTGACCCTGATAGGCACCGGATCAGAGGTGCCGTTGATACTCGATGCCGCCGATCTACTCGCCGGCGAAGGTGTCACCGCCCGGGTCGTGAGCCTGCCCTGCTGGGAGCTCTTCTTCGAACAATCCGACGAATACCGATCCGGGGTTCTCGGTGCCGTTCCGAGAATATCGGTAGAGGCCGGATCGACGTTCGGCTGGAGTGCGATCGTGGGCTCAGACGGATTGAGCATCGGGATCGACCGCTTCGGTGCCTCGGCTCCTGCTGACGAACTTGCCGACCGCCTCGGCTTCACTCCCGAATCCGTGACAGCGCGGGTCCGGGCCCACCTCTCGCCCTGAGTGGTGAGCCGACGGGCAAGCGCCGTGGTCATCGGTGCCGGCATCGCCGGTGTCTCGGCGACGTTTCACCTCTCTGTCAGAGAAGGTCTGGGCGATGTGGTGATGGTCGATCCGAGAGCGCCCTTGACTCTCACGTCGGACAAGTCGACCGAGTGTTATCGGAACTGGTGGCCCAACAAGCCGATGGTCGGACTGATGAACCGGTCGATTGACCTTCTCGAGAAGATGGCCGAGGAGTCATCCGACATATTCGGTCTAAACAGACGCGGCTACTTGTTCGTCACGTCCGAGCCCGAACGATTGCGGGCAATGGTCGACCAGGCTCACATCACATCCGGGTTCTCGGCCGGGCTGGTGAGACAACATCCCGGCCCTGATCCATATGGGAATGCACCCGACGGCGTAGACATCCTCGGGCCCGGCGAGCTGCGTGAGCACTTTCAGTACATCACCGAACGGGCCGTTGGAGCCGTTCACGTACGCCGGGCCGGATGGTTCAGCGCCCAGCAACTGGGCGTCTGGATGGTGGATCAGGCAAAGGCCCAGGGTGCCGAGCTCATTTCAGCGGAGGTCACCAACATTCATGTCGAGTCAGGGCACGTAGTCGGTGTCGCGCTGAGCAACGGATCGTCCATCGCCACCGACACGGTGATAGCAGCTGCCGGCCCACTATCCCGTCCTGTCGCCGCCATGGCCGGAGTCGACCTCCCTCTATTCTCCGAGCTTCACCTCAAGGTTGCCTTCAGGGATCACCTCGGTGCAATCCCGAAGGAAGCGCCGATGATCATCTGGAGTGACCCACAACGAATCGACTGGAGTGACGAGGAGCGAGAGGAGTTGCGACGCATGAGTCGCGAAGACGTCCTCGGGGAAATGCCCATCTATTGCCATGGGCGTCCCGAGGGCGGCATGGAGTCACCGTACTTCGTCGCTCTGTGGGAATTCCATCGCGAGATCCTCGAGCCGACCTGGCCGATAAGCGACGACCCCCTCTACCCCGAGGTCGTCATGCGAGGGTTGACAACGATGGTGCCGGGGCTGGCGCCGTATCTCGACGGGTTGCCTGAATCGACCGTCGACGGCGGCTATTACACCAAGACCCGGGAGAACCTGCCTCTCATCGGACCATGCGGTCCCGAGGGCTTTCACGTCGTCGCCGGTCTCAGCGGATTTGGCGTGATGGTCGCTGCCGGTGCAGGGGATCTGGTGTCCGCCCACGTCACCGGGCGTGCCCTCCCGGAATATTCCAACTCCTTCCTGCTCAGCCGCTACGACGATCCCGGCTACATGGCAGAAATACAAGCTCTGGTGGACTCCGGTCAGTTGTAGGAATCGAGTCGCAAGGGGACAACCGAGGCGATGCGGTCAAAATCCCGGTCGTGTGCCAGCAGGTGTGCACCCGATCTCATTGCGATGGCAGCGATCAGGCAATCGATGAGGCCCACCGGGGCCGCCCCGGTTTATGAGTTGGTTTGAGTCGGCTTGCGTCGACATACTTTGACGTGGGTGCGTCCGCAGCCTGCCGATCCGTACCGGGCCAACTTCACGGTGATCCCGTCGGGCCCGGCCGGTGGACTGATTGTTGGATTGCACCTGGATTGGGCGTCTTGACGGCTGACGACGGCGTATATTCCGGCTGGTAACGACCGAAAGGAAATAGATGTCGTTTTGGGACAGTCTTGTAGACCGTCTGCAAGCTTTTGGAGAGACGGTGATCGAATGGGCCATCCTGTTGGCAATCGCCCTGGTTGTACTGGTGGTCGGCCGTTGGATCA
>CAXMMT010000006.1:0-4731 GCA_964194555.1 uncultured Boseongicola sp. | reverse complement strand
TTTCGGGGTCTCGCCTGCGATCCGGTGATATCGACCAACGCTCCTGACGGCCATCCGAACCGTCTAGCGGTGTCTCTTGAGTTCGCTGAACTGCCACTCAACAGTGTGGGTGCCATGGGGTCTGGCCCTCCGAGCTGGTTTCATGGGGTCGGAGTTTGCCGGCTCAGACCGCGTCGAGTAGCAACTCCTTTAGCGAGTGAACTCTTGATCATTGCGAAGACCCAAGATTTGGATAGTGGTCCTCGCCGCCCGGCGGATAACACAATACCGCTGTCACGCGGAACACGTAGGGCCCGTCGGCGACACGATCCGACTCGTTAGCCTCTTCGGAACTCTGCCATACGCAGATCGTGGCTGAGGGGAGAATCGTGGAAGACTTGTCGGGATATGTCCTCAGGGACGACTACTTGGATAGGGATTCCTGTCGCGAGCTCCTTGGAGCCATCGCCGAGTACCGGAAAGCGAATCCTCTTCAGGAGATTCATCGCGATATGCGGGGACGATCGCTGCATTATTCGGTGATCGATGGCCTCGCAATTCGCGACCATCTGCCCCAGATCTGGGACCTCTACATCGGGCGCGTCAACGAAATGGTTCGTAATCTCGTCGGTGAGGACGTGGTCCCTTTGGCCAGCTCCCGTGTGGGGGTGAACGTCAATGTTATGCCCCCGGGCCGTTCTGAGTATCGGTGGCACTACGACCGCTGCGCGGTCACGGCAATCATCTATCTCAACGAGGTGGAAGGCGGCGAAACGGAGTTCTACCCCCGGCTCCGCTGGCTGTTAAGCAATCAAGAAAGGGTGAGAACACAGAAGGCCCTTGATCGGTTAGCCCGGAGCTGGTTGGCTAGGTCGATCAGAAGCAAGAAGGTCACTGTGAGGCCGAAGCCGGGCCGCCTGGTGTTGATGGAGGGCAATCGTTGCTGGCACAGTGTTCGGGGTGTACAAGGCACGCGAGACCGAATCAATGTCATCCTGGCCTACGACGTCGAGGGGTCGAGCTTTGCTGCCGAGGAGGCCCTCGACGCCTACCTCTACACGATGGGAGAGACGGTCGAGAAGGACCCCAACTACGGGGGGTGAGACCGCGCCAGACGACTCGAACTTGAGTCCTGGGCCCGGCTTCTACGCGACGGTCAATTGGGACGTCGATTCTTGGGTTGACGTCGTTGCGGTCGAGTACAAGAGCCTGATTCGGGCCTACGACTTCAACGGCGTCTTCCGGGCGCTCGGTGGTGAGATTGATTTGCTCGATGTGGGCTGTGGGACCGCCATCTTCCCAAGTTACTTAGACCCGGTGCTCGCACGAGATGTCCATATCCACGCTGATCTTCTCGATGGGTCGAGAGCCAGCCTGAATCGCGCAACAGAAGTTCTCGATGGCCTTAGCCACTTCACCGTGGGTCGCTCCTTCCTGGCGCGGATCGAGGATCTACCTGCCCTGGAAGATGCTCGCTACGACGTTATTTGGGCGATTCACTCGTTCACGACGGTGGACCTCGGACGTATGTCTCGCACGTACGAGCGTTTGATGGCGGCGCTGAAGCCACAAGGGTTCCTCTTCGTCTATCAACTGGCCGGCCGCTCGGCGTACCAGAAGGTGCACAGCTTCTACCGCGCTGCCCACGGTGGGAGCCGCTATATGGAGTTCGAGGACAGCGAGCGACTTCTTTCTGCGGCGGGAGTCAGGTACAAGGTGTTCGAGCTTGGGTTCAATCACGTGGTGCCAGACCGGGCCGATGTGCTCGAGAAGTATCTGCAGAAGGTCACTCTCGATCCGTCGGTAGGCGTTGGGTTCTTCGAGCCGATTCTCCGCCAGTTCCGGAAGGGCGACCAGGTGGTCTTTCCGCAGACAGTCAATCTTCTCGTAATCAGAGGCGGCGGGTGAGTCGTGATCGAGGTTCTCTCCGAGCCGTTCTACTCCGAAGCTCATGACGTGTTCCGCCAGGCGACCGATCAGACGGAATTGATGCTCGCCCACCTCGCCGACTACTGCCGGGAGCTCACGAATGTCACGATCCTGAGTGTCGGCTCGGGCGCAGGCCTATTCGAGTTGCCGATGCTGAGAATGCTCCGCGGCCAAGACACCAAGGTCTCGCGCTTCGTAGGCGTAGATCCCAGCCCCGACGCTTTGGCCAAGTTGAGGAGCAGTCTGGAGGAGTCGTTCTCGGACCAGCTCGATTACGAGTTGGTCCCCCTGCCCTTCGAGCAATTCGATACGCCGAAGAGATTCGACATCGTGCTCTTCAATCATGTCTTCGAGTATCTCGCCGGAGACCTCCTGACCTGGGCTCACAAGGCTCGTCTGCTCACTTCTGAAGGCGGGAAGGTGCTGATTTTCAGCCCGGTGCGAGGCGGGATCAACAAGGTGTATGAGGAGGTGTTCATCGAGGCCCGCGGAGCGTCCCCTCTCTTCGCCGACGATATCAATCGCGTGCTCTCCGAGGCGGCGGTGCCGTTCACCAGCCGAATCATGACAGCAAAGTGCCAGCTAGCGCCGTTGCTTCGTGACGGCATCGATCCAGTGAAGTTGATGCTGCTGAGCTTCCTCACCCAAACAGACTGCAGGGTGCTCGGAGACTCAACTCGAGAGCGCTACATCGACTACTACTTGTCCTTGCGAGGTAGCGGAGTCGACTGGATTGCCCATCCTGCTGCACTTTTCATCATCTGATGGAGCGATACCTGGAGAACGTGCTCAGGCGCGACCATCCGTCTCGAAAAAAAGTGCAGGTGCACAATCTCACCGAGATCGAGGGCGGGTGGGAGACCTCGGTTTACTCATTCGAACTCACTTATCAGGATACGGGTGGACCGGTCAGCGAGAAGCTGGTGCTCAAAGTCCACCCTGGACCCCTTGGGGCGTCACAGGCGGCCGGGGAGTACTACGTGATGCGAGCGATCTCCGATCGCGGGGTCAGGGTGCCTGCCGTGGTGCTTCAGGTCGACGATGCTCCTGGCTTTGGTGGATCGATCGTGATAATGGAAAGGGTGGCCGGGCGAGACCTCAAATCGGCCTTATCGACGTCACTCGATCTGATTCCGGGAATGGCACGCCAATTGGTAAGACTGCACCAGTTGAGTCCGCAAGTGGTGTCCGAAGAAACCGGGGTACTGGTCGCCAGAGACGGGTTTGTTGCGCCTGATCCCGCCGCCCTGGAAGATGCCGTCCACCGTTTCGGACTCACCGACTTCCGCTCATTACTCCAATGGTTCAACGGGACCTCACCCACCACCGTGGCCCCGAGCGTCCTTCACAACGACTTCCATCCGGAGAACATAATTGTGCCCCATGGCGGTAGTGGCTTGGTGATTATCGACTGGTCGCACGCCGGCATCGGTGATCCTCGGACCGATCTTGCCTGGTCGGCTTTCTGGACCGGGGTGATGTCCGGTAGACGGGCTCGGTCGGAGCTGGTGACTGCCTACGGTGAGCTATCGGGAGGCGAGATCCCTGATCTCGAGTACTTCGAGGCCCTGACCCTCGGCGCCCGCCTTCTTACTATTGCCACCTGGCTACAGGGTTCGGTAGAGCCGCCTGTTCCCAAGATCACAAGAGAAGCGATCCGCGGTCAGTACAAACCGACCGTGTTGACCGTGTATCACCGACTAGAAGCGATTACCGGAGTCCGTATTCCTGAGTTGGAGCGCCTCTAGCCGGCGTTGCGACGCCGTTGAGATATCTGTGTTCCTGGCCTAGCGGGCCAAAGACACAGCCACCCTCACCGGCAACGGCCACAAAATAGGAATCGACCAAGCAGACGTCGATCCACTACTCGAAGTGCTCAATCCTTTGTCCAGAAAATAACCGTGCAAGACAAAGGAAGGCACTTTCCTCGCCTCAAAAAACCGGGAACGCTCCTCGGGCCGTCCACCAATTTCCACGTGCGTCCGAGATACTCTCCTGGCCCTCCCGTAGCCGTTTCGCACCCGCCATCACCCGGCCCGAAGGACGTACGGACGGACCCGGTGACAACACCAACTGAGGGCGTGCTCCATGAGGCTCTCTCGCAGGTCGGGTTACATGGGATCGAACAGAGGTGCCGTTATTTGCGAGTGGCGAAGACTGCTCTCAATGGTGTGGATCGCTTACATCACGATCCCAAAAGACAGCGATCGCTTCATCCGAACGCGACAATGACGACATGGCCGAGTGGATCTACTTCATCCATCCCCCTCGCTCAGACTTCGCTGAGACGATGACGGAAGAGGAGAGTGCCGTGTGGGCAAAGCACTTCCAGCGCTATCAACGGCTTCTCGAAGAGGGCACGCTGGTGCTCGCCGGTCCGACCCTTGGCTCGGTGAATACAGGCATCTTCATATTCGAGGCACCTAATGAATCTGCTGCTCGGCGGGTGATGGACGAAGATCCAGCCATAGCTGGCAGTTATGCCACCGGCGAGCTTCGACCGTTCCGCGTCTCACTCATGAGAGGACGCGACTGAAAGTTCAGGACGACACCGGAGCACAAGCCGAGCGGACCGCCCATAAGTAGCTCTTCTGCTGTACCTGTGGGTGGTTTTGGGAGGGTTGACACGGGTTGCACCCTGTCTGCTTCTAGGTTTTTGGGCTGTCGCGACGCCCGAAACCACGGAAGCCAGAAAAGGGTGCAGAACAGCCGAGTATGGGAGCATCGGAGACGGAGTTGACGGCCACCGTTGCCGAAATCGTCCATATTGACGATAAGACCAGTCGAAGCCATCGACGTCTACCTCGATCCCGGCCTGTTTCA
>CAXMMT010000005.1:0-115376 GCA_964194555.1 uncultured Boseongicola sp. | reverse complement strand
CAACCTCGACACGTCCTACACCGACGCCGAGTGGCGAGCAGCATGGCAGTCGTACACAGACCCGGGCCGAACTGCCGCATTTCTCCCGATGCCCGAGCCGTCCGGTTGGGGCTCTGGGACTCTCGACTGCATCTCGCTCAGCCCCAGTTCGTTGAGAGTGCGGGTTCCGGAACAGGAGACCGACACCACCTTCGGCCAACTACTCGGCGTCGATTCCGTGAGCACAGATGCATATGCGGTGGTCACCGTCTTCCCACCAGATGGAGCAGGCGCTCTCCCATTCGCGCTGGTAGCCGGGGCAGGACCAGGGGAGATCTGTCTCGACACCGGTCCCAGCGGGACAACCGAGCCACCCTGCGACGGACCATCCGCTGGTTCGTTTGGCAACATCGCCCCACCGCTATTCGGTAACCCTCTCGTCCCCACACAACCTGAATGCGATCAACAGACCAGCGCCAACAACCACGTCCCGGAGTCGATCGCGATGGGTGTCGATCACATCATCTGGACCTATTCGTCTTCATCATGGTCCTGGGATCCCGCCGCAAACACCCCAAATAACGTCGTGCTCAACTCCTCGGTGAATATGGATCTCTGCGACGAGGTGACTTCCGAAGGAGAAACAGTCGCTGCCGCCGCCGACGGTGTGCTGATCGATGGAGTGGTCATCGACACCGGTAACAGCGTCAAAGCCGACGTCACCGAGGGTCTGATCGGCTCTTCAGCGTTCGCCGATGGTGAGCAGGGCCGTCTCTGGCGTACCGACAACCCCATCAACGTCAGAAGCGGCGACACAATACTCGTGCTGGACAACGAGCCACTTTGGGATCATCTCTTGAGCAACGGTGGTTCGGTCTCATACCTCGACGGAGGTGGCTATGCACCAGAAAGCTGTGACCCCGACGAGTTCGTAGGCCCTCTTCTGGAGGACGACAACATCCAGATGCAGCTTTGTCTGACGGAATACGCGGCCGGCTACAGCGGACAGATCTTCGACGACTCGATTATGGAGTCGCCGCGTTTCGGGGTGGCGCCCCAACTGTGGCACGACAATCTGGGCAACGGTGTCAGCTATCGACCCGTGAAGTCGTTCCGTCAGGTTTATCTCGCTGGGGTCTGGTTCGATCTCAAGTCGGTGGGGCCACACGAGGTGTTCTATCCGGGGTATCCAGAATCTCAATGGTGCCCCGTCATGAAGGGCAGCAAGTGCGCCGAGATCGTCGAGATCGCTCAACTGACAGCCTTTCTTCTCGAATCCAACATGGTGTCCCTCAAGGCTCGCAGCGTCTACCCGGGAGACCAATCCGGTCTCCAGCCGACGATCATCGAGTAGGAAGGGAGGACTCCACCGATGTCGAGGAACTTGGGGAATGAGTCTTCCGACCCTAAGTCGGACGCCCATAAATGTCGATATAAGGCAAGCGTCACCATTCCGGGGACCCTATGAGACAACAACAGAACACTGAGAGAGGGGCGACCCTGGTTGAGGCTGCCATCGCCTACAGCCTCCTCTTTCTCGCCCTTTTTGCCGTCATCGAATTTGGGCTCGCCTTCAAGGATTGGCTGTCAGTCAGCCATGCCTCTCGAGGGGGCGCCCGTGCCGCCGCCACGTTTGGCAACGATCCCAATGCAGACATCCTGGTCCTCCGGAGTGTTGAAGGCACGCTTGCGCCTATAGGGCTCGACATTGGAGACAACGTGCGGATCTTCGATGCGGCCGCCGGTGGGGAGAGCACCACCTACTCGTATGCACCAGGAACGGGCTGCTCCTCAACAGTGTCTCCGGCACTCTCCGGCTGTTGTGACTGGTCGCCATGCCCCGAGCCCGGTCGCACAATCTATGTGACACCCGTCTGGGACCCGTCCGACCGCGACATAGAGGCTCCGGTCACAGACCGGCTGGGAGTCGAGATCCAGTTCACACACAGTTGGGCGACGGGGTTCTTCGGCGTCACTACCGACTTCACCACGGCAACCTACTTCCAAATAGAGCCTCAACTCTTCGAATCATGAGACGACGTCGCAGAGAAGACCGAGGCGCATCGCTGGTCGAGGTGGGGTTGGTTCTGCCATTGCTGATAATCCTGGCCATCGGGCTGTCCGAGATCGGGTTCCTCGTGATCGACTACATAACAGTCACCAACGCTGCGCGGGCGGGAGCTCGAACCGGAGCCGCGGCGGCCGACAGTCCCACCGCCGACAGTGTGATTCTCGATGTGGTGGAGGAAGCCGTGTGCAATCTCCGATTCAGCAACATCGAGTCGGTGACCATCTTCAAGGCCCCGGCCGATGGCACTGTTCCGACACTCCCGTCGAATGACGCCAACGTCTGGGTCAACAACGGACCGCTGAGCAGTCTCGATTGCAACGTGGCTGGGAGCCACGGGTTCTCGATGGGGACCAACTGCTGCAACTGGCCGTCGACCAGTCGCGACCGCGTACCACCCGACTTCGACACCATCGGAATCGAGATCGTTTTCAGTCACAGCAGCATCACCGGAATCTTTCCATTCCCAACAGTCAACTGGACCGAGATCGCGGTAATGCAGATCGAACCTGACACCACGGGCTCTCAATGAAGAAGCTCTACAGGATGTTCAAGGAAGGCGGTGACCGGGGGGCTGCTCTGGTTCTCGTTGGCTCCACGATGGTGCTGCTCATGGGGATGGCGGCTTTTGGAACTGATCTTGCGTGGTTCTATCTCAACTCGAGCCGGATTCAGCGCGCAGCCGACGCTGCTGCCCTTGGCGGAGTCGTCTGGCTACCGGGGGACGAGCCGACATCCTTCGGCACCGCACACAGCATCGCCGTCCAGAACGGCTACAACGATGCTTCCGCAGAGACCGTTGTCAATCCGGAACGTGTTTCGGGTGAGATCAACCAACTCCGGGTGACCATCAGCGACACCGTCCCCACATTCTTTCTCAAGGTGTTCGGGTTTGCCGATCAGACGATCACCGAGGTGGGGACGGCCGAATACATACCCCCGCTGAAACTGGGAAGCCCGGCGAACAAGTTCGGCAACGACCCCACTTGCTACAGCTCCAACTCGGGCTGTGCCGGAAACTTCTGGGCCAACATCCACGGCACCCGAACCGACACCCGGATGGGCGACGCCTACTCCTCATACTGCGAGAACGGTGATGGGAGCAACAACAGCTGTGACCAGAACCCGATGTATCGCAACACGGGATACCTATACGGTCTCATACCGGGCGGTGGCAGCGTCACGCTCCAGACTCTGGATATGGCGTTCCACAACGAGAGTGGAGGAGTGACCAACGGCGACCAGCATCGAACCGGTGACCACAACAACTTCTGTGGTGGCGGCGGATGCGTAGGCCAAACGGTAACGGTCAACGTTTACGAACCCGACCCAACACCCCTCGACATCTCTGACAACACTCTGGCTTGCTCGGAGACCTACGCTCCTCAAGCCCAGGTCGATCCTGATGATGATCCCCCCTTCTCAGTCGCGGGGAACTGGGTTTGGGACAATGTCTGTGGAGCCTCGATCAACACCAGCTCGGCGCCTGATGGGATCTGGGTTGTTCAGATCGTCGCCAACTCCAATGGAGGCAGAACGACGCAGGACGCCAATCTCGGCACCAGCGGCGAAGACTTCAGCGGTCTCAACCGCTACTCGATCCGCACCAACACCGGGAACATCTTTGCCCTTGGTGACTTCTCGATCTTCAACAACGCCAGCGGATCCACAACCGCATTCCACCTCGCCGAGGTGCCCGGGTACTACGCCGGTAAGACTTTTGTGGTCGAGATGTATGACACCGGCGAATCGGCCGCCGACGGCACATTGCAGCCCATCGACCCCTCCGGCTCGGTATTCGATGGAGGTGAATGCCGTATCTACTCACGGGACATCACAAGCACCAACTGGACACTCCAGAACACAGTTGCTGCCGGCAACACGTGCCAGGAGGTCGTCACGCCCGGCGAGTACAACGGACGCTGGCTCAAATTCGAGATGGATATTCCGGCCACATATTCATGCACGAACTGCTGGTGGAAGATGAACTATGCCTACACCTCGGGTGTCAACGACACCACCACCTGGCGCGCCTACATGATCGGCAACCCAATACACCTCGTTCCCTGACGCCACGTCGTCGTTGCCGCTCTAACGTGGTCTCATGCCCGACCTGCCCGACTATCTGCCTGCTCTGATAACCCCATTCACCCAGCGCGGCGAGATCGACACCAAGGCCCACACCCACAACGTGCGCCTTCTGGCAGGAAAGGGCATCGATGGGTTTCTGATAGGCGGATCGACCGGCGAAGGGCCTTATCTGGAGCCTGGAGAAAGAAGCCGACTGGTCAAAGCGGTACGTCGACGCAAGACGCACTTGATGGTTGGGATCGCCGCTGAGTCCACCCGCGTGGCGCTCAATCTGGTGGCCGAAGCGACCGAGGCGGGGGCCGACTCCCTTCTCGTCATGACCCCGACAACTCTCGCCCGCGGGAGAGCCGAAGCCGTTCAGAGGTTCTATCGAACGATCGCCGATCGCTCCAAGCTCCCCGTCCTTCTCTACTCGGTGCCACCGGTCACCAGCTACAACCTCACCATCGAGCTCATCTGGCGGCTGTCGCGTCATGAGAACATCATCGGAATGAAGGACTCCAGCGGCGACGTAGTCAGGCTTCAGTCGATCGTCGGCGCCACACCGAGCGGATTTCTCCTGTACTCGGGAGCGACCAGAGCTTTGACCGCGGCCATGGCCATTGGCTGCCACGGGGCCATCACCGCCAGCGGCAACTACACGCCTGAGTTGGTCATGCGCACCCTGGCCACCGCCAAGGAGAACCCAGCGGGGGCGAGACGCTCCCAAAAGCGACTCAGCTCTCTCAGCGAAGACGTGGAAGCTCATGGTGTGCCGGGTGTGAAGGCGGCGGCAAAGGCGGCCGGATTGGAGCCCGGCTACCCGAGAGAACCTCTCACGAGATTGTCTCGGGGGGCGGAGACCTCGATCGCCAAACTGATCACCTGAGCATTGTCTCAATGTTGATGGGCCTGACTACGATTCCCCGGAACCGACTGACAAACCAAGGAGAATATGGCGTGTCCAAGTTCCTCACCGAAGACTGGGCCCAGGATGTCACCACGGCCCTCAGCAACCATGACGGTTTCAAGAACGCCCTCGGCGCCGCCGATCTCGGAATCCAGTTCGAGGTTGAAGACGGACCCGATGGAGGGGTCAACTACTACCTGTCGGCGAGTGGCGGCAACGCTCTCATGGCTCTCGGAGACCTCGACAACGCCGACGTAACCGTCAAGCAGTCCTATGACACCGCTGTGGCCATCTTCAAGGGCGAACTCAACACTCAGACGGCCTTCATGACCGGCAAGCTCAAGGTCTCGGGGAATCTCGCCAAACTGATGATGCACCAGAACGTCATCCAGCAGTGGGGAGCAGCGGTCGGCGATCTCGACGTCGACTTCTAGACCAGCACCTGCCAGACGCGGAGAGGGTCGCCCTGAGGCGGCCTTCTTCTTTGTCGGCGACTAGAGATTCTGCGGTCCAGAACCACCCAAAAAGGGCCTCCAGACCCAGGCGTGAGCTTTATTGGTCAGGCGATTTGTGCCGATAGGAACGGTCTTTGCGTCGTTGCAAAAACGAGGGAGGGGCCACCCTCATCGAGGCCGCCATCATCATGCCGATCATGATTCTGATCATGATGGCGACTTTGGAGATCGGTCTGGCCTTCAAGGACTATCTCACCGTCTCCTTTGGGACCAGAGAGGGTGCTCGTGTCGGTGCTTTGGCCGGAAACGATGTCAACGCCGACTGTGCGATCGTCCACTCGGTAGTCGGCATCATCGGCGGAGCCTCGAGCATGGATCGTTTCCAGAAGCTCCAGATATTCGCCGCAGACCCGGATACCGGCAACCAAATCATCGCCAAGACGAACACATGGACGTTCGTCGGCAACGATCCCTACGACTGCGCCAACGACTGGACGATTGACGAGAATTGGCCTGCTACCAGTCGCAAGGTCTTGTTCGGCCCTTCCAATGAGCTCGACATAATCGGGGTACGCGTCGAGTACACCCACAACTGGATAACCGGGTTTCCGCCCTTCTCGGGATCGTTCACCGTCGATGAGCAGACGATCACCCGCCTGGAACCGGAGGCATTCGAATGAGACGCCTGGTCCACAGGTTCCGCCAGGCTGAAAGCGGCGTGGCCATGGTGTGGCTGGCGACAACGCTGGTCCTGCTGCTTGGCACTGCGGGTTTCGCGGTTGACCTCGGTTGGCTTTACCTGAACACCTCACGTACCCAGCGCTCTGTTGATGCCGCAGCCATGGCCGGGGTCGTCAACCTGCCGGGATTCCCGGTGACAGCCGATCTCGAGGCTCGGGATGCCGCTCGCGCCAACGGGTACGACGTCTGTGACCCGCTTCAGACGGGCTGCGAGGACACGTTGACATCCACACCACTGACCGAGAGCGTGCTCGAGGTGACGCTTTCCACAACAGTCGACTCCCTCTTTCTCGCCGTCATGGGATTCGACAATTTCAAGATCACACGAACAGCAAAGGCGGAGTACGTGAAACCGGTTCCGATGGGGAGTCCCAATCGTTGTTTCGGACGCGACCCGACCGGCACTTATTGCACGGATGACCCCAACAGCTTCTGGGCTGCCGTGTCCGCTCCGTACACCAAGCGGGAGAACGGCGACCCATATTCCACGAACTGTTTCACACCGAGCAACAGCGTAGACAACTGCAACACCTGGAATACCGACTACGCCCGCAGCGGGTCCTACCCGGGTTACTACTACGCGGTCGAAGTTGGCTCAGGAGCCAGCAACCTCACCGTGAGGGTCTACGACCCATCCCACTATGAGCGCTCCAACCTCAACGAGGAGACCGGCGACTTCAGGTACCCCCCGGGGAGAAACTCGGGTGAGCCCGGCGTGACGACTCGTTATCGCTTCTACAACGTCGACAGCACGCCAAGCGACCCGACGGACAACCCTCTCATCCCGGGGTGCGACAACACACTCGCCCCCGGTGACTTCCCGGGCCTGGAGAACAACTGGGGAACTCTGTGCACGATCGGTGGACCACTGACTCCGGGGATCTATGTGTTCCACGTCGAAAGCGAAGGAATCGGCGCCGGTTCCAACCAGTTCTCGATAGCCGCCACCACCGGCTCCGGACCACAACCCCGCGTCTACGGCATCAACGACATGTCGATTTGGTCCAACGACCTCAGTTCTGGTGGCACTGACCTCTACCTCGTCGAGATCGAGGAAATACACGCCGGATCAAAGCTGGAGCTTCAACTCTTCGACCCCGGCGATGCTCAAGGCAATTCGTGGATGAGTGTCCGAAAGCCAAACGGCTCCGGTGGATTCGTCACTCCGAACTGTGACTGGATCTCCGAGGACTATTGGGGTGCCCAGACGGGCTCCGGGAGTGGCGCTTGCAGTTGGCAGACCACCGACACTTCTCTCCCAGACAAACGGGTGTTCAACAACCAGTGGATCACCGCCATCATCGACATCCCTTCTGACTACACCTGCAACTCTGGCAATGACGGCTGTTTCTGGAGAATGGAACTCGACTTGAGCAGTCCAAATGAGCGCACGGTCTGGCGGGCACGGGTCATTGGCAACCCGGTGAGGTTGGTGCCATGAGAAGTGAGCGGGGAACCACCCTGGTCGAGTTTTCTTTCGTTTTCATGCTGATGATGATGCTCGCCATCGGATCATTCGAGTGGGGAATGGGATTTCGAGACCGCCTGGCCGTCGCCCAGTCTGTGCGAGAGGGGGCTCGCGTCGGCGCCGCCCTTGGCGACCATTCGCTGTCTGACTGTGCAATCCTGGAAGCTGGAGCCGGTGCTCTCGCTTCCATCGGTGGCAAATCAGTGAAGGAGATCTGGATTTACGAGTCTGATGACACTGGCACTGTTGGCTCCAACAAGCAGCGGTACAGACCCTCGGTCTCCGGAGACAGTGCGGCGTTCCTTGCGTGTGACGACGGTTGGTACAAGATCGAGTCGAACTGGGTTCCCTCGGCGCGGGACAACAGCGGTCCGGTCCGCGACTGGATTGGAGTGCGCGTGGTTCTCGATCACACCTGGAGAACCAACTTCTTGTGGTGGAACGGCACGGTGGAGTGGCAAGAGAGCTCCGTTTTTCATCTCGAGCCCAAAGTCGTTTCCTGATTCCTCGTCGGGTGTGTCAGATCAGACCCAGTTGGCGTACCGTGTCCCGCTCCGACTCGAGTTCGGCAACGGAGGCATCGATCTTGGCCCGCGAATACTCATCGATCTCGAGACCGTGGACGATCTCCCACTCACCGTCACGGACCACACAAGGGAACGACGAGATCAAAGCTTGGGGCACCCCGTAGGAACCGTCAGACGGAACACCCATCGAGACCCAGTCGCCCTCCGGGGTGTCCATCGCCCAGTCCCTCATGTGCTCGATGGCCGCGTTGGCAGCAGAAGCAGCCGAAGACGCACCACGGGCCGCGATGACGGCAGCACCGCGCTTGGCAACGGTCGGGATGAAATCGTCGTTCACCCAGTCGTGGTCGTCAATCAGCTCGTAGGCGGATTGCCCGTCCACCTCGCAATGGAACAGGTCCGGATACTGGGTCGTGGAGTGGTTGCCCCAGATCGTCATCTTCTTGATCGACGACACCGGACGTCCGATCTTCGCCGAAAGCTGGCTCTTCGCCCGGTTGTGGTCGAGACGAGTCATCGCGGTGAAGTTGCGGGGATCCATGCCCGCGGCGTTGTTCATGGCTATCAGTGAGTTGGTATTCGCCGGGTTGCCCACAACCAGAACATTTATGTTCGGCCTGGCCGAAGCCGCAATCGCCTTTCCCTGGGCGGTGAAGATCGCTCCGTTGGCGGCGAGCAAGTCGGAGCGCTCCATTCCTTCCCTGCGCGGCATGGCACCGACAAGCAAGGCCATATCCGCGTCAGAGAAAGCCTCCTCCGCATCATCGGTCTTGACCGTTCCGGCAAGCAGCGGGAAGGCGCAGTCCTCGAGCTCCATGGAAACACCGTCAAGAGCAGGGAGGGCGGGAGTGATCTCGAGCATCTGGAGGATCACAGGTTGGTCGGATCCGAGCATCGCTCCGGAGGCGATGCGGAACAACAGGCTGTAACCGATCTGGCCGGCGGCTCCGGTAACCGCCACACGCCGTGGTTCACTCATGGCTTCGAGGCTACAGCCCGACCGATTACGACACGAAGTCGAGTCCGATGTCCAGCTGTGGTGGAGAGTGGGTGATCCAACCGACGGAGATGACATCGACTCCGGTTTCGGCGATCGCCTTGATGGTTTCCAGGGTCACACCTCCCGAGGCCTCCGTGACGATTCCTTCGCCTGCCGACGTAACGGCCTCTCGGAGCGTGACGGGATCCATGTTGTCGAGAAGAACACGATCGGCATCGGTGTCCAATACTTCGACCAACTGGTCGAGATTCTCCACTTCGACCTCGATCATCACATCGGGTCCAACAGAGGAGCGAGCCCTCGCCACGGCCGTATCGATATCGCCGGCAGCGGCGATGTGATTGTCCTTGATCATCACCGCGTCGTACAGACCCATCCGGTGGTTGACCCCACCACCCATCGTCACGGCATACTTGTCGAGGACGCGGAGCCCGGGCATCGTTTTGCGGGTATCCGAGATCGAGGTTCCGGTGTCTTCCACGGCCTCCACCAGTCGAGCGGTCTCTGTGGCCACACCTGACATTCGAGCGAGCAGATTCAACGCGGTCCGTTCGGCGGTGAGGATCGGCCGCGCGCGACCTTTCACTCTTGCCACTATCGCACTCGCACCAACCCGGTCGCCATCGGAGAGAGCTGTCTCGAAGACGATCCCCGGATCGACTAGTTCGAAGACGAGCGCGGCCACCTCCAGCCCGGCGACGACGCCTGGCCTCCGTGCGACGAGCTCCCCACGGGCCATCGTTCCCTCGGGGATCACCGCCTGGGTGGTGATGTCGCCAACTTCTGCGAGGTCCTCGACCAGAGCCCTTTCCACGATGGCGGCGTAGTCAGATCGTTTCACTATCCGACCACGATGGTCTCGACGGCACCGGGGTCGATGAGGGTCCGATGCTCCTGGGTCGGATCCGAGTCGGGATAGTCAGCCCGATAATGACCCCCGCGAGACTCGCTCCGCCTGAGAGATGCCATCACCATCATCAAACCGAGGTTGGCGGCATCCCGACCAGCGATCGTCCTCTTGAGAATTGGTTCGAGATCTCGGATCGCGTTCCGGGCTTCCCACAGACCATCGCCGGTGCGAATCAGACCGACCCTGTCCCACATGATCTTGCGGAGATCTTCGAAGGCCGGTCCAGGGAGAACCGGCAGACGCAACGACTCCTTGGGAACGCTTAGATCCCCGACGGGCTCAACCATGTGATCAGTCACGTTCAGGGCGACGCGAGCACCAAACACGAGACCCTCGAGCAGCGAGTTCGAGGCCAGGCGATTGGCTCCGTGCACCCCCGTCGACGCGCACTCACCGACAGCCCACAACCCGTCAACCGAGGTCCGACCGTGGGTATCGGCGTCGATACCACCCATGTAGTAGTGGGCGGCAGGAGAAACGGGAAGGAGATCGTTCGACGGGTCGAGATCGACCGACATCGCATGGGCTGTAACTGTTGGGAACCGCTCATGAAAGTTGATGATCGACCGCGCATCCAGATATGCACTCGAGCCGCGGTCGTACTGCCAGAAGATCGCTCTAGCCACGATATCGCGCGGGGCAAGCTCGGCCATCGGGTGGTATTGGTCCATGAACCGTCTTCCGTGAGCATCGACCAGCGTTGCTCCCTCGCCACGAAGGGCCTCCGTCAGTAGCGGCATCGGATCCTTGCCCGCCAACAGCGCCGTGGGATGGAACTGAACGAACTCCAGATCGGCAAGTCTGGCCCCGGCGCGACCGGCCATCACGATCCCTTCTCCGTTAACACCCGGAGGATTGGTTGTCATGGAGTACATGCGACCGGCACCACCGGTTGCCATGATGACGGCAGGCGCCACATAAATGTGTCGCTTCTTCCCATCTGCAGTGATCACACCGGCAACCCTGTCAGCCGTTCGAACAATGTCGACTACCCGCCCCTCGATCACCGTCACCGAGTCACCCGCGGCCACCGCAGCGTTCAGCGCCCGCATGACCTCGGCTCCGGTGGCGTCGCCATCGGCGTGAACGACGCGTCGCGTGTGATGACCGCCTTCGCGACCGAGCAGCAGCTCTCCCTGGTCGTTGCGATCGAACTCGGCACCCATCTGGATCAATCGCTCGATGGCAGCGGGGCCGGCACGGGTCAGAGCCTCTACGGCGGCGGCAGCGGCCAACCCGCCAGCAACGGCAAACGTGTCTTCGGCATGTGCACGCGGGGAGTCATCGGCTGCGAGCGCAGCGGCAATGCCTCCCTGGGCCCACCACGTCGAGCCAGTGCCCGGTGCGGAGATCACATATGCTCGTTTGAGTCCCAGCGCAGCGGAGAGGCCGGCGACGCCCGCCCCGACGATCAGGGGGGCGTCGAGGCGTGACAGCTTGGCCTTGGCCATTCGCTAGCCCATCAATCCTGTCGCCCGACCTCGAGCATGCGATTGACAGCCCGACGTGCCCGCTCAGCGACATCCTCGGGAATCTCGATCTGGTGGGTCAAGGTCTCGAGTGATTGCCTGATGTTGTCGAGTGTTATCCGCTTCATGTGGGGACACAGGTTGCAGGGGCGAACGAACTCGGTATCGGGTGCGGCCAACGCGACGTTGTCGGCCATCGAGCATTCGGTGATCATCATCACCTTTCGCGGTTGATGTTTGCTCACCCAGTTGATCATGCCGTGCGTCGAGCCCACATAGACGGCCTCGGCCAGCACGTCGGTAGGGCACTCGGGATGGGCGATTACCGGTATGTCACCCATGTCCTTCTTGTAGTCCGAGATCTCCGCCCCGGTGAATCGCTCATGCACCATGCAAGAGCCTTCCCAGAGAATCATCTCGACCCCGGTTTTGCCGGCGACCCACTTCCCCAGGTATTGATCCGGCGTAAAAATCACACGGTCGACACCAAGGGACTCCACCACCGCCAGGGCGTTGCCAGAGGTGCAGGTGATTTCTGACTCCGCCTTCACCTCGGCTGAGGTGTTGACATAGGAGACGACCGGCACACCGGGATACTGCTCCTTCATTCTGCGCACATCAGATCCGGTGATCCCGTCCGCCAGAGAGCACCCTGCCTCCAGATCGGGGATCAGAACCATTTTCTCAGGGTTGATGATCTTGGCCGTCTCCGCCATGAAAACAACGCCGGCGAGAACAATGACATCGGCATCGGTCTCGAGGGCGAGATTGGCGAGGGCCAACGAGTCACCCGTTATGTCGGCCGCCAAATGGAATATGTCCGGTGTCATGTAGTTGTGCGCAGCGACGACTGCATTGCGCTCGACCTTGAGCCTGTTGATCTCGTCTATCAACGGTTGGATAGCGGCAATCTCCTCCTCGGGGAGGACATCGATGGCTCGAGTGATCTGAATCGTCGTCAAGCGTGACTCCACGGCCGGATGACCTAATTGTAGGGGTTGTCGAGACCGTTCCTTTGATGCCGTTGTCCTGAGCCGAATCTCTACGCTTTCTTGATGGCCAACCCAGTATTGACAAAGCAATTCGGCGAACCAGCCGCATCGGATGCTGCCCTTCAGGCGGCGTCACCACCCGAAGCCACCGTCGGCGATCGGATGACCATCGTCTCGGTGATTGGAGCCACCTTCTTCCTGCTGCTTCTCGTGGGAGCGGGTGCGACATATGGTTGGGCCAACGCCGACACCATCTGGCGTTGGTGGTGGGTGGTCGCCATCGCGCTGATCGTTTTGGTCATCCTCACCGTCTCCAACCCGAAGCTTGCCCCCTTCACCGGAATCATCTACTCGCTGACTCAGGGGGCCTTCATCGGCGCCCTTTCCAAGCAGTACGAGACCTTCTACGACGGGATCGTCTTCCTGGCGTTGACAGCAACCATCGCAGTGTTTCTGGCGATGTTGTTCCTCTATGCCACGGGGATCGTCAAGGTCACCCAGAAGTTGCGGTCAGTGATCATCATCGCCACGGTCGGAATCGGGTTGTTCTATCTGATCTCGCTGTTTCTATCGATATTCGGAGCCAACGTTCCTCTGATCACCGGCGCCGGCACTCCCGCCCTCGTTTTCAGCATCATCGTGGTGATCATCGCCTCCCTCAATCTCCTGCTCGACTTCGCCGTGATCGAGCATGGGGTGGCCATGGGCGCGCCCAAGGCCTTCTCCTGGTTTGCCGCCTTCGGGCTGATGGTCACCATCGTCTGGCTCTACATCGAAATACTCAGACTGTTGGCAATCCTGGCTTCCAGACGCGGCTGACCGGCGCAAACAACCCCTACATGTGGTCGATGATGGCGTCGCCGAACTCCGAGGTCTTCACTTCGATGGCGTCGTCGGTGAGTCGGGCGAAGTCGTAGGTGACGGTTCTAGCCGCGATAGCTCCTTCGATGCCCTTGATGATGAGATCCGCCGCCTCATCCCAGCCCATATAGCGAAACATCATCTCGCCCGAAAGGATTATCGAGCCCGGGTTGACCTTGTCCTGACCTGCGTACTTTGGTGCCGTGCCGTGAGTGGCCTCGAAGATGGCCACACCGGTTTTGTAATTGATGTTCCCTCCCGGGGCTATCCCTATGCCGCCCACCTGGGCCGCAAGAGCATCTGACAGGTAGTCGCCATTGAGGTTGGTGGTTGCTATCACGTCGTAGTTGGCCGGACGGGTGAGAATCTGCTGAAGCATGGCGTCGGCAATGACATCCTGGACGAGAAGCTTGTCGCCGGCGTCGCCGCCGCTGTCCTCCCAAGACACGGCTCTGTCGGAGAACTCGTCTTTCACCACCTCATACCCCCAGGATCGAAAGGCGCCCTCGGTGAACTTCATGATGTTGCCCTTGTGGACCAGGGTCACCGACTTGCGACCGTTTGCCAGAGCGAACTCGATCGCTGCGCGGACGAGACGCTTGGACCCGGTTACCGACACAGGTTTTAGACCAAGCCCGGAGTCGGCACGGATCTCCCAGCCGAACTCCTCCTTCACGAAGTGGAGCAGTTTCTGCGCCTCGTCGGTGCCCTCCTCGAGCTCCTTGCCTGCGTAGACATCCTCGGTGTTCTCCCGGAAGATCACCATGTCGACAAGACCGGGGTTCTTCACAGGCGAAGGCACTCCCTCGAACCACCGGATTGGGCGAACACATGCGTAGAGATCGAGGATCTGGCGAAGGGCAACGTTCAAGGATCGGATGCCGCCACCGATGGGTGTTGTCAGCGGGCCCTTGATTCCAACCAGGTATTCGGTGAAGGCGCTGACAGTCTCATCGGGAAGCCACGACCCTGTCTCGCTGTATGCCTTCTCACCGGCCAGGACCTCCGTCCAGGCAATACTGCGCTCACCGTCGTAGGCCTTTTCGAGCGCTGCATCGAACACCCTGACTGCGGCGGCCCAGATGTCGGGACCGATGCCATCGCCTTCGATGAAGGGGATGATCGGGTCGCTGGGAACCTTGAGACCGTCCGGCCCCATGGCGATTGGTGTGCCCATGGCAAGAGACTCCTAAGAGATATTGAATCGGAGCTCCGGAGAGTAGCCAACCGATCATTTACCTCTTCTTTCTCGTCACCGAGGAGAATGGTGGGATGACCAAACGTAAACTCATCATCGGTGCGGTGATCATTGGCGTTCCCGTTCTAGCTCTGGGATGGTGGCTCGGCTCTCCCCTGCTCTTCGACACCGAGGTGAGCGAAGAGTTTCCGATGTCGGCGGGGGCCGTCGTTCCCGATGACATGACCCAAGAGGACGTTGAAATCGAAATGGTGAGCGCAGCGGGAGTACCGGATGAAGAGATGGACGAGGACATGCCGACGTCATCTCCGATCGCTCTAGTTTCGGGCGAGTTCGAGGACTTCGACAACTTCCACAACGGTTCGGGGACAGCCACCGTCTACGAGCTCGAAGATGGAAGTCACTTCCTCAGAATCGAAGATCTAAAGGTGACCAATGGCCCCGACCTCCATGTCCTCCTTGTGCCCGACCCAGATCCGAAGGGACGCGACGACGTCACCGGCTATCTCGATCTCGGATCATTGAAGGGAAACATCGGAGACCAGAACTACGACATCCCGCCCGGCACCGCAATCGGTGACTACGGGAGCGTGGTCATCTACTGCCAACCCTTCCATGTGATTTTCAGCGTGGCGGGTCTGGGTTAGGTCTGGCGAGTACGGTCAGGTGGGTTGAGGGCCCGTTTTTGGTCCTTCACGAGTCGATGGGGATCAGGGACCATGGACGATCGTGTGAAAGTGGACGGCATGGATGTCTCCTCAGGGCGCCGCCAACACTGGGGTCCTATCGCTGCTGTCCTGATGGTCGGGGCAATATCCGCTGGCCTGGTCCTGGCTCAACGGCCACATCTGGCAGCGGAACTCGCCGGTGACGAGGCCGTTACAATCTCTGAAGCATTCCTCGAGGCCCGCGGCAACTGGGATCACCATGCGGCAGCTTCACTTCTCAGTGAGACGGCAGCCATTTCGATCACCCCGGCCCAAAACCCCGAGGATCTCGAGATGGAGATGGCCTGGCTGGAAGCAACCGGATGGGTCTTCGCCACCACAGGATGCGCGGCGACCAGAGGTCCCGCAAAAGACGGAACCCAACGGGTCCTTTGCTACCTAACCCATGAGAATGCCTGGTCGCGAGCCCTGAAATTGGACCCGGACACAAGAAGCGCCTTCACACTCGAGGTCAACGACGGGCAGATCGTCAGCGCTTCCCTTTCATTCGCCCCTATGAGTTTTCGAAACGATGCCGTGATCGGCTTCGAGACCTGGCTCCACGAGCAGCACTCCGATCACGCAGAAGAGATGTATCGATACCCCGGATTACCGTCCTTGACCCTCGAGTCGATTGAACTTTGGCGTGAGCACACCAATGAGTTCGTCAACCGGCGAAACGGGTAGCACCACTAGTGCTCTGGCCACAAACGTTGGCGATGTTGAGGGCGAGGCAGAGGCGTCTCTGACAAGGACGCAGGACGAATGCGCACCGGCCCGTTCGTCGAGGACGAGGACACGGTCAGGGGCGTTACTGGACGTCCTGAACGCGGCGAACGTTTGTGGTCGGGGCACTACCCCGACGCGCCTCGGCGGCGCGGAGTGTGTTGACGAGAAGCATTGCCCTGGTCATCGGGCCAACACCCCCCGGGACCGGGGTGATGGCTCCGGCTATCTCGACAACTGATTCGAAGTCGACATCGCCGACGAGACCGCCGTCCGTTCGGCTAACGCCAACATCGATCACAGTCGCACCAGGCTTGACGTGCTCAGCCATGATCAAGCCAGGAGATCCGGCGGCGGCTACGAGAATGTCGGCTTCGGTGGTTTCGGCAGCGAGGTCACGAGTACGGGAGTGCGCCATGGTCACGGTGGCGTCGACACCCTTCTCCGAGAGAATCAGCGCCAGTGGCCGGCCCACCAGGAACGACCTACTCACCACTACGACTTTGACCCCGGAGACCGCAATGTCGTACTCGTCCAGGATCCGCATGATTCCCGAGGGTGTACACGGTCTCAGTCCCCGCCGGCTCAGCGCCAGCAGTCCGAGATTGTGGGGATGAAGCCCATCGACATCCTTGGCCGGGTCGATTCGATCGATAATCGTTTCGGCATCGAGTCCGTCGGGAAGAGGGAGTTGGACCAGGATCCCATCGACTTCTTCATCGGCGTTCAGCTCATCGATGAGTGCCTCGAGAGCACTCTGGGCAACTGTGTGTGACGGCTCATGATGAATAGACCTGATACCCACTTGCTCGGCATCGCGACGTTTGCCCCGGACATAGGAATGCGAAGCCGGATCGTCTCCGACCAGGACCGTGGCCAAGCCCGGTGTGTAGTCCAGACTGGCGACGGCAGTCGCCACCTCCTCCTTGACTCTAGAAGCAACCAGTTTTCCGTCCAATATCCGGGCGCTCAATGTCTGAAGTGCCTCCTTCCCGTGAATACCAAGGCGATGCCGTGCTCAGTTGCCGCGTCAATCAGCTCCTGATCGTTCCTCGATCCTCCCGGCTCGACCACCGCCGTCACACCGGCCGCGGCCAAGGTGTCAAGACCATCGCGAAACGGGAAGAAGGCGTCGGAAGCCGCAACGGCGCCCCTGGCTCTCCCACCTGCCTTCGCAACCGCCCCCTCGGCAGCCCCCACTCGGGATTGGTCGCCGGCACCGACACCCACTGTCGTCTCACCAACGGCGAGGACCACGGCGTTCGACTTGGCATGGGCTGCCACAATCCAGGCGAACTCGAGTGCCCGATATTCGGCGTCGGTCGGTCTCCGCTCAGAGACCGTCACCCAGGTCTCGTCCTCAAAACTGTCCCTGCTCTGAACAAGCAACCCGCCATCAACCCTCCCGTAGTCATCCCCAGTCAAAGCCGGCTCGGGTGCGGAGAGGACTCGAAGATTTCTCTTTGCCGACAAGACGTCGAGCGCTTCGGGTTCGACGGACCGTGCCACGACCACCTCGACAAAATGCTCCCCAATCACTTTCGCGGTTGATGCATCCAGCGCGCCGTTGATGCCTATCACTCCTCCGAAGGCTGCAAGAGAATCACCATCCCACGCACTCTCGAACGTGCTGACAACCTGCCCTCCTCGCGCGGCGCCGCAGGCGTTGGTGTGCTTCACGACCACCACGGCGCCCGGACCGAGATCGGTGGCCAGGCGCCAAGCGGCCTCGGCGTCAATGTAATTGTTGAAAGACATCTCCTTCCCCTGATGGAGAACGGCCAGGTGCCACCACGGTTCGGCGCCATCCACACGGTAGAGCAGTCCGGTCTGATGCGGATTCTCGCCGTAACGAAGTCTTGACACCTTCCGCAGCGGAATGACCCTGTCATCACCGATCCAGCCCACCACGGCAGCGTCGTAACTAGCCGTGTGAAAGAAAGCTTCGGCTGCCAGCTCCTTCCGCTGTTCGAAGCTCAACCCCCCACTCTCGATCGCCCTCGCCACTTCGTCGTACTGATCGGGTGACACAACAACTCCAACATGACGATGGTTCTTGGCTGCCGCCCGAACCATCGCCGGACCGCCGATGTCGATCTTCTCGATGATGTCCAGAACGCTCGCATCGGAATCGGCCACCGCCTCTCGGAAGGGGTAGAGGTTGCTGACCACAAGTTCAAAGCGCTCAATACCGATGCTGGCCAACTCATCGTCGTCTACATCCCCCCTTGCCAGAATGCCGCCGTGGATGCTTGGGTGGAGGGTCTTGACCCGCCCATCGAGTATCTCCGGGGCACCGGTGACTTCGCTGACGCGGGTCACCTCGACTCCGGCTTCTTCAAGGATCGCCGCGGTGCCTCCTGAGGAGATAATCTCGTATCCGACGGCCACCAGACGTTTGACAAACGGAATCACGCCGGTCTTGTCGTAGACGCTCACCAAGGCCCTCAAAGCCGCCTCACCTTTCGGCCATCCACACTCAGTTCTCCTCGGACAAACGCTCGCACCACCTCCGGGTATAGATCGTGCTCCTCGATCTGAATCCGGGCATGAAGACTCTCCACCGTGTCGTCCGACTCGACAGAAACGGCTCGCTGAGCGACAACGGGCCCATGATCGACCTTCTCGTCGACAAAGTGAACTGTGACCCCGGTGACCTTGACACCCTGGTCCAGAGCCTTCGCAACGGCGTCCATGCCGGGAAACGAAGGCAGAAGCGAAGGGTGGATATTGAGGATTCGATTGGAAAAACGATCGATGAACAAAGGTGAGAGAACTCTCATGAACCCCGCAAGAACCACTCCCTTCGCCCCACTCTCCTCAACCACGTCTGCAACGGCAGACGAGAAACCATCACGGTCCGAGTGGTCTCGCCACCTGATGACGGCGGTCTCGACACCGGCGTCACCGGCTCGGGCAAGTGCGCCGGCCTCTGGCTCATCGGAGACAACGATGCGAATGTGAGAAGCAACGTCCGGGGTATCTATCAGAGCCTGGAGATTCGTACCCGAGCCGGATGCGAGTACTGCGATGTCGATCTTGCCCTCCGAGACGCCGATGCGGCGCGCAGTGTAGAGCGCGGCGGAATCGTTTCGGTCGACTCGTCCCCCCTACCCTGAGGGACCTCGCTCATGAAATACCAGGATGTTTCGGCTGCCGACTGGGCCCAATGGACGGAAGACAATGGCGCAATGATTCTCGATGTGCGTCAGCCCAAGGAATGGGCGCTGGGAACCCTTCCCGATGCCATCCTCGTGAGCATGCACGACATCCCGGCCCGCCTCGGAGAGTTCCCCAAGCATCAGGCCATCCTATGTGTGTGTCGATCCGGCGATAGAAGCGGGCAGGTGGCCGCTTACCTGACACAGAATGGCTATGAAAGTGTCGCCAACATGACCGGGGGCATGAAGGCCCTCGGCATGCAAGGGTGACGATGGAAATCCGGTCAGTCCGAACCGAGGGTCTGGGTGACTCGACTTATGTCCTGACCCACCAAGGTATCGCACTCGTCGTCGACCCTCAACGCGACATTGATCGGTTTCAGACAATCCTCGACGAGGCCGGAGCCGAGCTTCGCTTTGTCCTGGAGACCCACCTCCACAACGACTATGTCTCAGGCGGAAAGGATCTGGCCAGAGCGACAGGAGGCGAACTCGTCTTCCCGGCGGGAGCTGCGCCTGTGTTTCGTCACCGACCAGCCTTTCATCAAGAGGACATCGAAGGCGGCCCGCTGACGATCCGCCCGCTGCACACACCAGGCCACACGCCAGAGCACATCTCCTATCTGGTTTTGATAAACGACCGGCCAATGGCGGTCTTTTCGGGAGGAAGTCTCCTCGTGGGGTCCGCCGGTCGGTCCGACCTCCTCGGAGACGACCGGGCAGAAAGCCTGGCGAGATTGCAGTACATCTCCGTCAATCGGCTTGCCGAGCTGGATGATGAGGTCGGCCTCTACCCCACTCATGGCGCTGGGAGCTTTTGCACCGCGACCATCGCCGGAGCCCATACATCGACGATTGGAACGGAGAGACGAACCAACCCGGTACTCGCCTATCACGACCAGGACGCATTCGTCGAAGGCGAGCTTTCAGGACTTGTTCCCTTCCCCTCCTACTACCGCTATATGGGACCGGCGAACGTAGCAGGTGTCGAGCCCCCGAAGACCTACGAGGTTGCCGGCATCACCAAAGATGACTACATGCGGATGAAGAACGTGGTGACGGTGATCGATGGTCGACCCAAGGCTGATTTCGCCCATGGGCACATGGCTGGATCCATCGCAGTAGAGCTTCGAGACGACTTCGGAGTCTGGGTCGGATGGATTGCTCAATTCAACACACCCCTGGTCCTGGTATTGAATCCGGATCAGGACACCGAAGAGGCCGTGCGACAGTTGGCCCGTATCGGTTTCGATGATGTGAAAGGGGCCATAGACAACCTCGATGATTGGGGCGACGCTCTCGACTCGTATCGTCTGGTCGGGGTCGATGACTTTGTCGAGGCGGTGATTGCAGGTGCTCAAGTCCTGGATGTGAGAGCTCCCGACGAGTGGCCCAGCGGTACGGTGAATGACACAACAATGGCGTACGCCCCCGATGTTGTCGACCACACACCCGACGAGCTAGACCGGAGTCGTCCGGTTTGGATCTATTGCAGCACTGGCTACCGGGCCAACATCGCCGCGTCCGCGTTGGAGGCTCGCGGATATGAGCCGATCGTTCTAGCGGACGCCGGTGTAACGGAGCTGCTTCCAGCATTGTCGAACAAGGGGTAGAGACCTGTGGTGCATGATGCCCATGGTCTCCGACTGAACGGACGCCAGATCACCTCCCAACGGGGGCAATCGTGAGTGACGGGAACAAAGCCCGCTGGCTTTGGCCGGTGGGCATCGTATTGACAGTCATCACGCTGGTTGTTGTCGCCCTTGCCCGGGAACCGATCCAATTGGACTCGAGCACCCCGGAAGGAACGGTCCAGGAATACCTCCAGGCCATAAGTGACGAGGATTACAATCGAGCATTCGAAGTTCTCGATCCCGATGGATTCGAAGGCTGCAGCACGGCCGATCTCGCCCGAAGTGCTCCACGGGATGCTTTCACAGCCACACTGGGCGAGTCGGGGAGCAACAACCACACCGAGCCGATCGTTGGCTCTGGAGACCACGTCATCGTCGAAGTCACGCTGAGATTCGGTGGAGGGGGGTTGCTAGGCGATACATGGGACCAACACGAGATCTTCTTCCTGACCTCGGAAGATGGTATTTGGTGGATCACCAACGACCCGGGCCCCTGGCCCTACTTCACATGGGCCTGCAATAGAGGAGATTTCTGATGGGTGGACTGATTGCGCTTTTGATACTCGGCGGGATTGTTGTGGGAGTCATTGTGATGGTTCGCCGCGTGATGGAAAAGCGGGGCGGTGGAAAGTCTGACGGTGGCGACGTGATCGCCTACCTGTTGCTTGCCCTGTCTGTCGGTGTTGCTGCCTTTGCTCTCGCCGAGTTGGGGCAAGCTGCATTCCCGGGTGACTCGTTTGTAGGCGACACCAGCCAGCAGGTGGCGACGTCCCTTGCCGGTCTGGTGGTTGCCACCCCAATCGCTGTTTTCCTATGGAGAAGGGAGACGACACGCCGGCTGACCCATCCGCGTAACGCCGGTTGGACCGTCTACCTGTCCCTGATCGAGGCAGTGTTCATGACTGCGCTCGTGGTTGCCGGATACTCGATACTCAACTGGCTTCTCTCCGACGGAAGACGCCCCGACTGGACCGATGTGCTGGTCTTCGGCGGCGTCGTCGCCTTCCATGAGATCGCCGCTCGACGCACCCCACCGCAGTCGGACGGATCCGACCTTCCCCGGGTCGTCGGATCGGCGATCGGATTGATCACGACGGCAATAGGACTTGGCGGGATTCTCTACTGGCTGCTGCAAACCTTGTACTCGACCTGGGTGGCGACCGCTGGTGGGCCCGAGGCTGGAACATGGCTTGCGGTCTTCCTCGTCGGAGTACCCGTCTGGCTCTTCAGATGGTGGCGACCGTGGCCAGATGAGCCGGGTGCGCCCCGACACGCGTGGACTTTCCTGGTGGCCGTCGCCGGTCTGAGTACCGCCATCGGGGCCTCGATGGGAATGGTGATTCTGACACTGACATACCTGTTCACGGACACCTCAACTCCAGGAGAGCACTTCGAGCCCGTCCCGGCGGCCCTTTCAGTGGGAATCGTTGGTGGCCTTGCGTGGGCACACCACCGGCGGCGTCTGGGCACGGACCGAACCGACCCGGTGCGCGCCTACGAATACTCCATGGCGGCAATCGGACTGGGATCAGCCATTGGCGGCGCAACGGCGCTGATGACTATGGCGTTCGGCCCATCCGATCTCGTCCGACCTGAAGGAGATGCAGTGATCGCGGTTGCGTCGATCCTCGTTTTCGCCCTCGGGACCTGGCTCTGGTTCTGGACCAAAGCCATCAAGGCTCCACGAGAGCTAGAGGCCGCAACCATGCCGCGCCGCTTCTACCTCGTCGGGTTCGCCGTAGTCACAGGTCTGGTCTCCGCGGGTGCCCTCATCGGAACCCTGGTGGTGCTGTTCCAGCGTCTGCTCGGCTCGGGGGGAGATGACACCCTGACAATTCAGGCGTCGCTATTCGTGTTCGCCGCGCTCGCAACCTGGCATTTGCTTCGAGTCAATGCACAGGACCGAGATCTCATCGCATCGGATGAGGTCGTCACTCCGTTCAAAGTGACGATTGTCTGCTCGCATCCGGGCATGATCGCCAGCCGTTTTCCCAATGAGGCAAGACTGGTTGTGATATATCGTGATGACGACGACGGAATCATCGACGAGGCGATGGCCACTGAGATCGTGGAGGCAGTGGGACATGCCTCGTCGCTGGTTTGGGTCGACCAAGAGGGGTACCGGGTGGCTCCATCGCGCTAGCGATTCGGGCTAGTCGGATCGATCTGAGACCATCGCCGTCGTGAAGTGGCTGGCATATCGGTGCATGAGGCTCAGCGAATGGACCTTCCTCGGGAAGCTTCCCGATGTTCCCAAGATGATCGTGATCGGCGCGCCGCACACCACCAACTGGGACTTCGTCGTCTACCTTGCTGCCCTCCACCATTTCAGGTTCAAAGCCAGCTACATCGGCAAGCACACACTCTTTCGCTGGCCTTCCGGCTATCTATTCAGATACCTCGGGGGCATCCCGGTCGATCGCTCCAAGCCTGGAGGCATCATCGGTCAGGTCACAGATGCGTTCAACACAGCTGACAAGATGGCTTTGGTCATGGCCCCGGAAGGGACCCGGAAGATGGTTCCCTTCTGGAAATCCGGTTTTCTCAAGATTGCCGAGGCCGCCCGGGTGCCCATAGTGCTCGGCGCAGTCGATTTCGGTCGACGGGAGCTGACTATCGGCCCGACGATGGACTACGCGGGAAACGCGTCGGCCTTCATGGAGGAGGCTCGCCTCTTCTATAGCGACAAGGTTGGGCTGCGTCGGGCAGGCAAGGGTCCCGTCAGAGTTCGTGAAGAAGTCTCATGACCGTTCCGCTAGTCTTCTGAACTCGTCACTGGAACCACCGGAGTTGCGTCCAAATCTGACCAACTCCCGCCCAAATCGTTCCCGAATTGCGTCAACGCTCTCATCGATCGACTGATGTCGGAGATCCTCCAAGCTCCCTGCGCGGAGAACGTCGCCGTCGTCTATGTCGAGTTCGAGTTGTAGGAACCGATCGGTGGTCAGGTTCGACAGGGACAACCCGATCAGGGTGACCGGTTCACCGTCTCCCACCTCAAGAGCCCTCCGCACCAGGTCGCTCCCCAAGTTGGCAAGAGCCGCAGTTGACGCGGTTGCAAACGGAAGGGTGTGGCTACGCGAAACAAGCCGCGGGCCAGGAAAACGAACTCTCACCGTCAGGGTGGAGCCCGAGCTGTCCTTGGCTCTGAGTCGACGGCCGATCCTGTCGGCCAGACCAAGAACGACCACCGACATCTCGTCGAGGTCGCGGAGCCCTCTTCCCAGGGCCTGTTGACTCCCGACACTCCCTGCCCGCCGACCACCCCGGACCGGTCGCGGATCCTGATTCCTGGACAGGGCCCGCAGAGCCCCGGAAGTACCCGGCCCCAAAACCGGAGCCAGCGCACTGGAGTCGACCTCGGCGAGCTCTCCGATCGTGCCGATGCCCAACCGGTGAAGACGCGATGCAGTGACTCGCCCGACACCCCACAACGCCTCGACCGGGAGGGGATGAAGAAACGCCAATTCGGTACCAATGGCCACGATGACCAGACCGTCGGGCTTAGCTCGGGCTGATGCGATCTTGGCCAGAAACTTGGTGGATGCCACCCCGACCGAGAGCGGCAGCCCAACCTCCGCGCGAACCCTCCGCCGAAGCTCACGGGCGATGCTTGACGGTGTTCCCAGCAGGTGAGCGGTGCCCGACACATCTAGAAAGGCCTCATCGATGGAGATCTGCTCGACCAGCGGCGTGGAGTCTTCGAAGATAGCCATGACCTGGTCGGACAGCTCGAGATAGCGGCCAAAGGTTCCCTGGACTACCACCGCACGAGGACATAACCGAAGGGCATCGCGTGTCGACATCGGAGCCTTCACTCCGAAGGCTCGGGCTTCGTAGGAGGCGGCTACCACGACTCCCCCACCCACCAGGACGGGTTTGCCTGCCAGCGCCGGGTTGAGCAATTGCTCAACGGAGGCATAGAAGGCGTCGAGATCGGCGTGGAGAATGCTTGGCTCCATTGCCAGGATCCTGCCGGATGTGTGGGACAAAACGAGCCAAAGAGTTAGACGGCTGTCCTTCCGGCCAGTTTCTTCAACGCTCCACGGTCGATCTTGCCCAAATGTGTCTGTGGCAACTCATCGACGAAGTAGACCTGGCGCGGGTGCTTGTAAGCCTCGAGATGTTCCAGAACCCAGTCGATCAGACCTTGCTCTGTCACTTCACCGACCCGCACGACAAATGCGACAGGCCGTGCCAAGCCGGCCTCGTCCTCAACAGCGATCACCGCGCACTCCTTGACTGCATCGTGGTCGAGGAGCCTCGACTCCACCTCCTGGGGGCGGAACCACTTACCTTTGACCTTTATGGCGTCATCGGCCCGGCCCCGATGCGTCACATAACCTTCCTCATCGATCGAGACCAGGTCCCCTCCGACAAACCAGTCGCCACGAAAAGCATCCTCGGTCTTCTCGGGTTCCTCCCAATAGCCAAGCCCCAACGAGTCGCCACGCACCCAGAGACGACCGACTTCGTTGGCGGGAACCTCGGTGCCGTCGTCGTCGCAAACTTTGATCTCAAACCCCGGCACCACCTTGCCCAGGGTTCCGGGTCGTACGTCGCCAACCGTGTTCGTGATGAAGACGTGCCACATCTCGGCTGTCCCCAAACCGTCGAGTAGCTCGCATCCGAAGGTGTGCTTCCATTGGCGATAGAGGGTCTCCGGCAAGGCCTCGCCCGCAGAGGTGGCGAATCGCAAAGACGATAGGTCCTGGCTGTTGGCATCTGAGTGGGAGAGCATCTGATTGATCGCCGACGGCACGTTCACCAGAATTGTCGGATGATGTTGGGCGATGCGCGAGAACAGAGCGTCCGGAGTGGGATGGTCATCGAATAGAACGACCGAGGCCCCCACAGAGAATGGGAAGAGGAGATTCGATCCGGTGGCGTAGCCGAAATAGAGCTTGGGCACCGACATGGTGACATCATCCTCGGTGAGGCCGAGGGCGCCCTGGCCGTAAAGCCTCGTCGTGTTCACCAGACTCTTGTGGCTCTGCACCGCGGCCTTGGGCACACCGGTCGTCCCACCCGAGAAGAGCCAAATGGCGGGGTCAGTTGCAGCCGTCTCCGTGGTCTCGACCGAGGTGTTAGGAGGCTCGACATCGGCGACGACCTCGATCACTTCCGGCGTCCACTCACCAGCCGAATCCCGGAAGTGAGCCAGATGCTGGCGATGCACAATCGCCGCCACCGCCCTCGACCCGTCAACGATGGCACTCATCGCCTCCGCGGTGAGACCGGGGTTGAGCATCACAACCACAGCTCCGATCCGGAACACGCCAAAAAGGGCAGCTACAAAATCCATGCCGTCGGGCAACACCAGCAGGACCCGGTCCTGCGCCGACACACCTCGGTCGAGAAGAAGCGAGGCATATCCCGAAGCCCTGGCATCTACTTCGGCGTAGGTGAAAACGAGGTCGTCAAGTCGTATCGCCACTCTGTCCCCGCGTCCCTCAGCTAGACGACCCCTCAGGAAGAAGTTGTCCGCATTCAGTGTCGAAGGCCAATCGTCCACGGCGGCGACGCTAGTGGTCTGTCGCCCAATTGATGCCGCGGTGTCACCGAGTCATCGGCGTCATCTGGCAAGGACGCACAACGAAGGCGCAGCCTTAGCTGCGTCAAGGCGGAGGACGCCGCCAGGGCCGTCGAGGGCCGGTGAGACCGCGCAGCTATTTGGGCGACGGACCACTGGTGGGCGATACCGTGCCCAGTATGAAAGTTGCCCTGGTCACAGGCCCTTCCTCTGGCATCGGTCGGGCGACCTCCCTCGAGCTAGGGAGAGCAGGATTTCACGTCGTCGCCGCGGGAAGGTCTGAAAAGCGTGTCTCCCCCGTCATCGATCTCATCCGGGAGGAAGGCGGCTCAGCAGAGTTTCTCCATCTCGACCTCGCCTCACTCGAGTCGGCCCGGGATGGCGCCCGCACGTTTGGTGCCACCGGCCGCGAACTCGACGTCCTCGTGAACAATGCCGGCGTTGGAGCCACGAGAGGCATCACCGCAGATGGTTTCGAGCTCCAGTTCGCAGTGAACCATCTGGGGCACTTCATGCTCACCCATCATCTGCGTCGCACCTTTCTGCCCGGCACCCGCATCGTGTGTGTCACCAGCTCGGTTCATTTTCGCGTCGACGGCATCGACTTCGACAAGTTGCAGCGCCGAACCAGATCCCTCTATGGCCTTGACGAATATGCTGTTTCCAAGCTGGCCAACATCCTGTTTGTCAGAGAGTTGGCCCATCGCACGCCAGAGTGGAACGCATATGCGGTTCATCCTGGTCTGACCAGCACCAACATCATCCCCTGGTATGTGAGACCTTTCATGCGACGGCGGCTCCTGACACCGAGCCAGGGTGCAGAGACGGTGATCTGGTGTGCATCATCCGATGAAGTAACCGAAGATTCCGGTCTCTACTACTCACACAAGACTGCACGGCCTCCCTCGATCGCAGCTCAGGACGACGATCTCGGCCGCGAGCTCTGGGAACGATCCGAACAATGGTGCGGCGTGGCCCCGCAACACTGAGGGCCACTAGCGTCGTGACTACGACATGAGCGAACAACCTCTCTATTACGGCGACTACCTCCAACTGGACAAACTCCTCGGCGCACAGACGTTGGAGAGCGCCAAACACGGTCCGCCGGTTCATGACGAGATGCTGTTCATCATCGTGCACCAGGCCTACGAACTGTGGTTCAAGCAGATCATCTGGGAGATCGACAGTGTGGCGGAACTGTTTGGTCAGGACGTGGTCGACGAGCAGAACATGGGTACTGCCATCGCCCGGCTCCGCAGAATCAGCAGCATTCAGACCTTGCTCATCCAGCAGATCAGTGTTCTGGAGACAATGACTCCTCTCGACTTTCTCGACTTTCGCGACTACCTGTTTCCGGCTTCGGGATTCCAGTCCGCCCAGTTTCGGGTGGTGGAGAACAAGCTCGGACTCTTGCCAAGGGATCGGTTGTTCCTGGCCGGCGCGGAGTACACCACGCGATTCTCAGAAGAGGACAAGAACCGGGTCGTGGCCTTGGAGGACGAACCGTCCCTCTTTGATCTAATGGAGCGATGGTTGGAGCGGACGCCTTTTCTCGACCATGAGGACTTCAGTTTCTGGGAGGCATACAAGGACGCTGTCCAAAGCCGTCTACACGCCGACCGTGTGGTGGTCGAGACCAATCCGAATCTGAGCGACGCAGAGAAGAAAGCCCAGCTCAAGGAGTTCGACCTGGTTCTCAAACAGTACGAGGCAATTTTTGATCCCGACAAGCACACTCTGGAGCGCGAGGCCGGCAGACTCCGACTCGGCCATAGGGCGTTCCAGGCTGCGCTGTTCATCACGTTGTATCGCGACCAGCCAGCCCTTCACGAGCCTTTCCGACTGCTCGAGCTCCTGATGGACATCGATGAGAGTTTCACCGCGTGGAGGTATCGGCACGCTCAGATGGCCCTGCGCATGATCGGCAGGAGAATTGGCACCGGAGGATCGGCCGGAGCCAAGTACCTGGAGAAGTCGGCCGAGCGAAGCCGGGTGTTCGGCGACCTCTTCAGTCTCTCCACATTCTTGGTTCCAAGGGCAGACCGACCCACCCTCCCCGTAGGAATCCTCGAAGCGATGCGGTTCAGATACGAGGAATGAACCTCAAACCGCACTTCTCCAGGTTTCTCGAGTCTCAGCCGGATCGTCTGCACTTCGCCGCACACTCCCACCACCCATGGCCTGACGTCAGCTATGAGGCCCACAAGACGGCATGGCTCGACGCCGCAGAGATGATTGACGACAAGTGGGAGCACATCTTTGGGACTGTCATGCCAAGAGCGACAAAGCGGATCGCTTCCATTCTCGGGCTCAAAGGCAGCGAGACGCTGATCATCGCTCCCAACACCCATGAGTTGGTAGTACGGGTCTTCTCATGTTTGGAGCCCCCCGTTCGCGTGTTGACAACCGACTCCGAGTTCCACTCCTTCACCCGCCAGTCGAGACGCTGGGAAGAGGAGGGGCTTGCCATTGTGGACCGGGTACCTGCGGAACCCTTCGAAACGTTTTCGGAAAGGTTCACGCGCGAGTCGAGGGCGGGGGTCCACGATCTGATATTTCTCAGCGAGGTGTTCTTCAATTCGGGTTTTGTCGTTCCGGATCTCGATCGAATCGTGTCATCGATATCCGAGGAGAAGGCCTTCGTCGTCATAGATGGCTACCACGCCTTCATGGCCCGGCCGACCAACATCGGATCGATCCAGGATCGAGCCTTCTACCTTGCCGGCGGATACAAGTACGCGATGTCCGGCGAAGGCGTGTGCTTCCTCCATGCGCCCCCCGGATATGGCGAGCGGCCGGTCAATACAGGTTGGTACGCAGGGTTTGGCCAGTTGGAGAGTGGTGTGAGTGACCGGGTTGCCTACGGAAGTGACGGAACCCGTTTCGCCGGGGCGACCTACGATTCGTCGGGGATCTACAGGATCGACGCAGTCCTGGGGTGGCTCGAGGAGGAGGGGGTCACGCCGGGCGATATCTCAGACCACGTTCAGGGCCTGCAGCGTCGGTTCATGAGCACCGGAGTGACGCCCGGAACCTTGGTGCCTTCCGAGGAGCACACCCGTGGCAACTTTCTCACCTACCAGACTGACCGAGCGGCCGACATCTACGAAGCGCTCCACGAGCGCAACGTCATCGTCGACTACCGGGGCGACCGGGTCCGCCTCGGCTTCGGCGTCTACCACGACGAAGCCGATGTCGACCGGCTGGCGGCGATCCTCGGTGAAATTACACGAACCTGAGGTAGTTAGGCCCGGATATGGGCCTAACTACCTCAGGTTCGTGTTCAGGCCTGTGGATAAGTCTGGGACGACGCGTCAGAATGGGGTTTATGCCCTCTGTTCCCAAGTTGCGGGTGATCTCCCTGGATCGACTCTGTCGACACGAAGAGGTCGATCCCCTTCGGGTGAATCGTCTCGTCGAACGCATCGACGCCGACGGAATCCAGGTCAACCCGATGATTTGCTCGGAGGCGCCGAGCGGTGACCTGGTGGTTCTGGATGGGGCGACGAGAACCGAGGCCCTGAAGAAACTGGGGATGGACCACGCCGTGGTCCAGGTGGTGGACCCTGGTCGGATAACACTCGAGACCTGGCATCACGTAGTCAGAGGCTGCCAACCGGATGAAATCGTCGCTCAGATCGCCGACACCGACCCGCTGACTCTCGCCCACAACGAGTTCACCCCCAGACTCCACACCGTCGACGGTGAGTCATTATCGGTGCTCGGCGAAGGGATCAGTCCGAATGCCACGCTTTCAGCTCTCGTCGGCACCTACACCGGCAGATGGACCGTGAACCGAGTCGCAGATCCCACCATCGAGTCCGTGGAATGGAGGTACCCCGACTGGTGCGCGGTTCTCGAGCTTCCCACGCTCACGGTTGAGGATGTGATGAAAGCAGCGGTTGGGGAGGACCTCTTGCCGGCCGGAATCACACGTTTTCTGATCCCGGAGAGAGCACTCCGCATCAACATCGACCTCTCGCTGCTCCAATCTGATCGGACCCAGGAAAAGAAGCAGCGTTCACTGGAGGATCTGCTTGTGCAACGGGCCAACGACGGACGGATACGTCGTTACGAGGAAGCCGTTTTCATCCTCGACGACTGAGGATCTTGCCGTGATCCGGAGTCATCTGCCCTTCCACTCCGGTGGCCGTTTGCCGGTGAACGCCTTGTAGAACTCGGCGTGATCCTCGGTGGTCATCAAGAGAGCCTGAGTGAACGCCTCCAGTTCGATCGCGGACGACAGATCCATGTCCTGCTCTCTACTCAGCAGAGTCTTGGTGGCACCGTATGCCAGCGTCGGGCCATCGGCGAGACGACGGGCCAACCTCTTCGATTCAGATTCGAGGTCGTCGTCGGAAACGACTTTGGATGCCAGTCCGATGCGCACACACTCCTCAGCGCCAATCTTGTCGCCGAGAAGGAGCAGTTCGGTTGCTCTTCCGAATCCGACGACGCGTGGCAGCAGATAGGCCGACCCCATGTCGGCTCCGGCCAGACCCACCTTGGTGAACAAGAAGTGGAACGATGCCGACTCGGCAAGCACACGAAGGTCCGCCGCCAGCGCGATTACCGCGCCGGCGCCTGCGGCGACACCATTGACCGCAGCGATGACCGGCATCGGCACCCGTCTGAGACCTTCGACAACGGCCCCGGTCATTCTGGTGAATTCGAGAAGACTCCTGGAGTCCGTGTTCAGAAGGGGCCCGATGATCTCGTCCACATCTCCCCCGCTGCAGAACCCTCTTCCGGTCCCTGTGAGGACCAAGACATTCACGTCGTCGCGATGCTCGATCTCGCCGACCAGATCGCGCAGGTCGGCGTACACATCGAATGTGAGCGCGTTGAGCTTGTCAGTGCGATCAAAGGTGACAGTCGCCACGCCATCTTCAACCTCGAAACGGAAGTGATCCCAGCTCTCGGTGAAGCCGGGGGATGCTCGAAAGGGGCTCACGAAATGCGAGGCTAACCCGACCGTTTCGGCACCGATGCCGCTGAGCGATTAACTTCACCGCCATGGAACCGACTCTTGACCAGGTGAGACAGGAACTCGCGGACATTCACGATGAGCTTCTTGCATTGCCAACCGATGCCTTTGACCGCCGCTCTCGCCTGAAAGACCGCCAAAACGAGCTTCGACAGCTTTCGCACAAGATGGTCGACGGACAGCCTCTTCACGATGCTGCCCACCTCAAGTCGGCTTTTGACCGGCTTCACTCTCTACGCGACCACCTACTCGAAGAGCGGATTGGAGCAGCCTCGACCGGTGGCAATGCAGTCTGGGGCGAGATCTCGATGGGTATCAACAAGGCCATCGACGCCGGAGTCGGCACCGACGAGATCGAAAAACGTCTCAGAGAAATCCTGGGGCAACTCCGCAGTTCCTCCTGAGGCGAATATGGAGGTCCACCACCTGGTTGCTGACTCGGAGCGGCTCGGCCAGGCTCTTGTCCCCATTGCCGAGGGTCGAACTCATGGTCGGGTCAATCGAGAGTTGCTCGCAGCCATTGCATCGGCAGGGCTTCTCGAGCGGCTATTCGACGATCATGGGGTATCGGCATCGGATCTATGCCGGATCCGTCAGGGTCTTGCCCGGGTGTGTACCGAGGCAGAGACGGCGTTCGCCGTCCAGGGTCTTGGAGGCATCCCCATTCATCTCTCGGAGAACGAGACAATCAAGGCAAAGTGGATGCCGGCCATCCGCTCCGGGGAAGCGGTAGCGGCTTTCGCCCTCACCGAGCCTGGTGCCGGCTCGGACGCAGCCAATCTCTCGATGAGCGCCGAGCGTGATGGTGACGGATATCGTCTGACCGGGGAAAAGACCTACATCTCGAATGCTCCCGACGCAGACGTCGCCACAGTGTTCGCCCGAACCACCCAGAACGCCGGGCACCGGGGAGTTACCGCATTCGTAGTGCCGATCTCCCTCGACGGGATCACAGGAGAATCGATTGAGATGGTCTCGCCTCATGCCTTGGGTCGATGGAGGTTCGATGGCGTCTATGTGCCTGATGACCACGTCCTGGGTGATGTCGACCAAGGCTTCCAGGTCGCCATGCAAACCCTGGACTTGTTCCGGCCTAGCGTCGGTGCCTTCGCTCTGGGAATGGCGGAGGCCGCTCTCGGGATAGCAGTGGAGCATGCCGCTGGACGGGAGGCCTTCGGCACTCCTATCTCAGAGTTTCAGGGGGTGTCCCACCAACTGGCTGATGTTCGGGTGGCAATTGCAGCAGCCGAGCACCTCATCTACTCAGCCGCAGAGACCTACGACTCAGGTCATCGCGAATCGCTCACAGGCAGGTCCGCCATGGCGAAACTCCATGCCACCGAGACTGCGCAAAAGGCGGTCGACGTCGCCATTCAGGTGCTGGGTGCCCGCGGTCTGGAGGCCGACTCGACCCTGGCTCATCTCTACCGTGAAGTGCGGGCCCCCCGAATCTATGAGGGGACGTCAGAGATCCAGCGCAACATCATCGCCAGGGAACTGTTTCGGGGACAGCTCTGAGTCGCACCCAGGGGAGCTATGCGACGGCGGTCCTTGCCCGGACCATCACACATGCCTCGGCCAGCCAATCAAAGTCTCCAGCCTCGAGAACGTCAGCCATCTCCATCGAGAAGGCGCCTGGCTGAATCCAGATGTTGCGAATCCCTTCGTCGGCACAGTCCTCCAGAACACCGATGCCCCGCTTCGCCGGCACGACGAGAACGACGATCGTCGGCTTTGAAGGAAGATCAGACACCTTGACCCAACAGGCGTCCCCGTCGACAAACTGGCGATAGGGGTTGACGGCAAACACGGGATATCCCTTGCTCTTGAGGTCGCGGTAGATGATCCCTCCGTACTTGGTGGGGTGATCGGTAGCCCCGACCACGGCCAACGAGGTACCCGGCTCGGCGAGGAGAGGTGTGAGATCCTTCATGTTCTCCTAAACGCTAACCGGAAGGGCCAACATTCCTAGCCGACCGCCTCCCGCAACGATTCAGGCACCGCGATGGGTCGGAAATCGGCTGGATTCACAAACACATATACGGCCCTGCCTGAAACAACGGTGTGCCCGTCTGATTCACGACTTGTGGTTACAAGCACCGTTATCGAGGTTTCGCCAAATCGCTCGACTGCGGTGTCGGTCACCAGTGTGTCGCCGAGTTTCGCGGCGGCCGTGAAATCGATCTCGAGCCTGGCGGTGACGACGTCGACACCGATGCCACCCAGTTCGGTCCCGCCAAAACCCAACTCTTCGAACCAATCAGTAATGGCATCATCCCAATAGCGGGCATAGTTGGCGTTGAAGACAATGCCCTGTGGGTCACAGTCCGAATAGCGGATCTTCTGTGTCGTGGGCATTCCGTGACGCTACTGGCAGCTACCGTCGCGGGCCGTGGAAACAGTCATAGTTGATGGTGGCCCGCTCACCCCGCAAGTCGTCGTTGAAGTGGCCTATCGACGCGCCAAGGCAAGACCGGCGGATGACCTGGCCGAGCGTCTCCGCCCTGCCCGTGAGTTGGTCGACCAAGTGGTCGAGTCCGGCGACGTGGTCTACGGAGTCACCACCGGTTTCGGTGCGTTGGCCAACACCCATATCGGTCGTGATGAGGCAGAGGCCCTTCAGTACAACCTGCTTCGATCTCACGCCACCGGCGTAGGGGAGCCTCTCCCCGACGAGATGGTGCGGGCCATGCTCCTTCTGCGGGCGAGGACTCTGACACAAGGGTATTCGGGGGTTAGCCCTGCCATTGTCAAAAAGCTGCTGGAGATGTTGGACCGGGACATTCTTCCGGTAGTCCCCTCCCAGGGATCGGTTGGAGCATCGGGTGACCTGGCGCCCTTTGCTCATCTCGCCCTCCCCATCATCGGAGAAGGCAAGGTCAAGACCGGCGGCAAGGTGGTCCCAGCTTCGGAATCCGGACTCGAGCCGGTAAAACTTCAGACGAAAGAGGGTCTATCACTCCTGAACGGGACCGAAGGGATGTCGGCGATGGGTGCGATCGCCCTTGACCGGGCTCGTCGACTCGTGGAAGCGGCCGATATCGCTGTCGCTCTCACAGTTGAGGCGATGATGGGTAGTGGTCGCCCGTTCAGGCCCGAGGTCCACCAACTGCGTCCTCACCCTGGACAGATTCGTTCGGCCCAGCGGATCGCCAACCTCCTCGACGGTTCGTCGATCATGGCCAGTCATACCGATGACTTCGAGCACGCTGTCCAGGACGCCTACTCGCTGCGATGCTCACCCCAGGTTCACGGTGCAGTCACCGACACTCTCGACCACGTGGAAGCGGTCCTTGCCCGGGAGATGGGCTCGGTCGTAGACAACCCGATCGTCTTCCCCGAGACAGGAGAGGTGCTTTCTGGGGGCAACTTTCATGGACAACCCCTCGCCTTCGTCCTCGATTTCGCCACGATTGCTGTGTCAGAACTGGCGTCGATCTCCGAAAGAAGAACCAACCGAATTCTCGACCCTGTCCGCTCTCGCGGGCTGCCTGCGTTCCTTGCTGCCGACCCTGGCCTCGACTCGGGGTACATGATCAGCCAATACGTTCAGGCTGCGCTTGTGGCCGAGAACAAGATTCTGGCTCATCCTGCTTCGGTGGAGTCGATCCCGACCTCGGGAGGTCAGGAGGACCATGTTTCCATGGGTTGGGGTGCCGGGAAGAAACTCCTCGAGGTTCTCGACAACGTCAGACGGGTTCTCGCGATCGAGATCCTCTGTGCGGTGCAAGGGATCGACTATCGGGCACCCCTGACACCAGCAGCCGGGACTGCTCGCGTGGCTGGCGTGATTAGAGATCACGTGCCACCGTTGACCGAAGACCGATCTCTAGCGGACGAGATCGAGGTTGTGGCCGATCTCATTGCGGATGGATCGCTGACGGCCTGATGTCGGACCTGTTCATCACAGGGATCGGCCACCTCACCACCAATGTCGGAGAACCGGTTCTCAATGCAGTGGTTGCCATTGATGATGGCAACGTCACCTATGTCGGTTCTAACTCAGATGCGCCTGCCCAAGAGGGACGCAAGAGGTTGGATGTCTCCGGCAATGCTGTGATCCCCGGGTTCGTAGACGCCCATACTCATCTGGTGTTTGCCGGGGATCGCTCCGACGAGTTCGCCCGACGTCTCGCCGGCGAGTCGTACACGGACATCGCCGCCTCCGGTGGCGGGATCCTGTCCACGGTCGAGGCGACCCGATCGACTCCAGAGGAAACGCTCTTTGATCTCGCCGCCAAACGGGTCTGGAGGATGATCCGGGGCGGCACAACCACCATCGAGATCAAATCGGGATATGGGCTCGATCTCGAAACCGAGCTTCGGCTTCTTCGGGTGGCACGCCGCATCGGTGAGGAACTTCCGATCACGGTGCGTTCCACCTTTCTCGGCGCACACTCGCTACCGGCCGAATACGCATCTGATCGTGATGGGTATATCAAACTGGTGGTTGATGAGATGCTCCCCGCAGCAGCGGACCTTGCTGACTTCTGTGACGTGTTCGTCGAGGATGGCGTGTTCTCGGTGGACGAAGCCCGGACCATCTTCAATGCGGCCAAACCACTGGGTCTTCCTGCTCGGGTCCATGCTGAACAGTTGAGCCACGTGGGAGGGGCGGCCCTCGCTGCTGAAATCGGTGCCTCGTCGGCGGACCACCTGGATCATGTCACTCCTGGGGAGGCAGCGCTCCTTGCCGATGCCGACGTCGCCTGTGTCCTTGTGCCGGGTGCGGCCTATACCTTGGGGAGTCCGCAGCCTTCGGGTCGGATGCTCTGGGACGCAGGATGCACCGTGACCCTGGCTACGGACTGCAACCCGGGTACCTCCTACTTCGAGACCATGGGATTGGTGATCTCGCTAGGGGTGGTTCAGATGGGTCTCACCGTTGATGAGGCGATCTGGGCCGCAACCCGCGGCGGCGCGCTATCCCTTGGTCTCGAAGATCGAGGACAGATCAAAGAAGGATCACCGGCCGATCTCGTCATCCTCGACGCGCCAACACCGGCTCACATTCCCTATCGCCCTGCCTCTGATCTCCTCTCGGAGACAATCAAGGATGGTCAGATTCTCTGAACATCCTTGATATTGCATGCGCTGAGCACCATTGACATGTGCTGCACATGTTGATAGGTATTGATGACATGTCCAAGATGGTGCAGATTCGAAATATGCCAGATGACGTACACCGACGTCTCAAGGAGAAAGCTGTGGCAGAAGGCCTGTCGCTGTCCGAATATCTTCTCAGAGAATTGACGATGACCTCTAAGCAGCTGTCGTGGCAAGAGGTTGCAGCGCGTGCAAAGTTGCGCGGACCGGTGAAACCAGGACCTTCCCCCGAGGAGATGATCAGAGAGTTGCGTGACAGTCTTTGATCATCATTGACGCATCTGCCCTTCTCCCGATCCTGATCGACCAGGCACCAGGCACCGACTCGACCCTCCAAAGAATCTCTGAGTTCGCAACCAAAGACCTAGCTGCTCCGCACCTCGTGGATCTCGAGATTGCGAGCACGCTCAGGCGAATGGTCTGCCAAGAGGGTCTCAGCCAACACATCGCCACCGGCGCCCTCGGTGACCTAGGTGGCATGCGGCTCAGACGGTTCCCTCATCATCTGCTCCTGGACAGGATCTGGGAGCTCCGCCACAACCTCACCGCTTATGACGCGGCATACATTGCCTTGGCCGAAACCCTTGAGGTACCCCTGGTGACCAGGGACCGTGCCATGGCCATATCTCAAACCACCGCCGAGGTAGTCGTCATCGACTGACCGGGCCTGATTGAATGGAAACACATGGACCGAGCCAAAGTCGAAGCCTTCCTCGAGAAGTTCGTAGGGTTTGCATCGGGGGCCACCACGATCGGACTGCTTGCGGTCGCCGACCGCTCCGGTTTGAGCCCATATCTAGGAGAGCACGGAAGTGGAACGGCCGAAGAGATAGCCGAAGGGGCAAGTCTCGATTCCCGCTACACAAGAGAGATTCTTTCCGGCCTCGCCGCCGCCGGCGTTGTGGAGTACGACGCCGACACCGGTGTATTCACCCTCCCTCCGGAACACGCTCTCTTCCTCTCGAGCGACACCAGCCCCTATTTCATGGGCGGATGGCTCGACATGCTTCCCCTGGTCATGAGTCAGATCGAAGGAGTGGCCACCGCCACAGTCCACGGGGGTGGAGTGGGATTCGAGGAGTTCGGCCCGGCCTTCATCAAAGGAATCGACCGCGGGAACGGTCCCTCCCAGAGGGTGTTTCTGACCAAGAAGTGGCTTCCCGCTGTCCCCGGTCTGATCGATCGACTCGACGAAGGGATTCGCGTCGCAGATGTTGGATGTGGCTCCGGCACTGCCGCAGTCCTCATGGCTGAGGCCTTCCCTGATTCCGAAGTTGTCGGGTTTGACGTTTCTGGTGATTCGATTGCCGTTGCCCGGAGCCGATCCGAAGACATCGCCAATCTCGAGTTTCACGACTACACCGCTGAGGAAATACCCACAGATCCCGGTTTCGACCTGATCACCACCTTTGACGTCATCCACGATCTGGTTGACCCGACGGCAGGGCTAGAACGCATCCGCGAAGCCCTGCGACCCGATGGCGTCTATCTGATGATGGAGCCCAACGCCAGCTCGTACCTGGAGAACAACCTCCACGATCGTGGTGCTCTGCTCTACGGGATCTCCGCGCTCCACTGCATGACCCAATCCCTGGCAAGGGACGGGACAGGACTCGGCGCGGCGTGGGGCACCGAGACCGCCGAGCAAATGGCGGGCGAAGCCGGGTTCTCTTCTTTCGAGAAACTGGATGCCATCACCAACAGCTTCTCGGCCTTCTACGCTCTGCGCACCTGAGCTACGTACTCAGCCACTGAGGAAGATTCGCCGCCGCTGCTCCTCCAGGACATGCCGCGATCTCGCTGACAACAGCGGCGGCCGGACCCATCACGACCAATTCGACGTTCTGCGGGATGCCACAAGCGATCAGCCCGGTCCCGATCCAGACGAACTCCCAGGGCTCGGGGTTTGGTCCCTGACTGACAACATCATCTGGATAAGACGGGACGAAACCATGTCGCATGGGGACCGCGAAATTGTTCTCGCTGAGCCATATGTAATCGCGAGTTCTTCGAAACTCACCGAATGTCCCATTTGAATATCGAAAATCGAGTGCATATCCGGCGTGATGCTTCGAGGTTCCCGGGATCGACCACCACGTGAGGGCAGCGTTGATGGCACTATCCGATGTGCCCCCGAGCTTGGAGCGAAACTGGGTTCGCTGGGCCGCCGGCGAACGGTATGCCGAGGAAAGGATGAACCCCATACCCGCGCTCCGCGCCTCCGTTCGCAGGCCGATCCAGGCATCTGCCGCCTGAGGCTGCATGGAAACACCTCCGACCCGAGAGAGATCACCCAACACCGTCGGACGGAGAACGTAACCTCGCTCAAAGGCCAATTCCCAGATCCTGTCGTCGAGTTCCTGATTACCCGTGATCGTGTAGCGACCGTTGGGTGGATCCAGATTGGGCAGCGTGTTGGCCACCGCGTACTCGTAGAGGGCTTGAAACTCCGGGCCAGTGTAGTCGGGGTACGGGTCACCCTCCGCAGCCGAAGCGGGCAACGAAACGAGAGTCAACATAGCTGCAAGCAGCGCTGTTAGAAGCTTCACGATGAGAAACGGTAGGCCGACGACCGGCTTACCAGGCTCCGCCTCCGCCACCACCGCCTCCACCGCCACCACCGCCCGAGAACCCACCGCCACCACCGGAAGAGGGGGGCGTGAAAGCACCGGAGAGGGCGGATTGGAGTCCGGCGAAGGCGTTCTCGGTGTGACCCCCCGAATACCCGTAGTGACCAAACCAGTAGAGCGATGAAGTTGTCTCCAGTTCTGGAGGTGCATGAAGGCGCGCATGGGATAGAACCTCCTCGGCCACGCCGAAGGTGATTGCATAGACGAGAAATCGATCCCACAGATCGAGCGAGATCACCGGTGCCTCTTCCAGTCGAGAGAAGTCCTCGAGGTAACGTTGGAAGGCCGCCCACCGCGCAGCTTCGAGAGCGCCGACATGCGTGCGTTTGGTTCTCACCCGTCGAAAGGCGAGGAAGACGAAGAGGACGATCGACCCGACCACCATGCCCACCAGGACCAGAACGGCGATCGTTGCTCCTCCGGGTCGATTTCCGAGAACCCGCGGCACAAGGAAGAACGACGCCACGATCAGACCGATCAGGCCAAACCCGACCAGGAGAGCCACCCCCTGGCCACGACTATTCAGCAATCCGCCGTTAGCGACGGCGGTCAGCACCCGATCGCGAAAGGTCTGATAGGTCTCCGCGTTTGACGTGGCGTCTTCGCGGATCCCCTCCTTGAACTCATGAAGTGGCCGGGGACCGAGTTCAAGGACCCGCCGCATCACCGTGAGCACCGATTGCTCGAAATTGCGAAATCCGGTGGTCTTGTCGGTGAGGTCAAGGACGAGGTCGGTAATGGTCTCGGTCTTGAACCCACCCCAGGTGACCCTCTCGACTTGGGACGGGGTGGCGCTGATCGCTCCCAGACGAATCAAGTCAAACAGCGTCGCCGTGAACTCCTTCTCCGTCACCGCGCCCTGCGAGAGGAGCGCACCGACCTCGGCAGGAGTCAGATCGGTTGGAGGCTCGTGCTCGTATTCCTGGTCGTAGTCCACACGTGGTTCTTTGCCATAGAACCAGAAGACGAGACCACCGATCCCAAGGAGAATGACGACCGCGGCGACGGCTCCAACGATCAAACCCGTGGTTTGGGCGGCCGCCGCGGCTTCGGCGTCCTCGGCGAACTTCGATTCCTCGTCGAGAATGGCCTGGAGGCCATCGCCGGGGATAACAGTCGCGCCAGAAGCATCATCGAGGAGCGACGCCGGGAAGACCACTCGCAGCTCAACCCACTGCTCTGACGGGATGGCCCGAGCCTCGAGAGAAGGCGAAATTCCATCATCACCCAATGAGGTCGAACCGTTGACGCCCAGAGGATGGCCCCAGACCAGAACATCTCCCCCCTCGGCCCCATCCGGAATCATCATGCGCGCGGTGAGACGGTCGAGACCCACCGCCCACTGATCACCCCAAACCTGGATATTGACGTCAACGACATCGTCGTAAACGGTTACAAGGCCCTTCATGTGATAGGCCAACTTGAATGTCCGCAATTCGTTTCGGCTCTCGTGATGCCAGACGACACGGACAAAGTCACGGTGTTGCTCGACGCCATACATTCCCGCAGGTGAGAAACATCCGAGCGACGTGCAACCACCGGTCGAGTACGAGCCGCCCTTGTCACCCACAGAAACGATCTCGATGCTCTCCCCGGACCGCAGAGGAATGTCGCGATACGCCCCCGAGAAGTCTCCGGAGAAGTCAAACGTCAGCAACTCCGTGACATTGAGCGACCCATCGTCGTTGACCACAACAGTCACATCGGCGTTGGCGATCCAGAAGGACTTGGCGACAGCCGCTGTCGCCGGCACAACCACCAAAACGGTGGCAACCAGAAGCTTGGAGAGTCTCTTCAAACTAGGAGCCCGTTGAACGATGCATGTCACCCATCTACACGACCAGATCATCACCACTCGCGGTGTCCTCGGCCTCGCCATTCCGCCACAAGGAGTGGCAAAGCCTCGTTCTTGCGAGCGGCGCGCCTGGCCGCCGATCTGTCTAACGGCACTATTCAACAGACTCCTAAAACTCGACGCTCGGAGCCTCCTCGGCCTCGTCCCCGGCCTCGAAGAACTCGCGGGCATCGAAATTGAACATGGAGGCAACGATGTTGGTGGGGATCTGCTGCACCTTGTTGTTGTAGGTGAGAACCGTGTCGTTGTAGATCTGCCGACTCACCGCGATCTTGTTCTCGGTTTCCTCGAGATCCTCCTGAAGACTGGCGAAGTTCTCCGATGCTCTCAGCTCCGGATAGTCCTCGGACACAGCAAAGAGCTGTCTGAGAGCTTGCGTGAGGAAGTTCTCAGCCTGGGCCTGCTCGGCCGGCCCTTGAGCAGCCTGGGCTCCACCACGAGCCTGAGTGACACGTTCGAAGGTTGCCAGCTCATGGGTGGCGTATCCCTTCACTGTCTCGACGAGATTGGGAATCAGGTCGTAGCGACGCTTCAGCTGAACCTCAACCTGGCTCCAAGCGTTGTCAACACGATTGCGATCTCGGATCAGCCCGTTGTAGATGAAAATGAACATCACGGCGAACAATCCGAGGACGCCGATCAAGATGAGCCAGGCCATGAGAGCTGAGCTTAGGTGATCGGGGTGGGGTCCTCAGCCCAGCGCACGAACCATCGCCTCGCCCATATCGGATGGTGTTTCGGCCACGACAATTCCGGCCGCCGTCATGGCTTCGATCTTGGCCCGCGCCGTCCCCTTTCCCCCTGAGACTATGGCGCCGGCGTGGCCCATCCGTTTCCCGGGAGGTGCCGTCGAACCGGCGATGAACCCGGCGACTGGCTTGGTCATCTCAGACTTGACGTATTCGGCTGCTTCCTCCTCCGCAGTGCCTCCAATCTCACCGATCATCACCACACCTTCGGTCTCGTCATCCGCCTGAAACATCTTCAGAGCATCGACAAAATCGGTGCCGTTGACCGGGTCTCCGCCGATTCCAACCGCGGTTGTCTGTCCGAGTCTGAGTTGCGTCACCTGATGAACCGCCTCGTAGGTCAGGGTGCCAGACCGGGAGACAACCCCGATCTTTCCCCGCTGGTGGATATAGCCGGGCATGATCCCGATCTTGCACTCACCCGGTGTGATGACCCCCGGGCAGTTGGGGCCGACCAGCCGGGTTCCACTTCCCTGCAGGTATCGCTTGGTTCTGATCATGTCCGCAATCGGGATGCCCTCAGTGATCGCAACGACCAGTGCGATCCCGGCGGCAGTGGCCTCCATGATGGCGTCGGCCGCAAACGGAGGGGGCACGTAGACCACTGTGGCTCTCGCCCCGGTCTCGGCAACGGCCTCGCTCACCGTTGCGTAGATCGGGAGGTCGGTCGAATAGGTGTCATCACGCCCGGCTACTCCTGAGTGGTCGGTCTCCCCCTCGAAGTGAAACTCGGTCCCGGCGCGTGACGGATGCACCGCGCCCACCATCCGGGTCCCGTAGGCGATGGCTTTATCTGTGTGGAACTGGCCTGTCTTGCCCAGGCCCTGAACAAGAACCTTGGTGTTCTTGTCGACGAGGATGCTCATCGAGTCAGCTCCAGGATCTTTTCGGCCCCGTCCCGAAGACTGACGGCGTTGGTGACTTCCAGACCCGACTCTTCGATGATCTGTCTCCCCCGTTCGACGTTGGTTCCCTCGAGACGCACTACCAGCGGAACCTCTAGCCCCACCCGACTGATGGCCTCCACGATGCCGGTAGCGACGACATCACAACGCATGATTCCACCGAAAATGTTGACGAAGATACCTTTGACGTTGGGGTCATCGGTGATGATCTGAAAACCTGTCGTCACCTGATCGGCGGTTGCGCCACCGCCAACGTCCAAAAAGTTGGCCGGCTCGCCTCCTACGTGTTTGATGGTGTCCATGGTGGCCATGGCAAGGCCCGCTCCGTTGACGAGACACCCGATGGTCCCATCCAGCTTGATGTAGTTGAGCCCCTGATTCTTGGCAGCAACCTCCGCCGGATCCTCCTCGGTCTCGTCCCTCATATCTGCGATGTCCGGATGCCGGTATAGAGCGTTGTCATCAAACGCAAACTTGGCGTCGAGTGCAATGACCTGGCCATCGGTGGTCACCACCAGAGGATTGATCTCGATGAGATCAGTGTCGAGTTCGGTGGCTGCGTCTGCGAGCGTCTTGACAAACCGCATGAAGTTCTTGGCGACGTCGCCTTCCAACCCCAGCCCATGCGCCAGTTCGTTCGCCTGAAATCCGGCCAAACCGATTGCGGGATCGATCTCCGATCTCAGTATCTTCTCCGGAGTCTCCGAGGCGACCTTCTCGATCTCGACCCCGCCCTCCGTGGACGCCATGACGATGTTGCGCGATGCGGAACGATCGAGGAGGACCGCGAGGTAGAGCTCGGTGGCAATGTCGATTCCCTGCTCGACGTATAACCGAGTGACTCTCTTCCCCTCCTTCCCGGTCTGGATGGTGACAAGTGTGCTGCCGAGCATCCTTTTGGCGAGCTCCCTCACTGCCTCCTCGGCAGCGCCCGGGCCACCCTCGATTCCGTCGGTGATGACGTTGACTCCGCGCACCTCAGGATGCTCCTCGAAGGTGCCCTTGCCTCGTCCCCCGGCATGGATCTGCGCTTTGAGTACGACGACCGGGTTGCCCGACTCCCCGATCAGGGGTCGGACCGCCGCCACTGCCTCGTCGACAGACCTGGCGACTCGGCCCATCGGCACGGGAATGCCCCGTACGGCCATGACCTGTTTGGCTTGGTGCTCGTGGATCTTCAATCTATTCCTTTGCTACCTACACCTTGCTCGGGACGTTGGCGTCCACCCACACGGCAATCTCGTCGAGTGGGGTCCCTGGCGTGAAAATGGTGGCGATGCCCGCTTCATGAAGTATCCGGATGTCCGCTTCGGGGATCACGCCACCGCCAAACACCACGATATCGGACGAATCGCGATCGGCTAACTGCTCGACCACTTGAGGAAACAAGGTCTTGTGGGCGCCTGAGAGAGAAGACAGACCAACCGCATCGACGTCCTCCTGGACCGCCGTCTCCGCGATCTGGGTGGGGGTCTGATGAAGACCTGAGTAGATCACCTCGAATCCGGCATCGCGGAGTGCCCGGGCTATCACTTTGGCGCCACGATCATGTCCATCGAGACCTGGTTTCGCAATCAGAATTCGTCGTGGCATCAGCGAAGAGGCTAGTGGTCTGTCGCTCAATCGATGCCGCGGTGTCACCGAGTCATCGGCGTCATCTGGCAAGGACGCACAACGATGGCGCAGCCTTAGCTGCGTCTAGGCGGAGGACGCCCCCAGGGGCGTCGAGGGCCGGTGAGACCGCGTAGAATTTTGGGCGACAGACCACTAGTGGCGGCCTGGTCGATGTATCGCTGGCGGTTCTGGCGAAGCGTTCCAACACCATCGAGATTTCCTACCCTCGATCAACGCCACCTCAGAGTCGTTCGATCCCTCGGTGGACGTCATTTCAAGTTGCTCCCCTTCGACATGGATCGGGCGAGCGGGCAAATATCTGATTCCCCTACCCTTAATCCATGACGAAATCCAACCTCCACGGCCTGGCCGCCGCCGGCGTCAGCGTCTGGTCGGACCAGATCTCCAAGACGATGCTCGACAACGGGGAGCTGGCCCGCCGTGTCGAACATGACGCGGTGACCGGTGTCACCTCCAACCCTACGATCTTTGCCGGGGCGATCGTTGGGTCAAACGACTACACCGACCAACTTCAGGATATGAAATCTGCCGGGATTTCAACCGAGGAGATAGTCAAAAGCCTCATGGCCGACGACATCAAGCGAGCGTGTGACGTCCTCGCCGATATTCATCTGTCCACCGGAGGACGGGATGGCTTCGTCTCGGTCGAGGTTTCCCCCACTCTCGCCGCAGACACCGATGCAACCGTGGCTGAGGCGCGCGATTGGGTCAAGCAGATCAACCGACCCAATCTTCTGGTCAAGGTTCCGGCTACTCCTGAAGGCGTTCCGGCAATCCGCAGTCTCATCGGTGAGGGAATCTCGGTGAACGTGACTCTCATCTTCTCGCTCCGGCGTTACGCCCAGGTGATCGACGCCTACCTCAGTGGCCTGGACGATTTCAATCAGATCAGTGGCGATCTCTCGACTGTCGCCTCCGTGGCTTCGTTCTTCGTGTCTCGCTTCGACAGCGAAGTCGACAAACGTCTCAACGCTCTCAACTCGACCAGAGCGCAAGGGCTGAGAGGAGTCACGGCCGTGGCCAACGCTCGTGTCGCCTACGGCCAGTTCATCAACGAGTTCGGCTCGACCCGCTACGGGATGCTGGCGGCAAAAGGGGCTCGACCTCAGAAGCCACTTTGGGCATCGACTTCCACCAAGAACCCCACGTACTCGGATCTTCTGTACGTCGAAAGCCTGGTCGTCGCCAATTCCGTGAACACCATGCCTCTCGAGACGATCGACGCCTACCAGGACCACGGTGACCGCAGCCCGAGATCCTTCAACGAGTTCGACATCGACAAGGCGAAGGATTCTCTGGATAACCTCGGGGAAGTGGGCGTCGACTACGACGACGTCGTTCAGACCCTCGAGGACGAAGGCGTCGAGAAGTTTGTCGCCAGCTGGCATGAGCTCCTGGCTGGCGTGGAGAGTGCCTGAGCTACTAGATTGACCCGCTCATGTCTGAGATGAGCGACGAAACACCCGATCAGATGAGTGATGAAAAGCTCGTCTTTGGAGCTTCCGACCGGGTCGAGCTCGTTGCAACAATCCTGATGGCGCTCGCTGCCATCTTCACCGCATGGGCTGCGTTCCAGAGTGCCAAGTGGAGCGGGGAACAGGCGACTTCTTTCAGCCAGGCCGGTGCGGCGCGAACCGAATCGACAAGGTTCGACACACGCGCCGGCCAGCAGGCCGGGATAGACGTAGCTCTCTTCACCAGTTGGCTCGATGCCCTCAATGCCGAGCTCCGCACCGGCGAGATAGAGCCGCTGGAGTCGGCTTCCGAGTACCTGCCCGCTCCAGGCACACTGAGTGCCTTCTATTTCGATCGTATGCGTCCCGAATTCAAGGTGGCCCTCGAAGCCTGGCTCAGACTCAACCCTTTGCAAACAGAGGGGGCACCAGCGTCACCCTTTGTCATGGAGGAGTACGTCCTTGCCAACGCCGTCGAAGCGAGCAGACTTCAGGCTGAGGCAGACCAACACGCCGCCGATGCTGCGGTGGCAAACCAGACTTCCGATGACTACGTGCTGACAGTTGTAGCGTTTGCCCTGGTCCTCTTCTTCGGAGGCATCAGCTCAAAGTTGGGAGAAAAGAGAAACAGGTACTTGACCATTGGATCGGCGGCGCTCCTATTCAGCGGTGCGACTTGGGTGCTCCTGGCTCTACCCAAGATCATGCCTTTCTGAACGGGCCACTAGGCCTGTTCCAACGGCGCCCATGCCAACAGCAAGCGTTTCTTGCCCTGAGTGTCGAACATGACCTCGGCTTCGGCACGGTCGCCTTCGCCGACGACCTCACGAACGGTGCCCAACCCCCATTTCTGATGACGGACCCTGTCACCCGGCGCGATCTGATCTGACGAGACTGTTGTCGTCGGACCCCTGGCGGCAGCACGATCCACAGGACTGCGACGTTGCCGCTTGCCAGCCTTGGTCATCAGCTCCTCGGGGAGTTCCTTGAGGAATCGCGACGGCGGGTTGTACGAAGATCCACCAAACAGCATCCGGCTCCAGGCGGATGTCAGGTAGAGACGATCCTGGGCTCTGGTTATGCCGACATAGGCGAGCCGTCTCTCCTCCTCCAGCTCATCGGGGTCGCCGAGCGAGCGCATATGGGGAAAGACACCATCTTCCATACCTGCGATGAATACCGCAGGAAACTCCAGACCCTTGGCTGTGTGAAGGGTCATGAGGGTGACGGCGCCTGCTCCCTCGTCCCATTCGTCGATGTCGGCGACCAGTGCCGTCGACTCCAGGAAGATCTCGAGTCTGCGAAGGTTCTCCAGCGCATCGAACTCCTCATCGCTGATGATCGCTCCCTCATTCGAGCTCTCGAACTCGGAGGCGACACCGACCAGCTCGCGTAGGTTCTCGACGCGACCCATTGCCTCGATGGTTCTCTCTGCTTCGAGGTTGGCCAGCATCCCCGTTTCATCGAGGACTGCCTGGACTCCCGCTTCGACGCCGCCCTCATCGGTCTTCTCGCGCAACCGATCGATGAGACCGACAAACTCGAGGATCGACCTCTGAGCCCTCGAATTGAGCTGAGGTATATCGGTCGCTTGCTGCAAACCTTCGAAGAAGCTCACGCGCTGTCCCTGGGAGTAACGATCGACATGGGCGACGGTGGTGTTTCCTATTGCGCGACGCGGCTCGTTGATGATGCGCTTGACCGAGACTTCGTCCGAGGGGTTCACCAGCACGCGTAGATAGGCAATAGCGTCCTTGATCTCCTTGCGGTCGTAAAACTTGACGGAACCGACGACGCTGTAGGGAACTCCCCGTCTGACGAAGACATCCTCGATGACTCGGGACATTGCGTTTGTCCGGTAGAACACAGCGAAATCGGAGAGATTGAACCCCTCGTCCTTGAGACGCTCTATCTCATCAACCAGATAGCCGGCCTCGTCATGTTCGTCCTCTCCCTCAAAACGTGTGATCGGCACTCCCTTGCCCCGGTCTGACCAGAGATGCTTAGGCGTCCTCTTGGTGTTGTTGGAGATGATCGAATTGGCGGCTTCGAGGATCGTCTCGGTGGACCGATAATTCTGGTCGAGAACGATCACCCTGGCGTCGGGATAGTCCTTCTGAAAGTCCCGAATGTTGCGGATGTCCGCACCTCGAAACTTGTAGATCGACTGGTCGGAATCACCGACGACGCACAAATTTCGATGACTCGCCGTCAACTGCTTGACCAACATGTATTGAGCCCTGTTGGTGTCCTGGTACTCGTCGACAAGGACATACCGGAACCTCTGTTGATAGTGCTCGAGAACTTCGGGAAAGGCGGCGAACAGCTCCACCGTCACCATGAGCAGATCGTCGAAGTCCATCGCCGACGCTTCCACCAGACGCTGCTGATACAGCCGATAGATGTCAGCAACCTGGGTGTGAAAGAACCCGTCTCCCTGGTCGGCGAAAGACTCGAAGTCGACAAGTTCGCTCTTTGCGTTCGAGATGACTCCTTTCATCGCCTTGTCGGGAAACCGCTTGGAGTCGAGATCGAGGTCTTTGGTGACCATACGGATGAGACGCAAGGAGTCGGCATCGTCGTATATCGAGAAACCCGACCGATAACCGAGCCGGGTTGCCTCCCGTCGCAGAATACGCACGCAAGCCGAGTGGAAGGTGCTGACCCACATGGAGTTGACCACTCCCCCAACTAGTGCACCCACACGAGCCTTCATCTCGTTGGCAGCCTTATTGGTGAAGGTGATGGCGAGAATCGACTCGGGAGGGACTCGAAGATCCCGAATCAGGTGGGCGATCCGATATGTGAGCACCCGTGTCTTGCCCGAACCTGCACCGGCCACGACAAGGACGGCGCCTTCGGTCGCGGCCACTGCCTCCCTCTGCGTGGGATTCAGATCGGCGAACAGCGGCGACTCAGCCGGAACATCATCAACAAACCACTCTGCCTGCATTGGACGCCGATGGTACAGGCCGACGGGACGAATCACACAGTTGTAATCAGAGCGTCCGGGCAGCCTCGGGTACCTCGAGTACGTTTCCGTTCTCGTCCTCCGGGGAGACGGGACGATCCGCTCCGCCGAGAAGGGTTCGACGACGAAGTGGCAGCGAATAGCAGAACCGGGCACCCGTCGGAAAACGACGCTCATACCAAACATCTCCGCCCATCGCCCTCGCCAGACGTCTGGCGATTGGAAGGCCGAGGCCTATGCCTGAAGCCTCTCGCGCATCACCCTTGGAGAGTTGCTCGAAGTTCTCGAACACCTTCCGGGTCTCCTCGTCGGGGACTCCGGGGCCGTTGTCCGAGATGATGACCAGGTATTGGTCGCCCATCACGAACCCCTCGATCATTATCTGGTCACCGCCGTACTTCCGTGCATTCTCCATGAGGTTTCGCATGACCTGTTGAACGCGTCGCCTATCGGCAAGTACGCGGACCCCGTCTGGAAGTGACACGAGCGACGTCTTCTTCTCACCGTTGGGGAAGACCATGAGGGCGACATCCTCGATGAGGTCACCAAGGTCGAACAGCTCTGGATCGAGACGGAGTCGGTTGGCCTCGAGACGCGGGATGACAAGAACGTCCTCAACGAGGTCGCCAAGATAGATGGACTGTCGGTTGATGATCGAGAGAAACTCGTCGACCTCATCCCTGGGAAGCTCCTCCCATGACTGGACGAGGGTGTCGGCGAACCCTGCGATAGACGTCAGCGGTGTCCTCAGCTCGTGGCTGACCATTGCGACAAAATCGTTCTTCAAGGTGTGTGCCTCATCGGCGAGACGAATCACCTCCCGTTCCCTCTCACGACTCTGCGATGCCAGCCGCCACGCCCACAGCAAGGCTGCGAGTCCCACAATGACGGGCAGATATATCAAGTATTGAGGTAGACGCGAAATATCAGGCATGCATTGGAGTTATCGGTCTGCCATCCAGAAGCCTGAAGCGAAGTGCCGGCTAGCCCGTGTCCGCATCGTCGAGCCCGATGAGCTGTCGAAGGGTCCTGGTCAGAACCCCCTGACGCAGGTCGAACTTGTCGAGATACGCGTCGACTCCAGCGGCCCAAGCGGCCTTCTTCTCATCCTCCGTAGCAACACCGGAAACCATGACAATCGGCACTTTGATATCGGAGGCGCGCATCGCCCGAACCAGCTCAACGCCGTTGGACCGTGGCATCGAATAATCAACGACCATCGCAGCGAATCCATCCGAAGCCATGGCCACCACAGCCTCTCTCGCTCCACTGGCTACCTCGACCTCGAACCCTGCTCCATTCAGCGTTGCCGACAGAAGCTGCCGAACACCAGCCGAGTCGTCGACCACCAACACCCGGGGTTTGCCTTCAACGAGCCGAGGGCGCTGTCTTGCGATTGCACCCAGGAAACCGGGATCGAGCACAACCAGAACCTGACCGCCACCAAGAAGTGCGGCACCGGTGATATGTCCGGCGCCATCGAGAATCGGACCCAGATTCTTGACTGCAACCCGCCGCCGATCGACGATCTCACTGACGGTTACAGCCACCATCCCCGACCGTGTGCTCACTACCAGGAGCTCAGACTCATCTTCCGGCTCCGGTGCTCCAACGGCCAGCGAAAGTGAGACGCAGGGGATGGCGGAGCTCCTGAACCGCACTGCACGTCCGCTCGAGGTCGTGCTCAACTCTGCCTTCGAGAGGGGCATAGAGGCCTCCACCGCGGCTTCGGGCAGACCCCAAAACTGGTCTCCAAGAGCAACAACCACGACGTTCTGGAGGACCATGGATAGTGGGAGGGTCATGGTCAGGGCGGTTCCCTTCCCCTTGGCCGACTCGATGTGAATGGCGCCGTTGACCCTCTCGACCGCCAGGAGCGCCTCGGATAGGCCCTCCCCGGACCCGGAGAAGTCGGTGCTGGCATCCACAGTCGAGAAACCTGGGTGAAAGAGAAGCGGAGAGAGATCTGGTGGAATCATGGGCAAACCACGCTCATGACCCACCTCGGCAACACGATCCCAATCGATGCCGGCACCGTCGTCCGAAACATAGATCTCTACACCATCGTCGGTTGCCGTTGCCCCGATAACCACAGTCGCAGTTGCAGCCTTACCCGCAGCGACCCTCACATCCGGAGGCTCGATGCCGTGGTCGATCGCGTTGACCAGGAGATGTCGCACCGGTTCCCGAATCAGGTCAACGATCTGACGGTCGAGCTGCACGTCACTTCCGGCGAGCTGAAAACGAATGTCCTTGCCCATACGTCGGGCCAGGTAGCGGACGAACTGAGGGACTGAGGCCACCGCATCGAAGAAGGAGACGTTTGCCAGCGAAACAGCTTGGTCCTGGATGTCGCTGACGGAGTTGCTCAGCCTCTCGAGCTGGGATCGCCAGGAGCGACGGAACAGTTCCTGATCGGCACCCTCAATCGAGACAAGTGAGAGGTCGGCAAGGGCCTCGGCATCAAGCGCCACCTCCACGATCCGGTTGATGAGCTTGTAGAGATCGCCGGTGTCAACCCGGGTGGCGCCACCCAGGAGTGATTCTGAGACCGATTCGAGCAAACCCCCCAGGTCTCCCTCATCAGGCTGACGGCTGGAAGCGATCTCCATTGTCTCTTCAGATCGCTCGAGGGTGGAATCGAGCTTCCCGATAAGCTCAACCAGTGCCTCTTCGTCCTGGCCATCAAGAGTCGGAACGAGTCGCCCGGCCGTCGCTTCCATCGCAACTATCACGTCGGACTCCGGCGCATAACCTCCCAACACCATTCGCCAAAGGCTCTCCAGACGCGTCCCCGCATCACGAATCGCATCATGACCGAGCAGACCGGCAGACCCTCTAATGGTGTGAGCATCCCGGACCAGATCGGGGATTGAAGACGTGCCGAGAGTCTTGTCGGCCAGTTCCCGGGCACCCAGCACCAGACGTCTCGAGCGCTCTTCGAGCTCGTCGCGAAATATGCGCGTGAGTTCAGGTGTGTTCAGGTCCAACTGCAATTCCCCTGGCCAACGTGCCTGTCTATCGGCAGGTCATCGGCCAGTCTGAATGGACCTGATGACCCCTTGTCACTCCCATTCGATGGTGGCCGGGGGCTTTGATGAGATGTCGTAGGCGACACGGTTGATCCCAGGAACCTCGTTGATGATCCGAGACGAGATCCTTTCGAGGACCTCGTAAGGGATGCGAGCCCAGTCTGCGGTCATGGCGTCCTCGGAGGTGACGGCTCTAACGATCACGGGGTAGGCGTAGGTGCGCTCGTCTCCTTGGACCCCCACTGTCTTCACAGCCGGCAAGACCACAAATGCTTGCCAGATGTCGCGGTACAGGCCGGCGCGGTTTATCTCCTCGAGAAGAATGTCGTCCGCTGCTCGAAGAATCTGAAGACGCTCGAGCGTCACTTCACCAATGATCCGCACGGCCAAACCCGGACCCGGGAACGGTTGACGCCAGACAATCTCCTCTGGCAATCCAAGTTCGGAGCCAATTGCCCGCACCTCATCCTTGAAGAGGTCTCGCAACGGCTCGATGAGGTGCAGCGTCATGTCATCGGGAAGTCCGCCAACATTGTGGTGGGTCTTGATCGTCGCCGCTGTGCCCGAGCCCGACTCGATCACATCGGGATAAAGTGTCCCCTGAACCAGGAACCCGGCATCACCTACCGATGAGGCAGCTTCTTCGAAGACACGGATGAAGGTCTCGCCAATGATCCTGCGCTTTTGCTCTGGGTCGGTTACACCGTCGAGCTGTTCGAGAAATCGATCTTCGGCCTTGACATGGATGAGATCAACAGCGAAGTGCGACCGAAATGTCTCTTCGACCTGGGAAGCCTCACCGGCGCGGAGAAGGCCATGGTCGACGAATATGGCTGTCAATTGGTCGCCTACAGCTTCATGGGCCAATGCCGCAGCCACGGCCGAATCTACACCACCCGACAAGCCGCAGATGACCCTGGCTGAGCCGACGTGATCCCTTATCGCCGCCACCTGTGACTCAATGATCGAGTGAGAGGTCCACGCCGGGATTGCCTGGCACACCTCATAGAGGAACTGCTTGAGGATCTCGCTGCCCAGTGGGGTGTGGGCGACCTCCGGATGAAACTGGACTCCGTAGAGTCGTCGCTCCCGGTTCTCCATCGCGGCGACAGCGGAGCCATCTGTTGACGCAACGCAAACAAAACCGTCTGGAGGAACAGTCACCTGGTCCTTGTGGGACATCCACACGGTTTGCGAACCGGGGAGCCGAGCAAGCAGGACCGAGTCACCTTTCAATTCCATGGTCGTGTTCCCGTATTCGGCGTCCCCGGTGTTGGTCACCTCCCCACCGGCAAGGTCGGCCAGCAACTGGTGTCCATAACAAATGCCAAGGATCGGAATGCCCAGATCGAGCATGGCGGCATCCATCCGAAAGGCGTCCTCTGTGTAGACCGAGGCAGGCCCGCCTGAGAGGATCAATCCGATCGGCCGGCGACGACGGACCTCCTCCGGCGTGATGTCACGAGAAACGATCTCGGATCGAACATGTGCCTCGCGCACTCGTCTCGCGATCAGTTGGGCATATTGGGCGCCGAAGTCGACGACCAGGACGGTGGGCTCGTGCTCTCCGACCGTCATCCCATGCCGACGTGTTGGGATCGCTGCAGCGACTTCCCCTCGGTCTGAATCGAGGGGGCGACCATCACCTCTGCCTTCTGGAACTCCTTGACATCGGAGTATCCGGTGGTGGCCATCGAAGCTCGAAGACCCCCAAAGAGGTTGAGTCGGCCATCATTCTCATGCGCTGGGCCGATCAAGATCTCAGCAAGAGTCCCCCGGTCACCCGTCTTGACGCGAGCCCCACGGGGCAGTGTCGGGTGGAATGTCGCCATACCCCAGTGGTAGCCCTTTCCCGGGGCTTCGGTGGCAGATGCCAACGGCGAGCCGATCATCACAGCATCAGCACCACAAGCGATCGCCTTGGATACGTCTCCGGCTGTTCTCATGCCGCCGTCGGCGATCACATGCACATATCGCCCGGTCTCGTCGAGATACCGGATACGGGCTCCGGCAGCGTCAGCTATCGCGGTCGCCTGGGGAACACCAACTCCGAGAACACCCCTCGTCGTGCAAGCTGCTCCAGGACCGACACCGACGAGGACACCAACCGCTCCGGTCCGCATCAGGTGGAGCGATGTCGAGTAGCTGGCGACCCCTCCGACAATCACCGGCACCTCGCAATCGGCGATGTACTCCTTGAGATTGAGTGGCTCCACCCGACTGGACACGTGCTCAGCCGACACGACGGTGCCTTGAATCACCAGAATGTCGAGACCGGCATCGAGGGCCAGCGGAGCCCAGCGATCGACGTGCTGCGGTGTCAAGCTCGCGGCGGTGACGATGCCCGCTGCCTTCAACTCGGCCACGCGTTGCCCGATGAGGTCCGGGTTGACCGGCTGGAGATAGATCTCCTGCATCCGACGGGTTGCCTTCTCGTCAGCCAACTCCGCGATCTCTTCAAAGTAGGGAGTGGGATCCTCATAACGAGTCCACAAGCCCTCCAGGTTGAGGACCGCCAGACCACCCATCTTGCCAATTTGGATTGCGGTCTCCGGGCTGATCGCCGAGTCCATAGCCGAACCCATCATTGGAAGCTCGAATTTGAAAGCGTCGAGCTGCCAGGAGATATCCACGTCGTCGGGGTCTCGCGTGCGACGTGACGGGACGATCGCGATGTCGTCGAATCCGTAAGCCTGTCGTCCCGACTTTCCTATGCCAATGTCGATTTCCACTCAGATCCTCCAGCGCCTCACTGAAGGGTAACAGTGCCTGGCGGTGCGTCCTATGTAGGCTCCCGCCCGGTGGATGCCGCAAAAACCCCTGCCAGGTCATGGTCGATTGCCGATTTCATCTACGTATGGCTCGGCGGATTCCTCGGTGCGGGTTTGTTCTTCGTCATCGGTCTTCCTTTTGACAACGGCGACTGGGCCATCGTGCTTGCCCTGGCTGGCCAGTACATCGGAAATCTGGGCGTTCTCTGGATACTGAAGAAGCGGAGAGACAAGACAAACCTCGGTTTCTCGATCGAGACCAAGGACACCTTCTACATCGGTCTCGGTCTGATCCTCCAACTCGGCCTGGCACTCCTTTTCCTCCCTCTGGCCGAGTGGCTGTTCCCCGACGGGCGCCCACCCCAGCAAATCGCCGAGGTGCTAGCCAACCTCGACTCGTCAATGCTGCTCAGAATCTCGTTGATCGTCGCCGCAGTGGTGTTGGCGCCGGTCACCGAAGAACTCCTTTTCAGAGGTGTTCTTCTCAAGGCGATTGAGCACCGAGGACGGGTGTTCGCGATGGTGGTCTCTGCGACTGTCTTCTCGACCGTTCATGTTCTTGGTCTGGACTCCGAGCGAATCCTCGCGTCGGCCGTCGTTGTATTGCCACCGATCTTCATCCTCGGAGTCCTCCTTGCGTGGATCACCTTCCGAACAGGGCGTCTGGGTCCGGCGATCTTCATTCACTCAGGCTGGAACCTGCTGGCGGCGCTGATCCTGCTGCTGCCTCCAGAGTTGCTGGAGAGTGCGGCCTAGCTAGTGCTCTGGCCACAAACGTTCGCCGCGTTCAGGACGTCCAGTGACGCCCCTGACCGTGTCCTCGTCCTCGACGAACGGGCCCGTGCGCCTTCGTCCCGCGTCCTTGTCAGAGCCGCCTCTGCCTCGCCCTCAACTTCGCCAACGTTCGTGGCCAGAGCACTAGTCCTTGGTTGCCTTGATGATCGCCGAGTGCATGCCTTCGGCGACGCTGTGGGTGGGTTCGATTGAAATGTCCGAGAACCCTGCATTGGCCAGGCCGGCCTCATAGTCAGCGAAGCTCAGCGCACCGGCGATGCATCCGACCCAGCTACCTCGCTCGAGTCGTTCGGCCTCGGACAACTGGTTGTCGGCGACCACGTCGGTAATGCCGATCCGACCACCCGACTTGAGCACCCGTTGGATCTCTGAGAAGACAGCCGGCTTGTCGGTCGACAGATTGATGACACAGTTCGATATGACCACGTCCACCGCACCATCCTCGAGTGGGATGTCCTCGACGACCCCCTTGCGGAATTCGACGTTGGTTGCGCCGGCATCGGCCTGATGCTCTCGGGCGAGGTCGAGCATCTCGTCGGTCATGTCGAGCCCGTAGGCAAACCCGCTTGGCCCAACCCGCTTGGCTGACAGCAGGACATCGATTCCCGCACCCGACCCAAGGTCGAGAACGGTTTCTCCTTGGTTCAATTCAGCCACTGCGGTCGGGTTCCCGCACCCGAGGGAAGCCAAGGCAGCCCCTTCCGGAATACTGGACAAATCGTCAGATTGGTAGAGCCACTTACCGAAGTCGCCTGAGTCGGCAGTCTCGAAAGCCCGGGCCATGCTTGGCGCGCAACAGTCGGAGTCACAAGTTGAGGCCTCCACGCTGCGAGCAGCGTCTGCATAACGCTGCCGCACCTCTTCACGTAGGCCCGCAATGGAATCCGTCATTTCGAAACCTCCAACCGTATCGACGTCTGTCGATACCAACTTACCCCTTCATATTGATATACGTCAATATGGTTTCCTCGCCTGAGTCGGGCGGTGGGATTCCTGATGTGGTGTAGATGTGTTCGAGGGGGCTGGTGAAAGCGAATCCGTCGCGACGTTTCACATATTTCCAGCCACCGTCGTGTTGAGCCCGGTGGTGTTTCTTTCGTTAATACACATGATCAGCCGTAGGTGGCCCCTGTGCGTGCGTTGAACTCATCGATCATCGAGTCCCACTGCTCGATGAGCGGATGCAGACCCTTCCAGAACGTCTGGTCACGACGGGCCTCGAAGTCCTCGAAATCGATACCCTGCTGCTCAACCCACGTGTAATAGCCGAGGTTGAAAATCCTTCGGCGACCAACATCGCCCAACTCCAAGACATGATCGGTGTCGGTACCTTCGAGAAATCGTGCGTGAGACGCTGCGGCAGCCGAGTCATCAAACTCCCCTCCGTGATCCCGCTGGACGAATTTGTCCATCTCTGACCTATAGAGCTCCTGACCATCCGTGGCCACGGTGACGATCACGTCCCCGGAGCCGTATCCGTGGAACTTGGCGACTTTGATCGAAGCGAGCAGATTGGCGATCGAACTGAGACCCAGATGGCGCAGGCTCTCCACCGTTTCTGGATCCACGCCCTTGCCCACCAGGTGCTTCTTGCCAACGTCGGTGTTGAACAACAAGAGAAGGGTGTCCGTGGCCTGGTCGCTGATGCCGACCACGTCGTCGGAGTTCGTGACGTTGTGAATCAGGGGTATGTGCTTGTCTCCAATGCCCTGGATATTGTGCTCCCCGTACCCGTTGTAGAGCATCGTTGCGCACTCCAGCGCCTCCACCGGGACGATCCGACAGCCGTGCCTCTCCTTTAGATAGTCACCAGCACCGAGCGTACCGGCCGAGCCTGAAGCCGAGACAAAGGCGGCGAGCCTTCCCCCACCGGCATCTTCGCAGACGTGATCGAGGGCCGTCCCCGTCACTCGATAGTGCCCGAGATGGTTGGCGAACTCGGAGAACTGATTGAGGATCACATTGGTGGAGTCCTCGGCCAGCTCGTTGCAGGCGTCATAGATCTCCTTGACATTGGACTCGGTACCGGTCGTGCGAATGATGTCCTCCGGCTCCTCGGTCCATTCGTCCAGCCAGTCAAATCGCTCCTGGCTCATGCCTTCGGGGAGGACCGCAACACCACGACAGCCCATGATTCGGCTGATGGCGACACCGCCCCGGGCATAGTTGCCCGTTGAAGGCCATATGGCCCGGTGCGAAGTCGGATCAAACGCCCCAGTGACAATACGCGGGGCCAGGCAGGCGAAGGCAGCGAGGACCTTGTGCGAACGGATCATCGGGAAACGGTTGCCCAAGGCAATCAAGATCGTGGCATCGACACCAGTCAGCTCTCCGGTCAATTCCAGATACTCCGGCACATCGACGCGAGAAGTCCTATCGCCTCCGTTGTACCAGTTCACTCGCCAGAGGTTCAGTGGATCAGGAACATCCGGACCCACCTGGTCGAGGGCACGGTGAACCGACGCCGGAGCCAAGGTTGGGTCGGCCATCTCGGCAAATGTGGGAAACAGGATGTTGCGCTCCCTGAACCGGGCCACGGCGTTGTCCAGCGCCTGCTCATCTTCGACATCGGGGAAGAGACTCGCTGAGGACGGCGAGTTGGTCATATACCGGACGAGGGTACCGACCTGGGGACGCTCACTGTCCGGCGAGCCGCTCGAGTTGGCCGCCGCATCAGAGCCCAACTATGTCCTCTGGCCGGACAGGTGCACGATGTAGCGCCTTTCCTGTCGCCGCGCGAATGGCGGCGACGACGGCAGGCGTGGAACTGACCGTCGGCGGTTCTCCGGCGCCCTTGGCCCCAAATGGCCCCCAACTGTCGGGCTCTTCGATGATGCGGGCCTCCACCGGCGGGGCGTCGAGAAAAGTGGGCAACAGATAGTCGGTGAAGGTGGGGTTTTTGATGATCCCGTCGTCGATGATCAGTTCCTCCATCAAAGCCAGACCGACACCCTGCATGATCCCACCTTCCAGTTGGCCGATGAGAGCCTGAGGATTGAGCGCCTTTCCGACGTCTTGCGCGGTGTCCACGCGTACAACCCTGACAAGACCCAATTCAGGGTCCACATCAACGACAGCGCGATGGGCAGCCACAGCAAAGCCGGCGTACACGTTGCCCTGACCATTCTCGTCTGGCTCTTCGGTGGGTGGGTGTCGGAATCGCACCCAATGATCGACCGGGCCGTTGGCGCAGACTTGAGCGAGCGAGACCACGAGGTCGCCATTCCTGTAGACACCATCACCTAGTAACTCGTCACCGTCGTGATCTGAAAGGATCTCGTCGCGAAGACCGACGGCTGCAGCGTGCACCGCCCCTCCGGTCATCTGGGTCTGCCGCGAAGCAGAAGTCGATCCGGCCGAACCGATCGACGACGTGTCATTCCAGATCACCGCCACACTCTCAGTCTCCAGCACTGTCCGAACGATTTGCTGGCAGAGTGTGACAAGGCCCTGGCCCACTTCTACCGCCGCCGTGTGCACTTCGGCGCCAGAAGAGGTGAGTACGACTCGAGCCTCGGCAAAGTCGTCGAAAGCCTCTGAGAACGCCATGTTCTTCAAACCCACCGCATATCCAACGCCACGAACAACGGCTGAGGGTGGAGTCGTGAGACCGGTGCCTCCCGGCATATGGAGCGGATCGTCATCGGCAAGTGGCTCCGGCATCGGAATGGAGTCAAGGGCATCGATGACCTCGAGAGTTGGCAGTGATTCGGGGATTATCTGACCGGAGGTGTTCAACGGATCCCCAGGCACGAGGACGTTGTGGCGGCGCAGCTCCAATGGGCGCATTCCAACGGTCTCAGCCAGACGATCCATCTGGCTTTCGTAGGCAAAACACGTCTGCACCGCGCCAAATCCACGCATTGCACCGCACGGCGGGTTATTCGTCTTGACCACGGCAGCATCGACGAAGACGTTGTCGCATCTGTAGGGACCGACCGCGAAGAAAGCGGCGTTGGCAATAACCGCCGAACTGGTGTGCGCATAAGCGCCACCATCGAGCAGGAGACGCGCCGAAACCTTGACGAGGGTGCCGTCTGCGGTTGCTTCGTGGCGATACCACATGCGCGAAGGATGACGTTTGACATGCCCGACGAACGACTCCGACCGGTCGTAGACCATCTTCACAGGGAGCCCGGTTCGCTGGGCCAGCAGCGCGATGTGAATGTGAAGCGAGATGTCCTCGCGAGCGCCAAACGCACCGCCCATGCCCACCGGGTGACATCGCACCATGTCATCCGGCACACCCAAACAGGCAACGATCTGACGATGGTCCGCATGAACCCATTGCGTGGTCACATGGAGGTCGAGCCCACCTTCGCCGTCGGGGATTGCAATGCCGGCCTCGAGCCCGAGGGGTGCCTGATCTTGAGTCCCTGTCTCGTAGTAGCCCTCGATGACAATCTCGCCCACAGCATTCGGATTTCCCCGGCGAATCTTCATCTCGCGGAATACCGATCCCTGTTCTTCGGCTAGTTCGGGGTTGACAAGCGGATCGAGCGACTCCCATTCAATGACGATCTCATCGATGGCGTTTCGGGCCGTTTCCGGATCGTCGGCGGCGACCACAGCGACGGCTTCACCCCAAAACCGGGCCTCGCCATCGCAGAAAACAGGCTGGTCCTGGTGCTCCAGGCCGAATGTGAGAGCGCCCGGCACGTCTTCCTGACTGAGCACTGCGCGGACACCTGCCATGGCAAGTGCAGGCGCGGTGTCAAGGGCAACCAGGCGCGCTCGAGCATGGGGGCTACGAAGGGTTGCCCCCCAGAGCATGCGATCCGCCACGAGATCGGAGGCATAGGCGAAGTTGCCGGTGACTTTCGGAACGCCGTCAGGCCTGGCAACGCTCTGACCCACGCCACCGGCCACACGAGATCCTGTTTGTGTCGTCACTGGTAGCTCCCTGACAGCTTTTCGAAAGCCTCGAGGATACGGCCATAACCGGTGCACCTGCAGAGAACCCCCGACAACGCTTCGCGTATTTCGTCCTCCGACGGATTCGGGTTTTGCTCGAGCAGATGCGCACCGGTGACGACGATCCCAGGCGTGCAGAATCCACATTGCACCCCACCCTCGGCGACCATCGCTGCTTGAACCGAATGAAGTACATCGCCATCGGCGAGGCCTTCCACCGTGGTGATATCAGTGCCCTCACAGTCACCGATCATCACCAAACAAGAGCAGACAAGAGCACCATCGAGGAGAACAGTGCAAGATCCGCATTCTCCCTGCTCACAGGCGTTCTTCGAACCCGGCAAGTTGAGATCGTCGCGAAGAACACGAAGAAGGCTCTCGAAGCCGGCAGCCGACGACGTTCTCGACTCACCGTTGATCGAGAATGTGATGCTCATGCGGCCAGACACCTCCTTACCAGACGCTGAGCCAGCACTCCCGCGGCGTGACGGCGGTAGGCCTCCGTCGAACGATGATCGGTGATAGGACTCACCTCCTGAGAGACAAGCCGCCCGAACTCGGCAATGGCCTCAACCGAGGGCGAGGACTCGGCATTAAGCATCGCTTCGGCCTCGTACACACGTATAGGGGTCGGGGCCACTGACCCGAGCGCAACCCGAAAAGCACCGTCGATCCGCATCACAACGCAGTTCACCGTCGATATCACCATCGCTCTGCGAACCCCTATTTTGGCGAACTCCTCTATCTCAGGCACTTCGTCGGGCAGGACGACACCGGTGATCAGCTCGTCAGGGGCAATCGAGGTGCGCTTCACGCCCACGAAGAAGTCCTTCCAGGGCACCACACGCTTTCCCCGGTCGCTCGAAGCCAACTCGATGCCTGCATCGAGCGCCGCTATCCAGGGCAGACCATCGCCGGCCGGACTTGCCGTCCCGATATTTCCGCCAATGGTGCCCGCAGCTCTTATCTGGGGTGATCCAACGGTGCGCGCCGCTTGAGCAAGCCCTCGATGGGAGTCCTTCTCGAGCCGGGCCCACGTGACCCCCGCGCCTATACGCTCGGTGCCGATGTCTTGGATCTCTTCGACGCGACGAAGGCCAATCACAGACACTGGTCGATAGTGGGCCAGATTGACCCCCACCATGAGATCGGTGCCTCCTGCCAGAAAAACCGCATCCGGCGCCGCGGACTTGGCGGCGAGGGCTTCGTTGAGATCTCGGGGAGAGGCAAAGTCCATCGAACGAAAGCTAACTAATCCAATAGTTTCTTGGCTGCTCGGTTGTGACTTTCGACAAGCCCGGAGAGCTCCACACCGATCAGATTGCCATCCTTGACAACCGCCCGGCCATGTACGTAGTTGTGGTCGACGTTCCTAGGCGTCGCAAACAAGAGAGCCGCGATGGGGTCGTGAAGGCCACCGGCATATTCGATACGATCCATCGACACGGCAACGAAGTCGGCGCACTTTCCGGGCTCGAGCGAACCGACGTCATCCCTGCCAAGCACAGCGGCGCCACCTCGAGTTGCCATGCGCAGTGCTTCTCGAGCCGTGAGCATCTCACCACCCCCCAGGGAGGCAGCCGACGCCAGTCGCGCTAACAACATCGTCTGACGTGCCTCGCCCAGCAGGTGGTTCCCGTCGTTGCTCGCCGATCCATCGACACCGATGCCCAAGCGAACTCCAGCACTCAAGTACTTCCGCACCGGAGCGATACCCGTTGAAAGACGCATGTTGGAGGATGGGCAATGGGCGACACCTGTGCCGCTCCTGGCCATACGGCCGATCTCGGCGTCACTGACATGGATCCCGTGTGCAAACCAAACGTCATCACCAACCCACCCGAGATCTTCCATCATCTCTACCGGTCGCATCCCGAAAGAATCAAGACAGAACTGGTCCTCGTCGAGCGTCTCCGCAACATGGGTGTGAAGATGCACTCCATGATTCCGAGCCTGATCGGCTGCTTCGCGCATTAGGTCTGGGGTAACCGAGAATAGCGAGCACGGCGCCGAGACCACACGAAACATGGCTCCAGGGTCGGGATCGTGAAATTCATTGATGACACGTTCGGTGTCCTCGAGAATCGAGTCCTCGTCTTCACAAACGGAATCGGGTGGCAAACCGCCCTTCGACTCACCCAAGCTCATCGAGCCGCGTGACCCATGGAAACGAACCCCGATCGGCCCGGCGGCCTCGAACTGATCGTCGAGCCTGGAGCCATTTGGAAACAGATACTGGTGATCAGATGACGTCGTACATCCGCTCAGTGCAAGTTCGGCGAGAGCGACCTGAGTGGAGAGTCGCACATGCTCCGGGTTCATTCTCGCCCAGATGGGATAGAGCGTCCGCAGCCAATCGAAGAGCTCGACGTTCTGGGCGCCGGGGACCGCTCGGGTCAGCGTCTGATAGAAGTGATGGTGGGTGTTGATCAGCCCCGGAATAACAACATGGCCCGAGAAGTCGAGCACCTCATCGGCGGTGTCCGGAAGATCAGGGCTCGGACCGATTTGTTCGATGAAACCATCCACGGCATACAGCCCGCCGTTCTCGATTTCCGTCCCATCGTCGTCCATTGTTGCCAGAACCAGCGCGTTCTTGACCAGAAGTGAAGCCACGCCGGCATCCTATGAGGCGCATAGCTCACGTTGCGGACGCGTCAGGTGCTGCCCGAGACTGGATCGAGCCTCTGCATGCACCATGATCATCATGGTTAACAAAATGTCAATCAGGTGCTGAGACTGTCGCTTCGCGGCGGGTGGCATTGAGATAGTTGTAAATCGTTATGCGGCTAACACCCATGAGGTCGGCTACCTCTTCGACCGCGCCACGGAAGAGGAAGGCCCCTCGCTCGTTGAGCATTCGAACCACCTGCTGTTTCTCCTCACGGGATAGCGTCGATAGCTCCCCGCCGAGCTCTCCGGCAATCTGGTCAGCCATGCGGGGCACAGCACCCTCGAGAGACCGCAACCGAACGCCACCGATCACCTCGCCCTCCCACTCGATGGGAACATCGGTCCTTGACAACAACCCGGGAGGGATGGGGTCTGCTCCGACCACCTCGAGCACCGGTCGCAAGGCATCAAGAACGGGATGCCCAAAAGCAGATTCATCTATCGCGGTCAGGTTGGTCACCGTTACTGTCACGCGGGAGGCGCCTTCGGAGAGACCGGCATCCAAGGCGGCTGCAACTGCACCGACTATCTCGTCCTTGGTTCCCTGGATCCTGGTGCCAAAGGGGCCGACGGAGACTTCGACGCCGCTCGCCTTTGCCGCATCGATTGCTTTGACCACGTGCGGCCCGGGACTTCCCTCATCGAAGGGCTCGACTGTGAATTCGGCAATGACATCAGTCATCGCAGGGAAACTCACACACCGAGCGACTCGTAGCTATCGGGACGACGATCCCGGTAGAAGGCCCAATGACGACGAACCTCGCTGACAAGACTCATGTCGAGATCCCGAACGACGACTTCATCCTCGCTATCCGAGGCTGTCTCTCCAATGATATTTCCCCGCGGACCGACGAAGTACGAAGATCCGTAGTAGTCCGTATCCTCGAGATTCTCTGCGCCCACCCGGTTGATGGCACCGATGTAGTACTCGTTGGCTACGGCCGCCGCCGGCTGCTCCAACTGCCACAGATACTTCGAATGTCCCCGCGTCGTCGCTGCCGGGTTGAAAACGATCTTTGCTCCGGCGAGGCCGAGCGCCCTCCATCCCTCGGGGAAGTGTCGGTCATAACAGATATACACGCCGATTCGACCAACGGCCGTATCGAAAACGGGATAGCCGAGATTGCCCGGCTTGAAGTAGAACTTCTCCCAGAACCCTTCGACCTGAGGAATGTGCATCTTGCGGTAGATCCCGAGAAATTCTCCATCGTCGTTGATGACAGCCGCAGTGTTGTAGAAGGTTCCTTCGTCGACACGTTCGTAGATGGGCACGATCAGCACCATCCCCGTTTCCCTGGCGAGAGCGATCATCCGCTGAATGGTCGGGCCGTTCGGGATCTCCTCGGCCTGGTCGTAGTGGCGTGGATCCTGAACCGCGCAGAAGTACGACGTGTTGAATATCTCCTGAAAACACAGGACCTGCGCCCCTTGATCGGCGGCCTCCCACGGGTACTGGACATTCTTTTCGACCATGGACTCCCTGTCACCGGTCCACTCCGCCTGCACCAGGGCTGCACGCACGACTTCGCTCATGGGTCGACTCCTCTGATTCTGACTGACGGATGATAACCGCGCTCTTGACATTTTGTAAAGGCTCCGCAATGATCGCCGTGGTACCGTCGAACAGCACACGAAGGAGGACAGGCCATGACCCGACAGCTCGTGGTCGGTGCTGCCCAGCTCGGGCCAATCGCCAAAGATGAGAGCCGAGAGCAGGTCGTGGAGCGACTCTTGGCCCTTCTCCACGAAGCCGACCGGAGAAAGGTTGATCTCGTCGTTTATCCGGAACTGGCACTCACGACTTTTTTTCCACGTTGGGTTCTTCGCGATCAAGTCGAGATCGACGCCTGGTACGAGATCGAGATGCCCGGCCCGGCTACCAAGCCGCTTTTTGACGAGGCCAAGAGTCTCGGGATCGGCTTCTCCCTCGGCTATGCCGAGCTCACAACGGATGACGACGGCGTCACTCACCACTACAACACCCAGATCCTCGTAGAACGTGACGGCTCGGTTGTCGGGAAGTACCGCAAGGTCCACATCCCCGGACACAATGAGCACGAACCCGATCGCGAGTTCCAGCATGCCGAGCGCTACTACTTCGAACCGGGCCCCGACGGATTCCCGGTCTGGCGGGCATTCGACGGAATAGTCGGCATGGCGATCTGCAACGACCGCCGCTGGCCGGAGACCTATCGCGTGATGGGCCTTCAGGGCGCCGAGTTGATACTCATCGGATACAACACACCGCTCTACTACGCACCCGACCCGATTCAGAACCCCCTGGCTGCGTTTCACAACCATCTCGTGATGCAGTCCGGCGCCTATCAGAACGGGGCATGGGTGGTTGGCGTCGCCAAGGGCGGAACCGAGGAGGGAGTCGAATCCCTGGCTCACACCGTGATCATCGCCCCTTCGGGGCAGATCGTCGCCCAGTGCATTACCACCGGAGACGAGCTCGCCGTCGCCGAGATCGATCTTGACTACTGCAGCTTCTACAAGGAAACCCTCTTCGACTTCGAGCACTACCGAATGCCGGAGCACTATCGGATCATCACCGAACAGCGCGGATCCATCCCTCCTCCGCCACTGGAAGGAGCCACCCCATAACCCTCACCAGCGAAACCACAACCGTCGACTTCGTCCTGAACGGAACCGAGGTTTCGGTTCGAGCCGACCATCCCCACGTACTCGCAGCCCTCAGGGACGAACTGGGCATCACCTCGGCGAAGGATGGGTGCTCACCGTCAGGCCAGTGCGGTTGTTGCACGGTGCTGGCCAACGGTAGGGCGCTGGTGTCCTGCGTGACGGCGCTCGAGAAAGTGAGAGGCAAGGAGGTAACCACACTCGAAGGCTTCGACCCGATCGAGCGAGATCGTCTCGCAAGGGCGTTCGCCGCAACAGGCGCGTTGCAGTGCGGTTTTTGCACTCCGGGGATCGTTGTCCGGGCCAAGGCATTGATCGATCAAAAAGGAAGCGATCTTGATCGACGGACCATCGAAGGCCGTCTTGGCGCACATCTCTGCCGGTGCACCGGGTACACCAAGATCATCGAGGCGATCGAGCTTCTGGCGTCCGGAGATCCGATCCCCGACACTGCCCTGCCCGGTGGAATCGGCAAGTCGGGTGCCAAGTACGAGAGCGAGGAACTGGCGCTGGGTGACCGTGGTTACATCGACGACTTAGCCGCCCCGGGGATGGCACACGGCTTCCTCCGCCTCACCGACCATGCGCGAGCCGACGTGCTTCGCATCGACACATCAAAAGCCGAGGCCATACCGGGTGTGGTGGCTGTGCTAACCGCCGGGGACGTCCCAGGCGAGCTCAAAGTCGGCCTGATCGACAAGGATTGGCCGGTCTTCATACCCGAGGGAGGACGTACGTCCTACACGGGAGATGTCCTGGCAATGGTCGTCGCCGAGGATGCGCAGACCGCCAGGCGAGCTGCCGACGAGATCGAGATCGCCTATTCGGTGCTGACGCCGATCACTGATCCTCTTGTTGCCCTGGAGAGCGGCGAAACGGCCACATGGGGCCAGGAGAGCAACCTCCTCTCCAGGTCCGCATATACGCGAGGAGACACAGATTCCGCGCTGGCCGACTCGACCCACGTTCTCCACGAAGTGTTCCAAACCCAGAGGGTCGAGCATGCCTTTCTCGAACCCGAGTCGACCCTCGCCGTGCCCAACGAAAATGGCACTCTCCATGTCTACTCCGGAGGCCAGGGTGTGTGGGATGACCGCGATCAAATCGCATCCGTTCTGGGTGTGGAAGCTTCCCGGATAACCGTCGAATTGGTGTCGAACGGCGGTGCGTTCGGGGGCAAGGAAGACATGAGCAACCAGGCGCAAACTGCCATTGCGGCGTGGCTTCTCAAACGGCCGGTTCGCTGCACGTTGACCAGGGAGCAGTCGTTTCATCTTCATCCGAAGCGGCACCCGATCCGGATCGAGATATGGGCCGGATGTGACCAGGATGGCCAACTCACCGCCTTCCGAGCCCGGATGATCGGAGACACCGGCGCTTATGCGTCGGTCGGAATGAAAGTGCTGGAGCGTTCGGCAGGACACGCAAGCGGACCGTATTTCGTGCCCAACATCGATGTCGAATCCGTCGCGGTTCGGACCAACAACTCGGTCTGCGGCGCTTTCCGTGGGTTCGGCGCCAACCAGGCACAATTCGCCATGGAAGGCGTGATGGACCGATTCGCCCACATGACAGGTCTCTCAGGATGGGAGATCCGCAGTCGCAACGTGATCGTTCCCGGATCGGTATGGGGTCCAGGCCAGATCATGGACCAAGGATCTGCCGGCGCCCGGATGTGTCTCGACACGATCAAACCCCACTACGACACCGCCCGGACCCATGGCAAAGCAGTCGGTCTCGGTCTCGGGCTGAAGAACTCAGGTCTCGGCAACGGGTACAAAGAGGTGGCAAAAGCCGTTGTCCGCTTCGAAGAGGACGGCACCCTGGAGGTCCGACACTCATGGACAGAGATGGGCCAGGGTGTTCACACCGTTGCACTTCAGATAGCCACCGAAGAACTCGGAATCTCTCCAGACGATGTCCGTATCGTCGTCGATACCACCAGGGAACTGGGCAACGGCCAGACCACTGGATCGCGAGGCACTTTGATGGCCTCGGGGTCGATCGCCGATGCCTGCAAGAACGCGATTGCCGGCGGTCGGCAGACCGGCGTCGATTATGAGGGCTCCTACGTCATCGACTGGACCAACAGTATCGATGACGGTGTCGAGAATCCGATCATCCACTCCACCTTCGGTTATGCCGCTCAGTTGGTGATCGCCGACAAGGAGACCGGTGAAATCGAAAAGGTCGTCGCCGTCCACGATGTCGGCAAGGTGGTGAACCCCATGCTCTGCGAGGGCCAGATCGAAGGCTCTGTTCACATGGGTCTTGGTTACGCGTTGACCGAGGATTTTCCCTGCGACGACGAAGCCAGACCCGAGCACATGACCCTGCGCGCCCTGGACATCATCCGACCCAAGGACATGCCGTCCGTGGAGGTCATTCTCGTCGAGGCCCCTCAACCCAACTCTCCATACGGGATCAAAGGCGTTGGCGAGATCGGACTGGTACCAACGGCCGGCGCTGTCGCCGCCGCGTATCACGAAATCGACGGAATCTGGCGAAACCGTCTCCCCATCAATCGACACGACCCTCTTCAAGTTTGATTGCCGAGGCCCTCGACATCACTCTCTACGGCTCAGCGATCAACAACCACGGGGGGATCCCGGTCGGTGTCAGCCCTCACTAGATACCAACTGAGAAAAAACCCTCAGTTCGGCTGTGGAGCAACCATCGATCCACCGAGCGAGACAGTCGCCCGATTCCACCGCATGCTGCCGGGCTATGAGCACACCCCACTCGTTGAGCTGACATCGGTCGCACCAGATCTCGGCCTGGGAGGGATCGTGGTCAAGGTCGAGTCAAACCGCCTACACCTGCCCTCGTTCAAGATGCTCGGCGCTTCCTGGGCGACATTCCGGGCCCTGGCGGAGCACACCGGCATGGCTGCCGAGGGCTGGGACACGCTTGGCGAATTCGCCACGGAATTGAGGGCTCATGGTCCTCTGACCCTGGCCGCCGCCACCGATGGGAACCATGGACGCGCCGTGGCCAGGATGGCGGGGCTTCTCGGGCTGGATACGCGCGTATGGGTTCCCTATGACACGGCCCGGTCGAGGATCGATGCCATCGAATCCGAGGGGGCTGAGGTGATCGTCATCGATGGCCACTACGACGACGCCATCGAAGAGTCCTCCGCCGCCGCTTCGGACAACACCTTGGTGATATCGGATACCTCGTGGGACGGCTACGAGGATGTCCCCGGCTGGGTCATCGATGGTTACTCGACGATCTTCGCCGAAGTCGACACCCAGTTGGTCTCCCAGAACCTGAGAGGGCCAACACATGTGATCACTCCCATGGGGGTCGGAGCGCTTGGCGCGGCCACTGTGGCCCACTTCGACGCCAAAGACCCTCGCCCCACCATCATCGGCGTGGAGCCCAGCGAAGCCGCATGTGTCCAGGCCGCATTGGAGGTGGGCGAGGTGATAACCATCGAGAGCGAGTTCCGGACCTCAATGGTCGGGTTGAACTGCGGGACTGCATCACGGATCGCGTTCCCGGCTCTGGCGCACGGTCTGGATTGGACAATTGCGATCGACGACGACTGGGCCGAACAAGCCATGCGGATCTACGCGAACCAAGGCCTTGTCTCCGGTGAGTCGGGTGCGGCAACGATGGGAGGGCTACTCGCCCTGACAGATGGGCCGGATCGGACCGAGCTCGGCCTCGATGAAGACGCAGAAGTCCTCCTGATCATCACCGAGGGCGCAACAGACCCACACAACTACGAGCGGATAGTGGGAAGATCGCCGACCGAAGTCGGTGACTGAGGCTCTGAGCCTGCGCGCTTACTCCTCGTAGCCCGGGTGCGCGACCAGAGTCCCCACCACGCCATCCGCAGACATCATCGGAAGGTGGGGCATCGAACCATGAAGACCCTTCATGATCGTGTACATCACCGCCGCCGGTGTCAACGACAAACCATCGTGGTCGCCGTCTTCGAGCAACGATGCCGATGTAGGCCGGCAGATACTGCGAAGCGTCGGCCATGGTGTCGAAGAACCACTGAACGTTCGGTTTCAGCATGCCCTCGAGGTTGTACCCGACACTCATGTTGAAGATCATCCCGGGCCGATCACCGTGCCAGCCGAACTTGTGATGGAGCGCGTGGATAAGCACCCAAGCGCGGAGATACTCGTCGAGCGACTGATAGACCTTGAGCTCCTGTGACCACTCGACGTAGTAGCCCTCGTCCTCGATTTCGATGCACGGTTTGGAGACATCTAGCTCGTCGAGAGTCCGGATGGTCTTCAGCTCCAGGAACCGCGCTCCCACCAACCACGACATGATGATGTTCTGCGCCATCTGGGTGGCGGGACCGGCGGCGACACCGGAGGGGGTACCGAGTTCCACCCCGTACTTCTCGATCCGATAGCGATGGTCCGGCCTGGGGACGAAGAAGGCGGGAGTGGGAATTCCGAACAACGCGTCCTTCTGCTGCAATTCGGTGAGCTGTTCCATCGAGATCGGCTGGAAACTAGAGCCGTGCGTGCAGACGAGCCGCCTGCTCGGATGCCTTGGCCCGAATTTCGGCCGGATCCACCCTGGTCGACTTTCCGTCGGCAAGCAGGATCTGACCATCGATCTTGACCTCCACTGGCCTGACTCCCGACGTGAAGGCTAGATGCCAGGGGTCCATCGGGTCGTACGACCAGATGACCTGGTCGCTGCGTGCTTCGGGGACGATGTCCCAGCCCGTCTCCAACCACGACCAGGCATCATCCGGCCCGCATGAGACGTCGACGGAGCGCTGCATGACGTAAGCCATCCGAAACTACTCGATCATGTTGGCCCCGATCCCATCGGTGCCCAGGGCCACCGGATTGGAGAATCTCGCCGGGTCCGCATAACCGACGGCGTTGTTCAGATTTGAGCGAGCGTTGTGAAGGATGGTCCCTTTCAGAGAGTGGTCCGTGGGCAGGTGAACACAGTGGGCGAGGAGCCAGTTATCACGAGTGAGACCTTTGAGCTTTTGGGGAGCATCGATGTCACCCACCCCCTCTGCAACGTGTATGTGAACGCCAACGCCGAGGTCGTCAGCAAGCCCGGCAGCAGCATCGAGGGACTCCTGACTGCAGGTGAAAGTGGCATGGATGCCGACCAGCCCGGATCCACCCGCCTTGATGAAGCGCTCGTTCTCAGCGAGCCCGCGCCGAGCCCCATCGGCACCGTGACGGTCTGTGATCCCGTATGTGGTGAGTAGTCGAACCCCTACTTCGTCGCAAGCGTCGGCGATCACATCGAGACTTCCCTCGATTGCATTGGGGGATTCGTGATGGTCGACGATGGCAGTGGTACCGCTCTCGAGAGCCTCCAGTGCACCGAGCATCGCAGACCAGCGAATCATTTCGAGATCAAGCGCAGCATCGAGACGCCACCAGATCTGCTCCAACACTTCCTGGAAACTGGTTGCGGTTTTCGGTGCGGCCGGCATGCCTCGCGCCAGGGTGGAGTAGAGATGATGATGGGCGCAAACCAGACCGGGTGTCGTCGCAGTCACAGTTCGACCCTATACCGAAGAGCGCAGAGGTTGGCGACGAGATTCCTAACGTTGATGACATGGATGTCACCCTTGATCTTCTCTTCATCTTCGTCCTCCGTCTGATCAGCGTTGGAATGTCCACGGTCAGGATTGTCCTGCTCGGGCGGGGCCGACGGGGACCGGCAGCCCTTCTCGGCTTCGTCGAATCGCTGATCTGGGTGTTTGTCGTAGCCAGGGTTCTCGATGGGCTCGACGACCCGCTGCGCATGGTTGCCTTCGCAGCAGGATTCGCCGCCGGCACCTATACAGGCTCGATCGTGGAAGAGTGGCTGGCGCTGGGTCAATCGATGGTTCGCGTCATCGCCCCGATCGAATCCACTCCCGTCGCCGGCATACTGCGCAAGAAGGGGATCGGCGTCACAGTCATCAACGGTGACGGCCGAGACGGCGAAGTCAGAGTCACATTTTGCGTTGTCCCCCGCAAAGACGTCGCAGCCATCCTGCGACTGATACGGGAGACAAATCCCGCGGCATATGTAACCGTGGATCAGACGGCATCGGTCGATCTGACCCAAATCAAGTCTTGATCAGCAGACTCCTACGGGTACACAACGATTGACACCGCAACGTAATGCACGCTGAATGCGGCGATCGTCAGGGAGTGGAACACTTCATGGAATCCGAACCATCGTGGCCAAGGATCAGGACGCCTCAGACCGTAGACCACCGCGCCAGCGCTGTACAACACCCCACCAACGGCGATCAACACGACCGCGGTGACTCCGGCGCCGGCTATCAGGTCGGGTAGAAAGAAGACAGCTACCCATCCGATGCCGACGTAGACCGATGTGTACAGCCATCGAGGTGCGCCGATCCAGAACACCCTGAAAACCACCCCTGCAAAGGCGCCGACCCACACGATCATCAGCAACGCCCGGCCCTTGCTCGGCGGAAGTGAGAGAACCGCGAACGGTGTGTAGGTACCGGCGATGATCAAGTAGATATTGGAATGGTCCAACCGTCGCAGCAATCCCTTGACGCGTAGAGTCCACGAGCCTCGATGAAACAGGGCGCTGGTTCCGAACAGGAGGGCAGCGGTCGTCGCGAATATGGCGGCCGAGATCTGGGCGTCAGGAGTCTCCGCCTGCATGACGAGAACGATCCCGGCGATGACGGAGATCGGGAACATCACCGCATGGAGCCACCCTCGCAGCCTCGGCTTGGGGAGAGGAGGAGATGCTACGTCGCGGTCGACCACACCTGCAATCTATGACCTGGACTACATCCGCATCGAATCAGCCGGCACCTGCTCTGAACCGGTCTCGACCGGCTTGGTTCGCCGGTGCTCGAGGCGGTCAGCGATCGTCATGGCCACGATGCCGTAGCCACAGGCGAATACGGCAAACATCGGGATATTGACCCAAGGACCGCCACCCAGTTCGAAGAACTCCTCACGCAAGCCGGAGTCGATCAGCAGGATCGTCATGTCGAGTGCGCCTAGAGCCACACCAGCAACCACCACAGATGCAATGGAGCCGGCCTTGCGAATCAGGTTGCCGACGATCCCCATCACTCCACCGAGCATCCCGCCGATTCCCACAATGATGAAGCCAGTGCCTTCAACGGAGAACTCAGGGGTACGGATCGGATCCATGATCGCCACCACCCGCATGGCAACCCGGAAACCGGGCCCCATGATCAAGAGGCCCGCGATCACGCCGCCGGCAAGGCCGAACGCCACCGTTCTCCAGAACCCATCGGTGAGCCACCATGCCAGCGCCGCGGTGGCCACCAGCAGGGGCAGTGCGAGAGCCGGGATCAGAATGTCTTGAGTCGCCAAAATCACAGCCGCGACAACCCCCAAAGCGGCCAATCTTCCTTGCCAGGTCACAATTCACCCTCCTCGGTGTTGCTACCCCTACAGACGAAGAAGGACCCTGATTGGGTGACGGCAGTCGATAGATGCGCGGATACGCCCGGGAACGAAACATGGAACCTGAGGACGGGGCTGCCGACCCCGACGTCGTATCAGGCCAAACCAACGCTCTCACGAACCGCGGCCATCGTCCCCTTGGCCATCTCGCGAGCTCGAGCCGCACTCGATGCCATCACTTCGGCGACCTCAGCATCAGATATGGCCTCGTATGCGTCGCGGATCGGTTTGATCCCTTCCGCAATCGATTCCCCCACGGCAACCTTGAGGGCCCCATAACCTGATTCGCCGTACTCCGATACCAGGTCATCGATCGACCTCCCGCTGAAGAACGAGAACATCTCCAACAAGTTGGAGATGCCGGGTTTGGCTTCCCAGTCGAACGCAACCTCAGTCCCCGTATCGGTCACGGCCACCTTCACCTTCCTCATGATCTGATCGGTGCTGTCCGTGAGCAAGATCCGTGACTTCGCACTCGGATCCGACTTCGACATCTTCGAGGTCGGCTCGGTGAGCGACATCACACGGGCCCCGATTTCCGGGGTGATCCTCTCGGGAACCGGAAACACGTCGCCAAAGCGGCTGTTGAACCTCTCCGCCACGTCGCGAGTCAGCTCCAGGTGTTGGGCCTGGTCATTGCCAACGGGGACAGCGTGGACCCGATGGATGAGAATGTCTGCCGCCTGAAGAACCGGATACGCCAAGAGCCCGAGGTTCTGACCCCCCTTATCGGCCTTCTCCTTGAATTGAGTCATCCTCTCCAACTGCCCGAGACCGGTGAGCGTGCTCAGTATCCAGGACAGCTCAACATGCTGAGGCACCTCAGACTGGTAGTAGAGAAGCGACCGCTTGGGGTCCACCCCGGCGGCGAGGATCATCTTGGCGAGATCGGCTCGTTCCTTGCGCAGGTCAGTCGGGTCATAGGGAGCGGTCATCGCATGGAGGTCGACTACGCAGTAGATCGTGTCGTATTCGTCCTGCATGCCAACCCAGTTGCTCAGGGCGCCGATCAGACTCCCCACATGCGGGTCGCCGGTGGGTTGCATACCCGAGAAGACTCGCTTCCGGTCAATCATCGGTCAGATCCTCGCTCGAGACATGGCGTTTTCGCTCCGGGGGCGACATTAGCCAAGCACTCCCTGGTCATCGAGGTAGGCCTCCTGAGCCTCGACGAGACCCCACGAATCGCCGAACAGTGTCCCGGCGACACGGGCACCATCGAATCGGGTCGCGGACAAAGCAGAACCGGAGAGGTCCGCCGCTGACAGATCTGCTCCGCTGAAGTTCGCCCCCTCCAGGTCCGAGCCCGAGAGGTCTGCACCTCTCAGGTTGGCGCCGGCGAAATTGCTCAGGGAGAGATTCGAATCTCTGAGATCGGCTCCGGCGAGGTCGACTCCGCTCAGATCACAATTCTTGAGATAGAGCCGACGAAGATCGGAACTCCATGGTCTCCAGGCGCGCAAATCCAAACCGAGCAGGATCTTTCCCCGATACTTGTCGTACCTGGCTGCTTTGAGGAATCTCTCCAATTGCTGCGGACGAATCGAGCCGCTGGTAAATCTCTGGTCACCCGCCCATGGATCGGCGTTGTTGTGATACGACGAATTCGTCTCCCACCACCCAAGACGATCTTCGGACAGGAACTCGATCCGGCGCACCCATTTGAGCGACTTGTAGAAGTACTTCCCGGGGGTGACCACTCTCACCGGGCCTCCGTGATCAAACGTAAGCACTTCCCCATCGAACTCGTGGACCAACCAACTGGATCGTCTCGCGACATCAAGTGACAGAGAAGTGTGATGGCCACGAGCCGAATAGGCGACGAAGGACACGAAGGATGCATCGGAGAGAGGCCCAGCCTCGTCGATCAGGGCGGAGAGCGGTACGCCCGACCATAGGCTGCCGGGTCGACTCCAACTGGTAACGCAGTGAATGTCGAACTCCAGTGACTGGTGGGCAAGATCCATGTACCCGGCGAATGTCAGTTCGCTCGGATTCTCGACGAGACCAGTGATGATGAGGGACCAGGTTCGTGGATCGGCTAGGTCGGCCGAAGGGGACCGCTCGCCCACGAGTGGGAATCTCCCAGTCTCGATCTGACCGGGGGGAAGCCTCACGAGGAAGTGCTCAGCCTGTCGCCAGGTTCGCTGAATCCGCCGTCTCCGGAACAAGGAAGCCGGCAACGATCTCGTCAACAGGAGTGGACGGCAGAAGCACGGAGGCGCCTTGCTCTGTCGTATAGCCGTAAACAGGCACGCTGAGCTCGATCACGGATCCGCTGCTCACACCTCGCATGGTCCACGCGAGGTTGACAGCCTCTATGAGGGTGAGGCCTGCGTCGACGGTGAGAAACGGGGCAACGGCCTGAGCAGCCGCCGTCACCGCTTGTGGGCTCGAAAAGTCCGAAAGGCTCGCCATCATGGAGATGAGGAATGCTCGTTGTCGGTCGTTGCGAGCAAGGTCACTCATGCCAGACATGGTTCTCCAGCCTGCGGGGGTGAGTTCCTGGGTGTGGCGGGAGCGCAACCATGCAAGGGCCTGGTCCCCAGAGGCCATGGTGCATCCCGCAGGGAGATCGAGGTTCGAGCGTCTGTCCCGGACCGGAAGCTCGACACAAATCTCATAACCACCGATTGCGTCGACGGCGTTTTGGAAGCCGGCAAGATCAACCATGGCGAAATGGTCGACCGTCTCCCCGATCAGACTCTCCACCGCGAGGGTCAGGAGGGTGGGGCCGTTCATCCTCTCGCCGCATCCTTGGAGCATGCCGTTGATGCGAGCCTCGCGACCGGTGCACGTGTTGGTGACCCACAAATCCCTTGGTAGAGAGAGCACAGCAGCCTCGGTCTCGGTGCGCAGCAAGACCATTACAACGTCAGCGCGAGTACCCGAGATCCGACCAAAACCCTGAAGGTCATCGAGATCATCACGCGAATCTGAGCCGACAAGGAGGAACACTTCGAGACCCTCGCCGGGACCCATGACTTCGGGCTCGACTTCGGCCACTGGATCGTCATTCTCATCATCCGACTCAACATCGTCGACCGGAGTGTCCGTTTCTTGTGCTGGTGCCGTTGGTCGATCGATACTGACCCGCTCCACCTCACCCCAAGTGGACGCGGCGAACGCAACTGCAACCCCCATGACCAAAAGGACCACGAGCGCACCACCAAGTATCAGACGTTTGCGTAGGAGTGAGGAACCCATAATTCCGAACGGCGGATTCTACAACGGTTGCCCGTCTGTGCCCAGACAACAGATCAGGTGTTGCTGCCTGCGATCTCATGTTTCAAAGCCGAGCCGGTGGCTGCGTCTTCTACTCCTGGCAGCGAAAGCTCAAACCTGTGGTAACTCTCCCCATCGATGTACTCGAGTGTGCCATCCATCAGGTCCGCGAGTTGTCGGGAAACAGCAAGGCCTATCCCCACTGAACCAGGCTGGGTCGGGGACTGAGCGCTCCTGTAATACCTCTCAAAGATCATTTCGGACTCCTGGTCGGGCACGCCGACACCATCGTCGGCCACCATCACGAGGGCTCGTCCCTCGTGAACACTCACCCCGAGAACTATCCGCTCTCCACCGTACTTGATGGCGTTGGTGAGGAGATTGCGTATCACCTGGCGCACCCGGAGCGGATCCGCCCAGGCCTCTACACCCTCGCCCTGCAAGATGATCTTCTTGTCGGTTGGGTGTGACTCCTGAACCCCCCGGAGCACTTGTTCCGCCTGGTCACGCAGGTCGGTGATCTCGGGGTTGATCGACAGGCTCCCGCCATCGGCTCTGGAAGCAATCAGCAGATCCTCGACCAGATTGGCCAGCTCGCGGCTTTGGACGGCGATGATCCCGTTGAGTTCGTCCAACTCCTCGTCGCCGAGGCTGGTTCGACTCGAGATGATCTCTTCGGACAGTCCAACAATGGCTGTGAGAGGCGTCCGAATCTCATGAGAAACCGAGGCAAGAAGCCGCTCCTTGGACTCGTTCGAGTCCCTGAGGTCCTCCGCATCCTCCTGACGCCGCCAGTAGGCGCCGATCATGTGTGACGCCCGCCAGAGTGTCTGGATGTCCACATCACTCCAGGGTTGGTCACGTGTGTACAGGATGAAGCCGATCGAGCCCCTGAACTCGCCGGAGATGAAGATCGGGACTGCGGCCTCGGAGTAGATGCCGTCGTCCTCATACAGGGCGCGCTCATCACCTGCCAGGTCTTTGGTGTGAACGACAACCGCTCGGCCGGCTGCGAGAGGCCGGTGCAACGATGGGACCAATGAGTACCTGCCCTCCTTCCACGCACTTCCGTATCCGGCGACTCCCTTGGCCGCGTCGGCAACGATCTCCCAACCCGGTTCGCCGTCCACCTCGATATTCCGATCTACATAGGCGTAGTCGGCTTGAGACGCATCGAGCAAGGCCTTGACAGCTTCATAGACCGCAAAGGCATCAGTTTGGACCAGTAACGCCTCCGAGCATCTGGCGACTGCTTCCTGCAATCGTGCCGATCGGTCGTACTTCTCAATGGCTTCGGCCAGCTCGTCAAAGAGCCTGGAGACCAGGACCGTGGTCAGAATCACCCCCGCTGCGGCGATAACCGCCCTGACAGCCATCACCCGAAGCTCGTCGTCGGCAAGAACCCCCAAGGCGATGCTCCACACCGCTACCGAGAGAGCAACCGCACCCGCCCAAACGAGCCGGCTTCCGGCAGTCAGCGTCCCGGCGAGAATGCCGATCATCAAAATAAGGCCGAAGGTGGTGGCGAAGTCGAACGCTGACACCTCCACCCCGAAAAGGGCTTCGATAATCGCAAGTGAGCCAAAGAAACCCATGGTGGTGATGACCAGCACCAACGTGTTGGGGTCATCAGACTGGACTAGATACAGCGCCCATATGCCGAGGACCAGATAGCTGGCCCATCTGATCGGACCCGAGGGCGACGTCAATTCCCCGCCGGAGATCTCCATTACAGCCAGGGCCGGGAAAACCACTGCGAACAAAACAGCTATGTACCGATGGAAACGCTTCTGTGCTTCTACCAGGGCGCGTGACCTCACACAGGCTCATCGGCACCCAGGGGTGAGATTCTTGAAGACCGAAAGACCTATTCGTCGAGGCCAACCATCAAACGAACCATCCGCGCAGTGGCGCCCCACAAAGTATCGCCCTCGAGGTCGTAGTACCAAACCTCCCAGCCGTTCCATGGGATCGACCACCAGCGTTCCACATCGGCCAGGTCGGAAAGGAGTGGCGTATAGATCTTCGCCACCTCCCGCTGTGAGGGCACCAAACCCAGCGGTGTGGACACGCGGCCAACCACCGGCACGACAAGAAGACTGAACTCGACGGTGTCGATGGGCGGGAGAAACCCAAGAACCTCCACCTGGGAGGGGTGAATACCAACCTCCTCGTTGGCCTCCCGCAGCGCGGTATCGACCGGTCCGTCGTCCGCTGGATCCGGTCTGCCGCCGGGAAAGGCGATGTGACCGGCGTGGGTGGGCATCGAGTCCGGGCGTTTGGTGAGCACGACCCTTACTTGCCCTTCATCGTCCTCGTAGAGAGCCGCCAGAACGGCCGCCATCGGTCGATCACCAGGATCGGGATAGTCGTCTACGAGATTGATTGAGTCCCACATGTGTGGTTGTAGAGCCTACGGCCCCCGATATCCTGACCGGATGCCCAGGGCCCACCTCGAAACCGACCGACTGATTCTCCAGCGCTTCGCACGTAAGGATGCGTCAACTCTCGACGACGCTATCCGAGCGTCGTTGGGGGACCTCAACCAATGGTTGCCTTGGGCCCGCATGGACTACACGAGCGGCGACACCACCGCATTCATACGCGAGTCGGTCCAGGCGTGGAAGGAGAGTCGCGCCTGGGATTACTCCATCAGACTGAAGACAAACCCAGGACGACATGTCGGGAATATCTCACTGTGGACCGTGTCCAAACTCGGAAAGATCTCGGAGATCGGATATTGGATACGGAGCGATGAGACGGGTAGAGGAGTTTGCACAGAGGCCGTGGATCGGGTCTTGGAGGAAGGATTCGCCGCCCTCGGTTATCACAAGGCCGTTCTCAGGATTGCGGTCGGCAATGACAACTCGGATCGAGTCGCCGACAAACTCGGGTTCACCAGGGAAGGAGTGCTTCGTGAGGAGTTGTTGATCAGGGGCAACTGGGTTGACCACTCCCTCTGGTCACTTCTCGACAGGGAGTACCGGGCCCTGAGACAAAGCAGTACGAAGCGCTCCTAACCGCCGCTGGCGATAACCCGCGCAGCCTCACCTGCAAACGTGGCCAGGGCAGGGAAGAATCCGATGATCACAGTCAGAACTACCGTGATTCCGAGAGCGAGGCGCAGCGAGCCCGCCGGTCCTTCATCATCGTCCTCGGCGAACTCGGCGACCGGGTCGTCCAGCCAGACACTCTTGACAACCTTGGCGTAGTAATAGAGAGCGATCACCGCATTGATCGCCGCGATCACGGCCAAGGCGACGGTTGCCGCACCACCGGCGATCATCACTGAGCGAAACATGGCAAACTTGGCGAACCAACCGGCTAGCGGGGGGATGCCGGCGAGGCTGAAGAAGAAGACGGCAACCAATACCCCGAGTTTCGGGTCCACACTCGCCAGACCTGACCATGCCGACAACTCGCCCGACCGCGTCTTGCGGGCGCCGGCGATAACCACGGCGAAGGCGCCGAGGTTCATCACCGCATAGATCACGAGATAGATGACAGTCGCCGCGAAGGCTTCTTGAAGATCGGCGCCGGCGACACCGGCGGCGGCGAAGGGCACCAACATGAAGCCGGCCTGAGCCACCGAGGAGTAAGCCAGCAGCCTGACGATGTTGGTCTGCCGGAGAGCAGCGAGGTTGGCGACGGTCATGGAGAGGGCAGCGAGCAACCAGAGTGCCGGCGCCCAAACCTCGGCCACGCCAGGAAGCGCCAGGTACATCACAAGCAGCATCGCGACGAAACCGGCAGCCTTTGAGTTCACCGACAGATAGGCAGTGATCGGGGTGGGTGCCCCTTCATAGGTGTCCGGGGCCCAGAAGTGGAAGGGCACGGCTGAGATCTTGAATGCGAATCCGACGATCATCAGGAGAACCGCCATGATCAAAGCCGGTTCGTCGGCCATGCCGGCGGTTGCCTCGGCCAGCCCCTCGAAAGTGATCTCTCCGGTCAAGCCATAGAGGAAAGACATGCCATAGAGAAGGATGGCAGTGGACAGGATCCCGAGAAGAAAGTATTTCATCGAAGCCTCATTCGACTTGATGTCGCCCTTCCTCCAGCCAGAGAGCATGTAGAGAGGTCCGGTCACGAGTTCGATGCCGATGAAGAGGATTATGAGGTCCCGCGACGAGGCCATCACCAGCGAACCAAGTAGTGAGGCCAGCAGGAGGAAGTAGTACTCGCCCTGGTAGTAGCGCTCCGACTCGATGTAGCTGTGAGACATCAGAAACACGATGTAGGCAGCAACGAGAAAAAGGCCTTTGAGGACGAGGGCAAACTCGTCTGTCACATATGACCCATCGAACATCGTGCGGACCTCGTCTTCGAGCACCAGAAACGCCAGCGGCACCAGCGCGAGCGCCGTTCCGGCGACGGCGACAGTGGCAGTCCAGTACTTCTTGGGCCGCGGGAGGATCAGATCGAGGGCCAGCACAATGATCATCGTGGCCACGATGATCAGCTCCGGTGCCAGGGCGAGGTAGTCGATCTGGAAGGTCACCTAGCCACCAAGTCCCGAGCCGATCGAGGCCGTCGTTTCAGGGTTGAACGCCATCTCCACCAGCGAGGTGACGACATTGGTTGTCGAATTGAAGATGATCTTCGGGAAGAATCCGATAACCACGATCAGCACGACGAGGGGCACCCATGCGGCGAGTTCGAATCGGTCGACGTCTGGGAGATCTTTTCCCTCCCACTCGTCGCCGGGCTCGCCCAGATTCACCTTCTGGAGCATCCACAGCATGTAGCCGGCGGTGAGAACCGTCCCGATCGCCCCGATGACCATCGCCGAGCGGAAGACGCCCAGCGATAAGCCAGGAAGCGGATTGTAGGAGGCGACCAAGGACATGAACTCCCCCCAGAAACCGGCGAGACCGGGCAGCCCCAGCGAAGCCATCGCCGTGAAGGCGAGTATCCCGCCCATCACAGGCATCAGCTTGATGTTTCCGCCAAGTCGGGCCATCTCCCTTGTGTGATACCGGTGGTGCATCGAGCCGGCGATGAAAAAGAGGAGACCGGTGATGAGACCGTGGGCGACCATGCCGATGATGGCGGCATTGATGCCAATGTCGGTCATCGTGGAGATTCCCAGCATGATGAAACCCATATGGCCCACCGAGGAGAAAGCGATCAACCGTTTCATGTCACTTTGAGCGAGACAGGCGAGCGATCCATAGATGATCCCGATCACCGCCAGGATGGCAATGAACGGTGCCCATGACACCGCCTCTTCGGGAAGGATCGGCAGCGATATCCGGATAAACCCATAGGAGCCCAGCTTCAGGAGAATTGCCGCCAACAACACCGAGCCCACAGTTGGAGCAGCGGTATGGGCGTCGGGCAGCCAGGTGTGGAAGGGAAACATCGGCACCTTTACGGCAAAGCCGAGAAAGATCGCCCCGAAGACCAGGAAGGCGAAAGTGCCGGAGAAAGCACCACTGGCGCCCAACTCGGTTAGCTGCGGGATGTCGAAAGTGCGTCCAAACTGGGACTTGCCGGACTCGAAGTAGAGGGCCAGGAAACCCAGGAGCAAGAATGCCGACCCGAAGAGCGTGAACAGGAAGAACTTGATCGCGGCGTACAGCCTGGTCTCGAGCTCCTTGGCGAACCCGGGGATTTTTCTAGGAGTCTTGTCACCCCAGATGCCGATCATGAAGTACATCGGGAGGAGGACTATCTCGAAGAAGAGGAAGAACAGAACCAGGTCGAGCGCCACAAACGTCCCGTTCATGCCGGTTGCCAGGATCATCATCAGAATCAGAAAGGCCTTGGGGTTCTTGGGCTCATCCCAGTGGTTCCAGGAGTAGATCACCGCGAGAACCATCACGAACGTGGACAGGACCAGCATTGGGAGGCTTATCCCATCGATGCCGACGTGATAGTTGGCGTTGATCGCCCCGATCCACGTCTCGCTGACCTCGAACTGGTAGGTGTTGTAGGTATTGCTGGAGAAGTCGAACCGGGCTATCAGGATCAGCGAGGCGACAAAGGCCATGATCGACGCCGCCAACCCGGTTGCTTTCAGGGCGCTCTCGTTCTCCTTGGGTATCAGCCCGAGGAGAACGACGCCAACGAGGGGCACGAAGACGGTCAACGTCAGGCCCCAGGTCTCAAACCATTCCATTGCTTTCAGCCTCTCCTAGATGTTCGATGGCGTAAGTACGTACTGATTTCTCCGAGCACACGGCGTCTACTGGCAAGGACACAGGAAGAAGGCGCACCCGTAGCGGTGCATCGAGGACGAGGACGCCGCCAGTGGTGTCGTGGGCCGGTGAAATTCTGTGCATGACTTGCGGCATTGGACATCTCTAAATCACAAACACGAATAGAACTACAAGGATCAATGCGCCCGCCACGAAGGAAGCCGCATACTGCTGTACCCGACCGGACTGCCACTTGCGGACAACCGATCCGGCACCGTCGGCCGCAGCCGACAAACCGTTGAAAACACCATCGACTCCACGCTGGTCGAGGGTGTCGTAGACAAACACGCCGAGAACTTTCACCAGCCCTGCGATACCGTTGACGAAGCCATCGATGACATAGGTGCTGGTCCAGTCGACAAAACGGGCGAGGGGGCCTTTGATCAGCGCGACGATTCCGAGGGCAAGGTCGTCGATGTAGTACTTCTTGCGGAGGAGCGGGAAGAGGACCGGGATCTCAAAGGAGTCACGTTGCAGCTGGGTTTCTTTGTCCGGGTAGTAGATGAGCCAGCCGATCACGACTCCCAGTACTGCGGCACCAAGGCCTGCTGCGGCAAGCCCAAAGTTGATCGCCTCGGCATGATGGTCGCCCATCGGCACCAGGCGAACAGCCAGCCACTCGGTGAAGTTGCCCAGTCGTGGCAGGGACAGACCGGGAATGTTGAGGATTCCGGCCACAGCGGCGGGCACCGCCAATACGACAAGAGGCACAGTCATGATGCTTGGCGACTCGTGGGGCTGACCGTCTCCCTTGTAGGTACCGAAGAAGGTCAGGAACGTGGCCCTCGCCATGTAGAAGGCGGTCACAAAGGCGCCGGCGATCGAGATCCAGAGGACGACGGTGAGCCCCCGCTCACCCATCGTGGCGAGAATCTCATCTTTGGACCAAAAACCTGACAGACCGATCCCGGATAGGGCCAGGGCACCAACGACCCAGGTCCAGAAGGTGGTGGGCATGAACTTCCGCAGACCTCCCATGTCACTCATGTTGTTGGAATGAACCGCATGAATGACCGATCCGGCGCCCAGAAACAGCAGAGCCTTGAAGGAGGCGTGAGTGAACAGGTGAAACATTCCCGCGGTATATCCCCCTGCGGCAATGGCGGTCATCATGTATCCGAGTTGGCTGACCGTCGAATAGGCGAGGACCTTCTTGATGTCGTCGGCCACGATGGCCAGCAGACCCACTCCGAACAGTGTGACCGTCCCGATGACGATCATCACGATCCGTACGTTCTGGGCCATGTATTCGAAGAGCGGGAACATACGGGCCATCAGGTAGATCCCGGCCGTGACCATCGTGGCTGCGTGCATGAGCGCCGAGACCGGCGTGGGACCAGCCATCGCGTCGGGCAGCCAGATGTGGAACGGGAACTGAGCGCTCTTGCCCATCGCCCCGAAGAAGAGGAGCAAACCGCCCGCGGTGGCCACGGCAGCGAGTTCGGGGGCGCCCTCGAAGGCGGCAACATCGATGGCACCGAAGTCCCAACTGCCGATGGAAACCCCGACGAGGATGGCACCGAGGATGAGTCCAACATCGGCAACCTTGTTGGTCAGAAACGCCTTGTTGCCCGCCCTCACGTTGTCGAGATCTTCCCAATAGAAACCAATCAGGAGATACGAGGCCAGACCGACGCCCTCCCAACCGATGATCAACTGGATCAGGTTGGGAGCACCAACCAGGACCAACATGGCTCCCGCAAACAGTGAGAAAGCAGCGAAGAACCAGTCGACTCTGACATCGTCCTTCATGTAGCCGAGCGCGTAAACGAAAACGACCAGGCCGACAAAGTTGACCAGGAAGAACATCAAAATCGAGAGACCGTCGACCACCCAGCCCAACTCGAACACAAGCCCGCTTCCGATGTGTCCTATCTCGAACGTGGTCTGGTCGAGAACCCCACCATTGGCGTTCATCAGAAGCAGAACCGTGGCCCAGACGAGGTTGATAGCCAGAGCGGCCACCGCGATCTCGCCGCCTTTGTACTTCAGTTTCTTCCCGAATGCCAGGATGACAAGAAAGGCCACGAATGGCAGTACCAGCATGATTCCGGCGGTGTCGGCCCACCATCCGCCGTCCCCGGCGTGGATCTTCTCGGCTGCGAAAAGAAGTTGGCTTATCTCTACCATCGCATCAGATTGAGGTCGTCGACGTTGGCTGACTTACGGTTTCTGAAAATCATCAAGACGATGGCCAACCCGATACCGACCTCCGCGGCGGCCACCGTGATCACGAAGATGGCGAATACATGGCCGATCGCTTCCGGGCTGACGAGCACGGATTCGAAGGCAATCAGGTTGATGTTCACGGCATTGAGCATCAACTCCACCGAGAGCAGGATCAGCACGATGTTGCGACGCACCAGCAGGCCGTAGACGCCAAAAGCGAACAACGCCGCTCCAAGCACGAGGAACTGGCTCAGAAGCACTAGTGGCCTACCGGACTCACGCAACGGACCACTAGACCGCCGACCTTTCTTCCTCTTCTGCCGGAGACAGGTCACGTCGGGCAAGGGTGATCCCACCGATGAGCGCCGCCAACAGGACGAAAGACACCACTTCGAATGGAATCACAAATCGACCGAACAACGAGTCTCCGATGATCTCGGTCGGGACAGGCTCCCCAGTGGATCCGATGACTTGGGTCCCGAACGCGTCGATCGATGCCCACGACATCATCACGAAGACACCAGACGCCAGCAGAGCGGGTAGGGCCTTGTGATCGGAGCTGAGACCTTCATCGAGTCCGGTCGGCGCTCGTGTGATCATGATCCCGAATAGGAAGAGGACTATCACGGCGCCGATGTAAACGAGGACCAAGACCCAAGCAACGAACTCAGCCGACAGCATCAAGAAGAGGGCAGCGGTGCCGGCCAGCGCACCAACCAGATAGAGGGCGGCATGAACGATGTTCCTTGAAGTGACGACGCGGAAACCAGAGAAGAGCACAACAAGGCCGATAATGGTGAAGACCCAGTTCACGGGGGCGGAGACCCAGTCGACAAAGGTCATTTCTCGAGCGCGGGGGGTTCGGGGACTGTCGCCATCCAGTCTTGGAGCCGATCCATGTCGTGCAGCATGTTGCCCATCTTCGACTCGGAGTATTCGTATTCAGGGGTCCAGAAGAGAGCGTCAAACGGACAGACCTCCACACAGATGCCGCAGTACATGCAAAGGGCGTAGTCGATGTCGAATCGATCGAGTTCTGCCCTGACTCTGATACGCCCGCCTGGTTTCGACGGAGGCTGCTCCTCTTTGTGACCTTCGATGTAGATGCACCAGTCGGGGCACTGTCTGGCACAGAGCATGCAGACGGTGCAGGCATCCTGATCGAGAGCGATTACCCCTCTCGCCCGGGGCACAGGAGTCTCTTTGACCTTCGGATAGTTGACCGTCGCCAGGTACTTCTTCGGAAGAAAGATCGTCTTGAACATCGTGGTGATGGTCACTCCAAGACCTTTGATCAATCCGGAGCCGGGGATGGTGCGTCGAGCGTTGGTGGTCATCAGAGCACCACTTTCAGAGTCGCGGTGACAGCGATGTTGGCCAGAGCCAACGGAATCAGCACTTTCCATGCAAGTGTCTGCAACTGGTCCTCGCGGAAGCGGGGGAAGGTCCAACGGAACCAGATCATGGTGAAAGTCAGCAGAAACACCTTTCCAATGAGGATGAGCGGACCGACGAATTCCAGAGAGGACTCAGGGACGAAAGGAAGCCAGTAGCCGCCCAGAAACAGCGTCGCGGCAATGGCAGAAATCGTGAACATGTTGGCAAATTCGGCAAGAAAGAAGAACAGGAATCGAAAACCCGAATACTCGGTCACATACCCCATCACCAGTTCGGACTCGGCGATGGGCATGTCGAACGGAATTCTGGACAGCTCAGCCAACGCGGCGATCATGAAGATCCCGAAACCGACAAACTGGACGAGCACAAACGGGAAGCCGGCACTGATCTGTGCCTCGACGATCCCGCTCATGCTCATCGTCCCGGCCATGATCACCGAACCGACGACCGCCAGGACCAGGGGAAGCTCATAAGCGATGAGCTGGCCTGCGGCTCGCAGACCACCCATCAACGAATACTTGTTAGCCGAAGACCAACCGGCCATCAGAACACCAATAGTGCCTACCGAGGAGATGGCCAGGGCGTAGAAGATGCCAACCGAAAGATCCTGGAAGATGAGACCAGGCCCAAAAGGGATCACAAGGAACAGAGAAACTGTCCCAACCAACACAAGAATCGGCGCGGCCTTGAAAACAGGTCTGTCGGCATCCTCGGGGATCAAATCCTCCTTTTGGAAGAACTTGATGCCATCGGCGATCAGCTGGGCCCACCCCCAGCGCCCCCCTGCGAAGTAGGGGCCAACGCGGGACTGCATCTTGGCCGAGAGCTTCATCTCGGCGAATCCCAACAACATCCCGATGACAGGCACCATCGTCGCCACAAGCAACAGCTTGCCGGCGAGCGAAACCCAGAAATTCGAGAATACGTCGGTGATGAGCTGGGTCACCGATCCACGTCTCCAAGTACGAAGTCGAGACTTCCCATGATCGCGATGATGTCGGGTACCAAGACACCCTCGAGGATCCAGGACAGCATCGAGATATTGGAGAAGCTCGCGGAGCGGATCTTCAACCGATATGGCCCAGGGCCGCCGTCTGAGACGATGTAGTAGCCCATCTCCCCCTTGGGGTTCTCGGCTCGCACGTAGGTCTCGCCTGCGGGAACCTTGATGACCTTGGGAACCTTGGCCTGAAGCGGCCCGGATGGGGGAATCCCATCGACGGCCTGGCTGATGATCTTGGCGGACTCTCGAATCTCCTCGAGCCGCACCCACCAGCGGTCCCAGCAGTCACCGTTCTCGCCGACCACGACGTCGAAATCGAACTGGTCGTAGGGCAGGTAGTCCTCGACCTTGCGCAGGTCGAATTTCACACCCGATGCCCGGAGGTTTGGTCCGGAGACACCAAAGGCGGCACCTACTTCGGGGGGCATGACACCGATCCCCTTGGTCCGAGCCCGGAAGATCTCATTTCCTGCAACCAGGTCTTCGATCTCTTCACAGGTATCCAGGACCACGCTCATGGCATCACGAGTCTCGCCAAGAAAACCCGCTGGAAGATCCTGAGGTGTCTTCTTGGTGATCGGTCCCGATCCGGCGTTGGGCTTGACCCCGCCGATACGGTTGAAGTTGGGGTGGAATCGACCACCGGTAACACTCTCGATGAGGTCGAGAACCCGCTCCCGGTCACGTAGGGCGAAGAACAGAGGTGTCGCCGCACCCAGTTCAAGGGGGTAGGAGGCCATGAATACGAGGTGGGAGGAGACACGGGCCATTTCGGTGAGAATGATCCGGATGTATTGAGCACGCTCAGGCACTTCGACATCCATCAACTTCTCGGCTGCGACGATGAAGGGAATCTCGTTGGCGTATCCGGAGACCCAGTCGATCCGGTTGATGAGCGCCGTGATCTGGGGATATGTTCGTACCTCGGACAGCTTCTCATAACCACGATGCATGTATCCGATCACCGGTTTGACGTCGAAGCACCGCTCACCGCTCACGCGGGCGACAAGTCGAAGCACTCCATGGGTCGAAGGATGCTGAGGACCGATGTTGAGGGTCATGTCCTCAGTCTGAAGCTCGACCGAGACCTGCGCCTCGCTCAGATGCTTGGCCAGATCGGAATCTGTGACCATCACGCTTCCGGGTTTTCGGTCGATGGGTTTTCTGTGGACGGCTTTTCCGGCATGGCCTCGACATCGACGGTGCCGGGCCACGGTTTCACCTCGCGACTCAACAGCGGATAGCTCTTCTTGAGAGGGTTGCCCAGGAACGACTCCGGCAGATAAAGGGGCCCGGGATCGGGATGACCCTCGAAGGTGATGCCAAACATCTCGGCCGCTTCCCTCTCGTGCCAGTTGGCCCCTACATAGACCTCGACGATGCTGGCCACCGATGGCTTTTCGGTCGGTAGGTCGGTCGAAAACGTGACACGACGCCCCTCCGTCAGGTCGCCTACCGTGCAAAGAAGCTCGATCCGCTCCTCAATCTCCTCTTTGAGAGGGTCCCCAGCCTCTACCTCATTGGCCCAGTCGATTGCGGAGAGCCATGAGAAGAACACCAGATCGAGATCGTCTCGAGCGGTGGTGAGTACGTCAACCCATCTTTCGGCGGAGACCCGCAACTTGATGGTGTCGAACTGGACCTCCGCCTCGCCGCCGACCGTCTCGGCAGCGGAGTCAGCGAACTCTTGAAGCGGGTGAACCGTGGCTTCGGTATCAGACGGGCTCGAGGTCACGCTGATTCCACTTCTCCTTGATGTTCTCGGCCTGGATGATCTGCTGCAAGAGAACAATTCCGTCCATCAACGCCTCCGGCCGGGGAGGGCAACCCGGGACGTACACATCGACAGGCAAGAGCTGGTCGACTCCTTTGGTGACCGAATAGGAGTCCCAGTAGGGGCCACCGCAGTTGGCACAAGAACCCATGGAGATGACATATTTGGGCTCCGGCATCTGGTCGTAGAGACGCCGGACAGATTGAGCCATCTTGTCGGTGACGGTGCCCGCCACCACCATCAGGTCCGCCTGCCGGGGTGAAGCCGGGAGGGGGATGATCCCGAAACGCATGAAGTCATAACGTGGGCCCGAAGCCGCCATCATCTCGATCGCGCAGCAGGCAAGACCGAACTGGAACATCCAGAGCGAGTATTTACGGGACCAATTGAGCAGCCAGGAGACAGGCTTGGGGACTCCGAATTTCTGGGCTACTCCCACTCCAAGACTCCCTTCCGGATGGCGTAAACCAGCCCGAGCAGCAGCACGCCGATGAAGATCAGCATCTCCACAAGGCCAAACATGCCCAGCTCCTCGAGCCTGATGGCCCAGGGAAAGAGGAACACCGCCTCAACGTCGAAGATGAGGAAGAGAAGACCGAAAACGTAATAACGAACGTGAGTCTGACTCCATCCTGACCCCACAGCATCAACCCCACACTCGTATGTAAGTCGTTTGGCCTTGGTGGGATTATTGGGCCGCAGAATCGAGGCGACTCCCAGCATCCCAAGAACCAGGAAAGCACCGAGCGCAGCAAAGGCGCCCACAGTCAGATAACTCTCGAAGTAAGTGCTCATGCCTTCATGACTCGCTGTGTTGGGACCGGCAGCGATTATACGCATGGCCCGGTGTCGGTCGAAGTCAGCGTTTCACAATTGCCAACAGGTGTAATCTGAGGACACCATCTAGCCTGCCACCAATGTCCTCAGTCCCCTCCTATGACGGTGCCGGGCTTGTCAATCTCATCGCGGAGTTGGAGCTGAAGCTGACCGGTCAGTCGGCGTTCCGCGGATTGGCACCTGATCTCGCTGCTTCGATTCCGGAGGCTGACACATACGTCCTGGTGCTCTTCGACGGACTCGGTGTAGCCCAACTCGGTGGCTCCGTGGCTCAAACCCTTGCCACCTCGAGGAGTGGGACTCTCCAATCGCCATTCCCAACGACGACAAGTGTCTCACTGGCAACCATCGCCACGGGCCTGCCACCATCGAGACACGGACAGGTGGCCCACCTGCAGTGGATGCCCGATTTGGGCAAAGTCGTCAACAGCCTGAAATGGGTGACGCCCGCGGGAGAGTCTGTGCCTTACGGCTACTCGTCGGTGCTACCGGCGCCAAATCTCTGGGAACGGCTCCGAACCTTCGACGTCGAGCCGATCACGGTTCAACCAGGCGACTTCTCGGGGACTCCCCTGTCCCGGGTCCTCTACCGGGGGGCCAGGTTCGAGGGCGCCTGGGACGTCGAGGATCTGGTGAAGGCAACTGTCCAACTCGCCTCCGAGCCGCGACGTCTGATCTTCACTTACGTACCGCACGTAGACTTCGCAGGTCACGTGTTCGGGCTCGAGTCCGATGAGTTCGCCGAGGCGATGAAGGTGGCTGTAGGCGTGTGGGAGGGCATTGCCTCCTTACTCCCGCCCGGAGTGGCGCTGATCGGGACCGCCGACCATGGCCTTGTCGATTTCACCGACGAACAAAAGCAGTTGATTCGCGACCCACTCTTCGACGAGCTTCGATTTGGAGGAGACACCCGGGGATTGCATTTGTGGGGTAACAAAGAGCTGATGAGTGACCTGGCCGAAATGACAGGCGGTTCTCTCATCGACGGCGCCTCGCTGATTGGACCGGACCCGACCCCAGAGGCCCTGTCCCGGCTAGGCGAGCGTGTGTTGTTGGCGCCCGACGATCGGGCCCTGATCCCCAAAGGCTTCGACAAGAGACTTCGTTGTTACCACGGCGGATTGTCGAAGGCCGAAGTGGAGATCCCTCTGTTGGTGGGTTGAGCGACTCCGGCCGTTCTAGCGTCACGGCCGTGAGACCTCTCTACGCCGACGTCGACCCAAAGCTGGCTGACGACTACGAATCCGCCAGAGACACGCAGTTCACATCGACGATGCGGGAGCGGCGTGGGAGTACGTCGACCTCGGCGACGGACCGGCCACTCTCTTTCTCCACGGCATGGCGGGCGGCTACGACACCTGGTTTCAGCAGCTACTGGCGCTGAGTGCCCACAGACGGGTCCTGGCGGTGACATACCCATCAATCGATTCACTGGAAGAGCTCACCAGGCAATTGATGGGACTTCTCGACTCGCGCGAAGTTGGATCCATGTCATTGGTGGGCAGTTCACTCGGTGGGTACATCGCCCAGTATCTGGTTGCCAACCATCCCGATCGCCTCGAGCGCTCCGTCTTCGCCAACACCTTTCCCCCAAGCGATCAAATAGCCCGTGAGCACTCGGGACCGTTCGTATCTTCTGGCTCAGTCCAACGGACGGATGTCCAAAGATCAGTTCATAGCCAGATACGCCTGTGTGCTCGACTCGTTCGAGACCCCCGACGTCACTTCCCATATCTCAACGACGCTGAGAGATACAACACTCTGCTGGAGGAGTTCCTGGGTTAATTCACCAGAGACAGCCACGCATCGGCCACTTCGAAGAATGGCTCCTTGCGATTCTCCAGTTCTCCGACAATCCGCTCCGTCTCCGCCTCCGCCCGAAGGATCATCTCCTTGGCGTATCCATACTTGACCTGATGGATCTGGAACTCGTCCTCGTCATCGATCTCCACGGTTCCGTCGTGCTGGACGATCACATCTAGATCGAGATCGATCATCTCGTAACGATTCTCCGATATCCACACCGGTGGGGTCACGATGTCGACGAAGTGGGAGAACTGGGTCGCACCCCCGTTGTAGTGGAGATGCCACCAACCGTCATTCGGGGCACAGAAGACCGCATCCTCTCCAGTTGATCGGACCGACTTCTTGCCCTTCCAGCGTTTGGTTCCTGCGGGAACTGCTATCCAGGAGCCGTAAGCGTCCTCCCCCAGGAACCAAGCGTCAAACCGCCAATGAAGGATGTCGGGGTTCTTGAGAAACTGGACTGTCACCGGTCGCACCCTCGAAACCTAAGCAGATCGCCGTTTGCACTAGCGGCGTAGTGGTAATACCTTTCCAGATCGTTAGGTACCTAACGATCTGGAAAGGATCGAGATGAGATGGGCAGTCGCCGTCGTCGTGGGTGCAATGGCTATCGCAGCATGCGGTGCAGGCGGGTCTGGCGATCTGCTAATCGTCTACTCCGGTCGAAGCGAGGAGTTGGTTCAGCCGCTGATCGACCAATTCACCGAGTCCACGGGTATCGAGGTCGAGGTTCGATACGCCGGATCGACCGACCTCGCCGCCACCCTTCTCCAAGAGGGAGACTCCACAGAAGCCGATGTCTTCTTTGCTCAGGACCCGGCTTCTCTCGGCTCGGTCGCCGGTTTGCTCACCGAGCTTCCCCAATCGGTCCTGGATTCGGTTGACCCCAGATTCGTCGATCGAAACGGGCGATGGGTGGGAACCTCCGGTCGTGTTCGCACCTTCATCTACAACACCGGCACCTCCAATGAACTGCCCCTGACCATTGATGATGTGACCGACCCAAGTTGGTTCGGAGAGGTCGGCGTTGCCCCGACCAACGGGTCGTTCCTGGCGTTCGTGTCCGCCATGATCCTGGAACGAGGAGAGGAGGAGACTCTCCAATGGCTCCGGGCGCTCGCCGCCAACGAACCTCAGGACTATCCCAAGAACACGCCAATGGTCGCGGCTGCCGATGCGGGGGAGATCGAAGGCGGGCTCGTCAATCATTACTACCTGCTGCGGCTGCGGGCAGAGGGCGAGGGCAACAACTCGGAGAACTGGTTTATCCCCGCCGGCGACGTCGGAACCCTTGTGATGCCGGCAGGTGCAGGCATACTCTCGGGGACCGACGTACCCGATGCCGCCCGTCAATTCGTCGAATTCCTCCTCTCAGAAACGGCCCAGACCTATTTCGCCACCGAAACCTTCGAATTTCCCCTCATCCCCGGTGTGCAACCCCCCGGGGGCCTACCGGCACTCGAGGACCTCAACACGCCTGACATCGACCTCTCTCAGCTCGCCGACGTCCTCGACGACGCGACACGGCTCGTGTCCGAGGCGGGACTCGTCTAGATAGTGACAGTCGGGCCACTGACCGCCCCGGTCGAAACCGCGCCAAGCCCCGGCCCGCGCAACAGGTCGAGCCGCGGATGGTGGACGGCAACAGCGATCGTTCTGCTTCCGGCACTGATCCCGCCGATCAGTCTGGGATGGCAGGTTCTCACAAAGGGCACCGGAACCACGTTGCCCGTCGGCCGTCTGCTGGAGCTGTTCGTCGCCACATTGGTCCTGACCTCGGCCGTGACAGTCACGGCCCTCACTCTTGGAACGACGACGGCGTGGCTCACGACTCGAACCGACATACCAGGCAGAAAGGTGTGGATGATCCTCGCCGCGCTGCCTCTGGTAATCCCCTCCTACATGGCAGCCCTGACGATCATTGGGGCAACCGGGCCCAACGGGCTGATCTCATCATGGCTCGGATTCGAGATCCCGACTCCCTACGGATTTGTCGGCGCCTGGCTGGCCCTTTCGATTTTCCTCGCTCCCATGGCCCACCTGATCGTGTCCCCTGCCCTGCGACTCATCGATCCGGCAACGGAGGAGGCAGCCACCGGTCTCGGCGCGAGCCGGCGCCGGGTCTTCTTCACCGTAACCCTCCCCCAACTACGGCCGGCCCTCGTGTCAGCGGGGCTCATGGTTGGCCTTTATACGATCAGCGACTTCGGAGCCGTCTCACTCCTTCGATTCGACACCCTCACACGAGCGATCTTCACCCTTTATGCAGGGCAAATCGATAGACGGCCGGCCGCCGCTCTCTCCCTCGTGCTGATGGTCCTCGCTCTCGCCATACTGTTCATCGAGCGCAGTAGCCGATCTCGTGCCGGGTACACGATGACACGGACCGCGCGGGCGCGCAGGTTGCTGGAAATACGAGGATGGCCGAGGGGTCTGTCCGTGGGGTTTCTCGCAGCATTCGCATTCCTCTCCCTGGTAATCCCTATCTCGGTTCTGCTCTTCTGGCTGATCCGTGGCCTATCTGCAGGTGTCGAGCTCGGCTCCTTCTGGGATGAGACGATGAGGTCGATGGGCGTATCCGTCGCAGCCGCCGGACTGGCAGCCCTTGCAGCACTACCCGTGGCCATGGTCACGACGTGGAAGAGAGCCAGGCTCTCGGGTGCGGTCGAGTCGGCAACCTGGGCCATCTATTCCCTTCCCCACATCACTGTCGGCATCGCCGTCGTTGGTTTCGCCCTGACATGGGCCAGGCCTCTCTATCAATCAGTCCTTTTGCTGGTGCTCACATACGTGGCCATGTTCCTGGCCCAATCCGTGTCCACGGTTCAGGATTCCCTGAGACGCGTCAGTCCGGCTTTGGAGGACGCGTCACGGGGGTTGGGCCGCGGGCCGTGGCAGACGCTCGCCCGCGTCACGGTGCCGCTTGTCAGTCCGGGCTTGGCTGCCGGCGCCGCCCTGGTCTTTCTCTCAGTGATGAAGGAACTTCCCGCAACTCTGCTGCTTCGACCCAACGGCTTCGAGACTCTCGCCATCCGGATCTGGAGCAGCACCGGTGAGGGCTTCTACACAAGGGCGAGTGTCGCCAGCTTGGCTCTCTTAGCCGTGTCGATCGTGCCACTCTTGGCCCTCACATATCGTGACCTCAGCGACTGACCAACTCACCATCCGGGCCCGGAGCCTATCCAAGACCTACGACGAGGTCGTAGCCCTGGACCAGTTCAGCCTTGACATTTGGGAAGGAAGTCTGCTCACACTGCTCGGACCCTCTGGATGCGGAAAGACGACGGCGCTCAGGGTGATTGCCGGATTTGAGCAAGCAACTGGGACCGTGGAGATTCATGGACGTCAAGTACTCGGCCCTGGTGTCTTTGTCCCACCCGAGAAGCGGCGGGTGGGAATGGTTTTTCAGGACTACGCCCTCTTTCCGCACAAGACAGTCATGGGAAATGTCGCGTATGGCCTGCCACGAGACACGGCAGAGACCCGGGTTGGCGAGGTCCTGGAACTAGTTGGTCTCACGGGGCTTGGTGATCGAATGCCCAACGAGCTCTCCGGCGGCCAGCAGCAGCGGGTGGCCCTCGCACGGGCATTGGCACCGGAGCCTGACGTCATTCTGCTCGACGAGCCGTTCTCCAACCTCGACGCCAATCTGCGTGACAGGGTACGGCGCGAGTTACGCCTGATCCTCACAGAGACACGGACCACCGCAGTCCTGGTCACTCACGATCAGGAGGAGGCGCTCGCCACGTCTGACCTGGTCGCAGTCATGTTCAAGGGCCGTGTCGTGCAGGTCGATTCGCCTGCCGAGCTGTACACGAAGCCTTCTGATCCATGGATTGCCGACTTCCTCGGGGACGCCGATGTTCTCACGACGACCGGTCATCGCGGCTACGCCGAGACGGCCGTTGGCCGATTCAAGACCGATCTGAAGGGTCCGGCCGTGGTGGTGTTGCGTCCCGAAGATGTTCAGTTATCAATTGGAGAGACTCCAAACGCCGTCGTTGTCCGCACAGAATTCTTCGGTCATGATCAACTGGTGACGGTCGCGCTCAACGGTGGTGGGAGAATCCGCTCCCGCATCGGCCCGAGACCCAGCTATCAGCCCGGAGACCGCATCCGGGCAAAGGCGATCCACGCCAGGGTCTATCCGGGCCGCACCTAGAGTCGAAGCCAATGGAGTCGGTCCTTTCGTTTGTTGCGGCCGCCGCAGCGAGTCTCTTCGCATACGATCTCTGGAGGGGTTACCGCCGGCGGCCAAGGCCACACATCGCGGCGTATGCCACCGGCATGACCATGTTTGCCGCTGCGACATGGGCGCTGTTCATCGGTGTCACAGCCGGGTGGACGGGGCCCGTCTACAGAACGTTCTTTCTGTTTGGCGCCGCTCTCAACATTCCGTTTCTGGCTCTCGGCTCGATGTTCCTCGTGGTGGGGAAGCGCTCGGGGCATGTGATGACAATCGCACTCGGGGCATTCACCGCCATCGCCATGACCCTCACTCTGACAGTTCCGTTCCAGCACTCTCTACCGGACGGTGGAATCCCTCACGACATATTCGAGACCGGTTTCGGACCCCGACTGTTCGCCATCATCGGTGGTGCTGTGGGGGCGACGATCCTGATCGTGCTGGCACTGGTCAGTCTCGTTCGGTTCTGGAGAAAGGACCGGAACATCGTCTGGGGGAATGCGCTGATCCTTGCAGGGACATTCGCGGCGGCATGGCGTGGCACGAGTCTCGCTCTGGGTGAGGCCAGCGGGTTTGCCCTATCTCTTCTCATCGCCGTCACCCTGATCTGGGCCGGCTATCGGGTTGCCTCGGGCAGCTCTCGGAGCGGTCGACGCGGCCGCCATCTCCGAACCTGAGGTAGTTAGCCGCCGATGTAGGACATCTCGACTGGAGTGCCGATGCGGGATGTCTTCGAGGAGCGGATCTCGGAGTAGCGATCGTCGCGTTTGGCCCAGATCTCGTCGATGACCTCACCGACATCGACTCCCGACCGGAGAGCATCCCGGAGACTCGAGCCGGATGAGGCAAAAAGACACGTGTACAACACGCCCTCCGCCGACACCCGCGCCCTGGTGCAAGCCCCGCAGAATGGCTTGGTGACCGATGCGATCACACCCACCTCGCCCTTGCCATCGCGATAGCGGAAGCGGTTGGCCACCTCACCGGGATAGTTGGGCGTTACTGGCTCGACAGGATAAGCAGAGTTGATCGTCTCGATGATCTCCGACGCCGGGACTACATCATCAAGACGCCACCCGTTGGTATTCCCCACGTCCATGAATTCGATGAACCTGACGATGTGGCCCGTCCCCCTGAAGTACTCGGCCATGTCGATGACTGCGTGCTCGTTGACACCGCGTTGGACCACGCAGTTGACCTTCACCGGACCGAGCCCGGCCCCGGCAGCTACGTCGATGGCCTCGAGGACGGTGGCGACGGGAAAGCCCACATCGTTCATTCTCTGGAACGTGGGGTCGTCCATAGCGTCGAGACTGACGGTGACCCGATCGAGCCCGGCGTCAGCGAGACCCTGAGCCTTGCGTGCCAGCAGAGAGGCGTTGGTGGTCAGGGTCAGGTCCTCAACGCCATCAATCGCAGCGAGGGCATCAACGAGTACCTCTACCTGTTTGCGCAACAACGGTTCACCGCCCGTAATCCGAACCTTGTTGACACCGCGGGAGACAAACGTTCGGACCACCGAGGTGATCTCCTCGAACGTGAGTAGCTGATCCCGGGGCAGAAAGACGTGATCGGGCCCGAACACCTCCTTGGGCATGCAATAGGTGCACCGGAAATTGCATCGATCGGTGACAGAGATTCGAAGATCTCTGACCCGGCGCTCAAACTGATCGGTTACCTCAGCCATTGGATAGAGGATAAGCCGGAAGACCGACAATCGATTCGAGGTTCTCTCTCAGGACGCCACAATAGGAACGATGGGGATCTTCAAGAAACGCCACAAGGCGGTACAACTGAGCTCGTCCGGCGAGTTCGAACAGCTACTCACCGAGGGGAAGCCGGTTCTGGTCGACTTCATGAAGCATGGATGTTCACCTTGTCAGATCATGGACGGCATCGTCAACGAGGTCGCCGATGAGTTCCAGGAAGAGGCCATTGTGGTCAAGGCCAATCTCGACAAGGTTCCTGACCTCTTCTCCAAGTTCAAGGTGCGATCCACGCCGACCTTCGTGCTGCTGACCCCACAAGGCAACGGTCTGCATCAAAGGTGGCGGCAGTCTGGCCTGGTGAAGAAGGACGTCATCGTTACCAACGTTCAGAGGGCGATCGAGAAGGTCTAACAACTGCATCCGAAGGACTAGTCATCCGGAGTGGATTGTCTTTGGCCCCCAAGTCAGGCGGGTCCTCCGGTCGATACCAGTGGGCAACTGTTCCAAAGGAGCTAGAAACCACGATGCGGCACAAGACAAGGGGTAGTAAGGAACTGACGGACAGCTGTCACCACATGAAGACAGTCACCACCGAAATCGCCGGCCTGGAACGTGAGACGTGCGAAGCCTGCGGTCATGTCAGCATGCGATTCGTGTACGACGTTTTCGAGGATAAGGCGAAGGAGTTGGAGTTCATTTCCGATCAGGTCTGATCAGCCCCTTCGGGTTTGCCCTGCCAACTGAGGTACCACCCGCCCAGACCGATCGGCAACACAACCACTGGGATCAGCCATCCCACGATCGGCAACATCCAGAGCATCCCGACCACGACAGATCCGACGAGAATCGCCCCGTAGATATCGAGCTTGCGAAACAGCACTTCACCGACCCGGCCGACTGTGGGGATACCGGCCATCAGGGAGACCGCCAGAACCACGCCGAGGGCCGCCAGGATCACAGGCCCGAGAATGGCGAGCAACGGAAAGCTCGCCGAGGGTGGAGCGAGGGCCAACAGCAGCGCTGCGATCGCCACCAGAAACAAAGGCGATGCTATTACCACAGCTCCGAAGAACCACGCCCTCAATGGAGCCGTCTTCACTTTTCCGACGGCCTTGACAGTCCTCTCGGGCCATCCCCAAGCGGTGCTGAGGGCGGCAATGGTCAGCAAGAGAACCACCAGGAACCGCCCGAACAGACCGAGCGCCCTCACCCTGATATTGGGTTGCAGAGGTGTCTTGTGTACTACAACCCCGCCCACATCGGCCATCTCCAGGCCCTCGGCCGGAGACTCGGACCGGTAGCCGAGATCTCCTGACACCGTCAGATCTTCGACGACGGTCAGCCGGCCAACCGAAACGTCGATATCACCGTCAACCGAACCGGCCAGTTCGAGGCTTCGCTGACTGCCCTCCAGGTCCTGTTCGATGTGACCGAGAGCCTCCATGTTGACAACCCAGGCCAGGACATCGCCATCAACTGAGGAGCTTTCGCCGAGCTGGACACTGACAGCTGTGACCACGATGTCTGTGCCGACGCTCCCGTTGACCACGAGCGATCTGGCAATCACGCGAAGCGCTCCACCGACCGATCCGTTGATCGTCACCCTGGGAGCCACCGCCATCACCGAACCGGTCACCGTCCCATCTATCACGATCTCTTCCGCTGCAAAGGCAACCAAGTCCCCGTCGATCTCGCCTTCGATCGACACCTTGATCGCTCCGGCGTAGAGATCGTCCTCCAAGAGATCGTCGGGCTGAATGATCACAAACTCGGAATTCGTCGTCTCGGCCGCAAAGGCCGGGGCGGCCGCTCCTAGAAGGATAACCCCTGCCGCCAGACCGAGGAGGAGAGGCCTGGCAGCGCTAGAGAGGGAACGCATTGGCCGCCAGGTCGATGAGCGGCGCCGGCAGGACACCGGCAAGAACTGTTCCGACGACTGCGATTCCCAGCACCCAGCGGGCACTCAACGAAACCAGGATCGCTTCTTCCTCCGTCTCGTCCATGTACATCACCACGATGACACGCAGATAGAAAGCGAAGGCGATCACCGAGGCCAAAAGAGCGACTATCACCAGCCATCCGTAGCCGTTGGCCCACGCCTCGCTGAAGACACCGAACTTGGCGATGAACCCCGACGTGAGTGGAAGACCCGCCATACCCAAGAGGAGAACGGCAAATGCTGCTCCGAGAGCCGGGCTCCGGCGGGCAAGTCCCCTGTACGCATCGATTGAGGAACCGGAGCTACCGGGGCCGCTCACAACAGCGATAACAGCGAACGCGCCGACCAGTTGGATCGCGTAGACACTGACATAGAACAGCATCCCGGTGGTGGCTCCACCAACGATTCCGGTCAGGATGAATCCGGCGTGGGCCACACCTGAATAGGCCAACATCCGCCGAACGTCATTCTGTACTAGAGCGATCATCGATCCGACGAGCATCGAGAGGGCCGAGAGTCCGGCGATCACCGGAAGCCAATTGGCGTCGAGTTGGGGAACTCCGGTGAGCAGAATTCGAGCGATCGCGAGAAAGCCGGCGATCTTGGCCATAGCCGCCATGTATCCGACCACACCGGCAGGGGCGCCCTGATACACATCGGGCGCCCAACTGTGAAACGGCGCCGCGGACACCTTGAAACCGAGTCCGACGATGATCAGGGCCAGTCCTATCAGAATCACCGCGGGACTGGTGACTAAGAACTCCGCGAAGAACTGCCGTATCGCAAGAATCTCCAGTTGACCGGTCCCGGCGTATAAGAGGGCCACTCCGTAGACGAAGATTGCCGACGCGAAGGAACCGAGCAAGAAATACTTCATTGCAGCCTCGTCGGCCTTGACCTTCTCCCGGGTCATCCCGGCAAGGACGTACAGCGAGATCGAACCGATCTCGAGGCCGAGAAACATCATCACCAGGTTGTTGGAGGCGACCATGATCGAGAATCCTGTCGTGGCCAGCAGGACGAGGGCAATGGCCTCGGCACCCCGTCGGTTGAGGCTCTCGATGAGCTTCCACCCTGCAAGCAGCCCGAGTCCCGTCATGACCAGCAGCACGAAACGTCCGAATACCGCGAACCCGTCCATGACGACCATGCCGGAGAAGGCGACCAGTGTGCCAAGACCGCCAAACTCGAGAGCATCCCCGGCCTGCGCCCACTGCAGCATTGTGAACGAGATTGCGACCACAAGAGTGATTGCAGAGATGACGCCCAGCACCCGGGTGGCCGGCTTCCATTGAACCTCGACGAGGAGAACGGCAACGGCCCCGAGAGCAAGCACCAGTTCGGGAAGGATGGCTATCCAGCTGACGTCGGGGGTGGCGATCACCCTTGATCACCTCCAGCGACGAAGACATCGCCCAGTCTTCCCGGCTCCGGGACCACGAACTCGGTTTGGGACTCGATGTGGTCGAGGACGGCCTCGGTTGACGGAGCGATCTTGTCGAGAAGGATTTTCGGGTAGAGACCAAGGACGAGGACGAGGATGACAAGCGGGGCGAGGATCGATACCTCCCGAATCGAGAGGTCGGAGAGCGCTCTGTTCTCCTCCTTGTCGGGAACCCCGGTGAATACCCGCTCATAAGCCCACAGCATGTAGATCGCCGCAAGCACAACCCCGGTGGCGGCGACGATAGTGAGGGCCGGGAGCGTCGTGAAGCTACCTATCAATATCAGAAACTCACCGACGAAACCGTTGAGCCCGGGAAGACCGATCGAGGCGAAGACCATGAACAGGAAGAACCCGGCAAAGACGGGCATCACCTTTTGCAAGCCGCCAAACTCGGAGATCTGCTTGGTATGGCGACGCTCGTAGATCATCCCCACGAGAAGGAAGAGGGCTCCCGTGGTGAGTCCATGGTTGACGTTCTGGATCACGGCCCCCTGAAGGCTTCCCGAAGTGAGGGCAAACGTCCCGAGGACGATGAAACCGAGATGACTGACCGAGGAGTAGGCGACGAGCCTCTTCAGGTCGGGCTGGACGATGGCAACCACCGCGCCGTAGATGATGCCGACCACAGCGACGGTCCCCATTATCCAGACGGCATCAACGGAGGCCTGAGGAAACAGGGAGAGATTGAAACGCAGCAGGCCGTAGGTGCCCAGTTTCAAGAGCACCCCTGCCAGGAGGACCGATCCAGCGGTAGGAGCCTCGGTGTGGGCGTCGGGCAGCCAGGTGTGGAGCGGGAAGAGCGGAACCTTGATGGCGAAGGCAAGGGCGAACGCGGCGAACAGCCACCGTTCCGCCCCCGTCGCCAACTCCAAGTTCATCAGGTCCGAAATTGCGAAGGAGGCCGAACCGAACTGTTCGGCGTGAGTGAAGGCAAGAGCGATGATTCCGGCAAGCATCAGGGCCGAGCCGAACGCGGTGAAGATGAAGAACTTCATCGCGGCATAGATCCGCCGCTCGCCCCCCCAGATACCGATGATGAAGTACATGGGAATGAGAATCGCCTCGAAAAAGACGAAGAAGAGAAAGAGGTCGAGAGCCAGGAACACGCCGATCATGCCGGCCTCGAGGAGAAGGGCGTACACCACAAACTCCTTTGTTCGCCTGGTAATCGAAGTCGAAGCGGCAAGGGAGATCGGCACCAGGATCGCGGTGAGGAGCACCATCGGCATCGAGATGCCGTCTATGCCGAGACTCCAGCTGATGCCCCATGGTTCGTACCAGACGGCCTGCTGGCGGAACTGATACCCGGCAACAGGCTCGAAGATCCAGAAAACATATCCTGCGAGAGCCAACGGAAGCACCGAGAGGGCGATGCCCAGCGGTAGGTGCAACTCCTTGAGACGTCTGGGGACGAGAGCGACGATTACCGCGGCAATGACCGGCAGGGCAATGAGCCAGGTCAGCATCATGCGCCTCCGGCCACGAGCCATATCACCACGACCACGGCCCCAGCGAGAACCAAAGCGCCGTAGTTGCGGACGTATCCCGTCTGCAGCGGTCTCGCCCAAGCTCCGATGCCGCGCACCACCCGGGCGATGCCGTTCACGGCGCCATCGACAACCGGAACGTCGAATCCGAAGGCGGTGGCCTCGGCAGCCTTATGTCCTGGTGCGACCAGGACACGCCCGTAGATATCGTCAACACCGTAGGCGTCCTCCCAGATACCCCAGATCGGCTGGAGCCCATCTTCGAAGCGCTGCCAGTCTTCGGGTGGACGCCGGTACGAGAGCCAGGCCGCAAAGATCCCGGCGACGCCCGCCAACACAGAAAGCAAAGCGACAACGACAAGTGTCCACACGTTCTCCGGGGGGTGCTGGAGACTTATCAATTCGAAACTGGGCTCGAGAAAACTCTCCAGAGCGAGTCGGAGCGGAGTGTTGGTCAGCCCACCGAAAGCGGACAGGACAGCCAGGACAACCAGCGGCACGGTCATCACCCGCGGCGACTCGTGTGGATCCACGCCCCCCTCCCATCGAGGCTTCCCGAGAAAGATGAGCATGAACAGTCTCACCATGTAGAAGCCGGTGATCAGAGCGGTAACGAGTCCGATTATCCAGAGGAAGGAGAACCATCCGCCTCTCTCGAACACGGAGGCGAGAATCTCATCCTTGGACCAGAAACCGCCGAGGGGCGGGATGCCGGCAATGGCGATTGTTGCGACACCCATCGTGATCCCGGTCACCCGCATCTTGCTGAATAGACCCCCCATCTTGTTCATGTCCTGCTCGCCACTCATGGCGTGGATGACCGACCCGGCTCCGAGAAAGAGAAGCGCCTTGAAGAAGGCATGAGTCATCAGGTGAAACAACCCGGCCACGTACGCGGTGGTCCCCGCGGCAAGAATCATGTAGCCAAGCTGGGAGATGGTCGAGTAGGCCAAGACCTTTTTGATGTCACGCTGGGAAACGGCGATGGTCGCTGCCCAGAGTGCAGTTAGGGCGCCGATGGTGGCGACAATCGTCTGGGCGGCGGGTGATAACTCGAAGATGGCGGCGGACCGGGCAATGAGGTATATACCGGCAGTCACCATCGTGGCCGCATGAATGAGAGCCGACACCGGAGTGGGTCCTTCCATGGCGTCAGGCAGCCACACGTAGAGCGGTATCTGAGCAGACTTGCCTGCCGCCCCAACAAAAAGGAGCAGAGCGATTGCCGTCGCCATGCCTGTGGTCAGCTCGGCTCCGGCCCGCTCGAACACTCCGGCGTAGGAGAGAGTGCCAAACGCAGCGAAGATCAACATCAGAGCGATGAGAAATCCGAAGTCGCCAATCCGGTTGACAATGAAGGCCTTCTTGGCCGCAGACGCAGCCGAGGGTCTCACGAACCAGAAGCCGATGAGCAGATAGGAGCAGAGACCGACCAACTCCCACCCGAGAAACAACATGGCGTAGTTACCGGCGAGAACGAGGGTCAGCATCGAAGCGACAAACAGGTTGAGGTAGGTGAAGAAGCGGGAGAATCGCTCGTCGCCGTGCATGTAGCCGATGGCGAACACATGAATGAGGGCACCTACTCCGGTGACGATCAGCGTCATGAACGCCGCCAGGGGGTCCCAGAGCATCTCGAGGTTGGCGCCGATCGCGGGCATCCACTCCCAGAGCAACACAGTGGACCCGTGCTCGCCTCCCTGAAAGAACGGAATCGCCGCGACCAGTGCAACCAGGAACGACGAGACGACCGCCCCCGACGCCAACCAGCCGCTCCAGGGCTCTTTGATGTAACGACCAAACAAATGAAGGAACACAGCACCAAGGAGAGGCAGCGCAATTATGAGCCAGATGACCTCGTTCACATCTAGCCCCTCAACTCGGATAGGTCGTCAACAGAGGCGGTAGTCCTTCTCCTGAAAATGGCCACGATGATCGCCAGTCCGACAACGACCTCGGCGGCCGCAACCACCAGGATGAAGAAGACCGCCACCTGGCCATTGAGATCATTCAGTGCTCGACCGGCCGAGATCAGAGTCAGATTGACAGCATTGAGCATGAGCTCGATGCACATGAACATCACGAGGGCGTTACGACGCAGCAACAAGCCGAAGGCTCCGATGAGGAAAAGCGCGGCCGCCAGAGCCATGTACGTCCCGGCTGCGACAATCACGTTTGCTCTCTCCGGTAGTGGGCCAGAGCAATTGCCCCCGCTGCGGCGATGGTCAACAGAAGTGCCGTCGCCTCGAAGGCCAGCACCCAGTCGGTGAACAGCAATTCGGCGATTGCCTGGATGGTTCCGTTGGTGGAATCGGGAGCGGTGCTGGTCGCCGCCGGCACCCAGTCGAAGTTGCCGAACAGGGTCAAGGCGCCGGCGAAGAGAGCTATCAGACCGGCGAGTCCACCGACGAAGGCCCTCTGGTAGGGCAGCTTCTCATCCCAGTCCTCCGACGTGTCGACACCGATCAGCATGATCACGAAGAGAAACAGGGTGAGCACCGCGCCGGCGTAGACAATCACCTGGACGGCTGCGACGAAATGCGCCAGTTGGAGCACATAGAGGACAGCCACCGAGAAAAGGGTCCCCAAAAGCCCCATCGCCGAGTAGACAGGATTGCGAGCGGCAACGACAGTCACCGCACCGGTAAGGGAGCTGAGCGCCATCAGGACGAAGAGGATCGGTTCAGCCATCGTTCGCCTCCGTTGGTGACCTAGTGGTGTGTCGCACAAATAACCACCGCATCTCTCCGGCCCTCGATGCCCCTGGCTTCGTCCTCCGCCTCGACGCATCTCGCCGATGCGCCTTCGTTGTGCGTCCTGGCCAGATGGCACCGATGACTCGGACATATGCTGGCGCTATTTCCACGACACACCACTAGCGTCGATCCCGTCCTGGTCCGGCTCGGGATCCCAATCCTCTGGACCGGGGGTCCCCTGCCACATCCTCACACCCTGGTACGAGGTCAAACCAGATGGTGCCGTGGCGCGAACCCAGCCGTCGGCAACTGCCAACTCGTCCATGTCGGCAAGCTCGTCATCGGGGAACATATGAGGCACTTCCCCTTTCTCGTCCATGAGAAGGGTTTCCCTGGTGTAGATGGCGTCTTCGCGGTTGGTGGTCGACATCTCGAAGAGATGAGTCATCGTGATGGCCTCGGTCGGACACGCCTCCACGCAAAGAGCGCAGAAGATGCAGCGAAGCATGTTGATCTCATAGACGAAACCGAACCGCTCGCCGGGTGAGGTTGGATCCTCCGGATCGTTGTCCATCCCGCGCACAAAGATGCACTTCGCCGGACAGGCTCCGGCACAGAGCTCACATCCGATGCACTTCTCCATGCCGTCGGGGTAGCGGTTGAGCACATGACGCCCGTGGAAACGCTGCGGCTTATGACGCATCTCTTTGGGGTATTCAATTGTCACCAGCTCATCGCCGAAGATGGTGCGCAGCATGGTCCCGCCGGTGACTCTGAGCCCCTTGATGAATTCCGCGATAACACCCATCGTCAACTCCAGGGAGGGCCGAATTGACGGAAGCCGATGGCGACTGTGGAGACGACCAGCCAAGCGAGGGCTGCAGGAATCAGACGCTTCCAGCCGAGCGTCATGAGCTGGTCATACCGCAGCCGTGGCAACGTGGCCCGAAGCCAGAAGAAGATGAAGACGATCGCATAAGTCTTGATGAGGAAGTAGACAGTGGGAAGAAGCGCGGAAATGAACCCCGGGAGAAACGTCTCGAATGTCGGACCGGCCCACCCACCGAGGAAGAGGGTGGCGGCGATGGCCGACATCGAGAAAATGTTGATGTACTCGGCCAGGAAGAACATGGCAAAGCGCATGCCGGAGTACTCGGTATGGAACCCCCCAACCAGCTCTTGCTCCGCCTCGACCAGGTCGAACGGCGCCCTGTTGGTCTCGGCGACAATCGCCACCATGAAGATCACGAAGGCTGCAAACTGAGGAAAGACATTCCATCTCGGAATGAACGACAGGATCGGCGAGACATCTGCCCAGGTCCCGGTCTGGCGCTGCACTATCTCTGCCAGCGACAGCGTGCCTCCCTCACCCTGGGTCGCCGTGAAGACGACAACAGCGACCATGGCAAGACCCATCGCCGCCTCATAGGAGATGGCCTGAGCCGTGGCACGCACCCCACCGATCAGGGGGTACTTGGAGCCGGAGGACCAGCCAGCGAGAACCACCGCGTAGACGGCCATCGACGACATCGCCAGGATGAACAGCAATCCGATGTTGAGGTCGGCTCCCTGAAGCGCCACCTCGTAGTCGCCGACCATGAAAGGTTTTCCCCAGGGCACCATCATGAAGATCAAGAACGCGGGGATGATCGCAAGGAACGGAGCCAGCAGATACATGCCCAGTTCGACCTTCCGCGGAATCACCGATTCTTTGAAGAACAGCTTGAGACCATCAGCCAGAGTTTGAAGCATCCCCCATGGCCCTGCACGGCTGGGGCCGATCCGACTCTGCATGTCAGCAACGATCTTCCTCTCAGCCCAAACGTTGATCAGGGTGACGACCAACAGGAGCACAAACGTCGCCACAACCCTGAAAACAATGATCCCGAACTCGGGCCAGGTCACCGGGCCACCACCGTGACCTCGACCACAGGGTCTGCCCCCAGCGATGATGCGCCCTGCTGGTTGAACGGGACAAAGACCACTCCGCCAGGAGTGCCCTCGTCGAGGACACAGGTGTATTCACCTTCCCCACGATTGGTCACGACCTTGACCATGTGGCCGTCCTGGGCGCCGATCGTCGGGGCATCCCCCGGATTGAGGTGAGCAACAGGGCCCGGAGCGAGTTTGTGCAGCGATGGAGAGTGTTGGAGCCGAATCCCGTTGTCGTACATGACTCTGCCGACATGGAGGGTCAACGGTGCCTTTGGAGCCTTGGAGCCCTGAAGAGCCACGGGTATGTGGTTGATCGCCTGGGCGCCATGGATGGGAACGACAACACCATCGCGGTGATCCCATTCGAGGGTGTCCCAGGTCAGGTCCTCATAGGCCGGCGATACCGTTGCGATCTCCTTGGTAATGGTTTCAGCAGAAGCGAGACCGAGCGAGACACCCATCCGGGTCGCAATGTCATCGAGGATCGCCCAGTCGGGTCGCGCTCCACCCGGAGCGGGCCGAATCTGGTTGACCTTCTGCACCCGTCCCTCGACATTGGTGACGGTTCCCTCTTTCTCTGAGAAACCGGAAGCCGGCAGAATGACATCGGCATTTCGATTCGAATCATTCAGGAACAGATCGATGGCGATTACATACTCGGCAGCATCCAGACCATCGATAGCCACCGACGGATCAGGCAAGTCGTTGATCGGATCGGCGCCGACCAACACCAAGCCTCTGACATCACCGGAGTCCAACCCCTGAAGGATCTGGCGGGTGTCTCTACCCGCGATTACAGGAAACTCGCCCCAGGACGCTGCGAGATTGGCGCATCCGATCGAGTCGAGACCGACCCTCCCCGGCAACAGATCAGGGGCGAGCCCCATGTCAAGAGCTCCATAGGTGTTGGCCCGGCTGTTCAGCGGCATCAGCTTGGTGTTGCCGGCTTTCTGTCGAACCAGGGCGGCGACCGACTCGGCTAGTTGTGGCCCGTCGGCATGACTTGCAATGCCAACCAAAGCCACCACCTTGTCGACGGCAAGCGCATGGCTGACTTCGGGGTGATCGCCATTCGCCAGCTCGTCGAGCAGTTCATATCCGCCCCCGGGACGGTAGATGAGCTTATGACTGGCCCGGTCATCGAGCCCGGTCACTCGTGGGTGGATCACAACGAGGGTCGCGCCCAATTCCTGTACCGCCCGTCGCACCCGCAGATACAAAGTGGGGTGTTCTTCCTTGAGGTCTTGTGCCCAGACAACGATGGTGTCGGCGTCGTCGAGGTCGTCGATTGTGGCCCGATCCACCGAGGCAGCAAGGAAGTGAGATGCAAGAGCGTCGTCAAGACGAGCGTCGACATTGTTGGTTCCGAGAGTCACCCGTGCAAACTTGGAGATGGCGTAGGCATCTTCGTTCGTGCCCTGGGCTCCACCGATGACCGCAAGGGCCTCTCCCCCGTCTTCGTCCTTGATCAGATCGAGACGACTGGCCGCGATTTCGATTGCCTCGGTCCAACTGACCTCTACCAGCTCGCCACCCCTCCGAACCAGCGGAGTGGTCAGACGTTGCTCGGATCGCAGGTACTCGAACCCGAATCGTGCCTTGTCCGAAAGCCAACCGTGATTGGTGGCGTCGTTGTCGACTCCTGTGTAGCGGAGCACCTCGTTCTGACTGGCATGGATTTCGATCCTGGGATGTGCGGTGTCCTGGAGGGACGAGCTCTCGACCTTCTGAAGATCCCACGGCCGTGCCCTGAACCGATACGGCTTTGCGGTGAGTGCGCCGACCGGGCATATCTGGACGGTGTTGCCCGAGAAGTAGGACGAGAACGGCAAGTTCGGGAAGGTATTGACTTCGGTGGTATTGCCTCGGTGCTGGAACTCGATCAGCGGGTCGCCTGAGATCTCGTCGGAGAAACGCGTGCATCGAGCACACAGAATGCAGCGCTCCCGGTCGAGCAATACGAGTTCTGAGATGGGGATTGGCTTCTCGTATGAGCGCTTGATCTCGACGAATCGACTCTCACCGGGCCCGTAGGCAACAGCTTGATCCTGAAGCGGGCACTCGCCGCCCTTGTCGCACACGGGGCAGTCCAGGGGGTGATTGGCGAGAAGAAACTCGAGGATCGCCTCCTGAGCCTTCTTGACCTCTTCGCTCTCCGTGTCGACAACCATTCCGTCCGCGACCGTCGTTGTGCAGGCCGTCACCATCATCGGGCCCCGAGGGGTCTCGATCTCGACGAGACACATCCGGCACATGCCGACGGGGCTCATTCGCTCGTGCCAGCAAAACCGCGGGATATAAGTGCCCTCGTCCTGTGCCGCCTTGATCAGGAGCCCACCGGCGGGGGTCTGACCCTCCACACCGTTGACGGTGACTGTGACGACGGCTTTCTCCGATGTCACTCTTGCTCCCCTCCAACGCGATCTGGGTCGGGCTGGTCTTGGTCGAAAGATCGCCCGTCATCGAAAGTCCTCTCGATGCTGGGCGAACGGGGGGTCTGGGGGGTCGCCCCCCCAGATTTCAGAGGACAACCACCGTTGGCGACGTGGGCGTCGACCTCGTCGCGGAAGTAGTCCCTGAGGGCGATGATCGGTGAGACCGCCGATGGGCCAAGAGGGCAGATCGTCGTCATCTTGGGCGGCCAGGCCAGACCGATGCTGATGCCATCGGAGACGTCAACCAGAAGATCGAGGTCAACCGCCCGACCTTGGCCCTCCTCGATGCGTGCCAGGATCATCTCCAGCCAGGTCGCCCCCTCGCGACAGGGGGTGCACTGACCACATGATTCGTGTGCGAAGAACCGAACCAAACGTTCAGCTGCTCTGACCATGCAGGTGTCCTCGTCCATGACGATGACAGCTCCGGATCCCAGCATGGATCCTGCGGCCGCGGTGGCGTCCTTGGTGATCTCCAGGTCGAGGTGCTTCTCCGGGATGAACCAGGGGGCTGAGGCGCCACCGGGGATCCAGGCTTTGAGCTGCTTGTCATCGGGGATTCCACCCCCGATCTCGTAGATCAGCTCGCGCCACGTGATCCCGTGTGCCAACTCGTAATTCCCGGGACGGTTGACATGCCCCGACAGCGACGTCATGAAGGTGCCGGTATCGGCACTGTCACCTACTTTCGAGTATTCGCCGCCTCCCATCGCCAGGATATGAGGCAAGTTCGAGATGGTCTCGACGTTGTTGACGATGGTGGGCATCATGTAGAGACCCTTTGCCGCCGGGAAGTAAGGGGGCTTCAGCCTCGGCTCTCCCCGCTTGCCTTCGAGCGAGTTGATGAGAGCGGTTTCCTCGCCGCAGATGTACGCCCCGCCGCCGAGATGAACTGTTACCTCCAAGTCGTAGTCAGACCCGAAGATCCCCCCGCCGAGATAACCCTTTGCATACGCCTCGTCGACAGCGCTCTGGACCCTGCGAGCGGGTTTGGCGTACTCGCCCCTTATGTAGACAAATGCATGATGAACTTCGTTGGCGATCGAGGTGATGATCATCCCCTCGATCATCTGGTGGGGATCACGCTCCAGGAGCTGACGGTCCTTGAACGTCCCGGGCTCGGACTCATCGGCGTTGACGACGAGATAGGCAGGCCGTTCCGGGGCCAGAAAGCTCCACTTGAGGCCGGCCGGGAACGCGGCACCCCCGCGTCCAAGTAGACCGGACGTCTTGATCTCCTCGACGAGCTCGTCGCGGGTCAGCCCGAGGGCACGCTTGCCCTGTGTGTAGCCACCGGTGGACTCATACCTGACGATGGTGTGCGAGTCGCCCGGATGGTCTGTCATCCGCTGTGTGATCAACAGAGGCGTCGTCACTCCCGCACCTCGCTGCCGACGGTTCCCAGGGGCTGAAAGGCCGGGTAGGGGCCGATTGCACCGTGTTCCTCGCTGATACCCCAGTCGAAGCTGCGTCTGGCTCCGAAGAGTTCCTGCATCTCGTCGGAGTTCACCACTTCGGGGCGGGCTCTCTTCAGCCACCGGACCAACTCCCGCGCCTGAGTCGGTGATACACCCTCGATCAGTTCGTAGTTGACCTGAACAGCGGGAGCACCGCCGCAGGCGCCGATGCACTCGACGTGCTCGACCGAGAGCATGCCCTCATCATCAGTCTCTCCGTGGGGAACACCGGACTCGTCTTCGACGGCTGCCAGAACCTCGTCACCGTCGAGAAGCATGCATGTGATGGAGGTGCAGCAGGAAACCAGGTACCGCCCAGTTCGCTCTCGTTTGAACATCGTGTAGAAGCTGGCGACCGCCCGAACCTGGGCCGGCGTGATCTCACACCAGCGGGCCACTTCCTCCATGCCCGCATCGGTCAGGTGGCCCTCTTCGGCCATTGCCAGATACAGCAGGTGCATGACCGCCGACCGTTTCTCCGGGTAGCGGGCGATGATCTCATTGGCTCGCTCCTGGGTGCTTTCGGTCCAAAAACTCATCGGTCGACGTCACCCATTACCGGATCCATCGACGCGATGGTGGCGACGGTGTCGGCCATGAGACTGTCCGCCATGGCGATGGGCAACGCCTGGAGGTTGTAGAAGGAGGGTGCTCTGGTGTGCATCCGATAAGGAATGGCCTCACCATCGGAGACCAGGTAGCAGCCCAGCTCGCCACGGGGCGACTCCACTGCGGCATAAGTCTCTCCGGGTGGAACCTTGAACCCCTCGGTGAAGAGCTTGAAGTGGTGAATCAACGCCTCCATCGACTCATCTATTCGGGCTCGCGGTGGTGGTGTGATTTTGCGGTCTCCAACCCGGTAGTCACCCTTTGGCATCGCATCCATCACCTGTTCGACGATTTTCAGCGACTCCCACATCTCGTCGATTCGCACCCGATACCGGTCATAGACGTCACCGTTCTCCCCCAGTGGCACCTCGAACTCGTAGTTCTCGATGCCGGAGTACGGAAACGCCTTGCGAAGATCCCAGTCGACACCTGCGGCCCGGAGGGCCGGACCTGTGATGCTGAATGCGATGGCCTCTTCCGACGAGATGACACCCACATCCTTGGTTCGCGACAGCCAAATCGGGTTCTCTTTGAGCAGGTCGTCGTACTGATCGATACGCCGCGGAAAGTCCTTCAGGATCCCACCGACATCGTCCTTCCAGCCTGGCGCCAGATCAGCGGCGACACCTCCGGGTCGAATGTAGTTGTGATTCATCCGAAGACCGGTGGTCTTCTCGAAGAAGGCGAGGATGGACTCCCGCTCCCGAAACCCGTAGATCATCATCGACAGCGCACCGATATCCATGCCGTTGGTGGCCAGCGCCACCAGGTGGGACGTGATGCGATTCAGCTCCGTCATCAGCACCCGGATCGCCGCTGCACGGGGCGGCACTTCTATGTCGAGCAGTTGCTCGACGGCAAGCGAATAGGCGAGTTCCCCATGAAAGGGGGCCAGGTAATCCATCCGGGTCACGTTGGTGGGGCCCTGACCGAAAGTGAGCTCCTCCGCGGTCTTTTCCATTCCAGTGTGGAGATAACCGATGATTGGCTTCGTGCGGCGGATGACCTCGCCCTCGAGCTCGAGCTGGAGTCGAAGGACACCGTGAGTGGATGGGTGCTGCGGACCCATGTTGACGATCACCCGCTCGTCCTCGGCGACATCATCGTCATACAGGTAATCGTCGTCGATGACCCTCCCGAACTGGACGTCGAGCCGATCGGGCGTCTCCTCGGCTGAAATCTCTTGAGCGCCCTCGTCTGTCGGCTGAAACTCTGGCTCTTCGGAACCGGCGACCCACAGGTCCACGATCTCGGTCCGTGGGTCGTTTGTCTCGTCGCTCATCTCACTCCACCTGATGCGAGGCTTTGAATTGGACGGGGACCGAGCCGACACCGAAGTCTTTGCGAAGTGGATGCCCCACCCAGTCATCAGGCATCAGGATTCGGGTCAGGTCGGGGTGGTCTTCGAAGTTGATTCCGAACATGTCATACACCTCGCGCTCGGCGAACCCGGCTCCAGGCCACAGTGGGGTCAAGGACGCAACGGACGGCTCGTCTCGGCCCACCGTCGTGCTCATCCGCAGCCGAGCGCCGAGACTCATCGACAGCAAACTGGCTATGACCTCGAAGCGATCGGGCCGCATGCGCATCCAGTCGACTGCCGTAACGTCGGCGCACACTTCGAAGCCTTGGCCCTTGGCCGCCTCTGCGAACGCATACCAATCGACAACCGGAACGCGGACAACGTCCTGGCCATGAGATTGCACCCAGACGACCTGATCGAACTGACCGGAAAGGGTTTCGAAGACGGGAATCATCGCTTGATCTCCCCGGCCATGATCTTGTCGTGAAGTGTGAGAATGCCATGCATCAGGCTTTGGGGGCCCGGCGGGCATCCGGGAACGTAGATATCGACCGGTACGATCTGATCCACTCCCTGAACCAGGGCATAGTTATTGAACATGCCGCCACTCGATGCGCAAGCCCCCATCGATATGACCCATTTTGGATCAGGCATCTGGCCGTAGACCTGTCGGAGAACCGGGGCCATCTTCTGGCTGACCCTGCCTGCAACGATCATCAGGTCTGCCTGTCTCGGTGAGGCCCTGAACACCTCCATTCCAAAGCGGGCGAGGTCGTAGTGGGCGGCGCCTGTCGCCATCATCTCGATGGCGCAACAGGCCAGGCCGAAGGTCACCGGCCACATCGACCGTGTTCGGGACCAGTTGGCAGCCCTCTCCACGGTGGTCATGAGAAGATTGCCCGGAGGGGTGGTCGCCATTAAGTGCTCTCCAACGTAAATACGGTCGCATGTTTCGGCGAGACAGGGGCGTCGTCTCGCCAGGACGCGACGACGTTGGCCACCCTGGGCGGTGCGTCGAGGACGAGGAAACCGCGAGCGGCGTCATCTGTCCGTCGAAAGGTCATCGTATTTGCGTCGGGGGGCACTAGGCCGCCTCGCGGCTGTCTTGTGGGGCATAGCGGGCCCGCCGCTTGACGTTCCAGTCGAGCGCACCACGCTTCCAGACGTACATCAGCGTCTCCGCAACGAAGAACGTGAAAATCAACATCGCCGCCACGCCATACCAACCCAATGACGTCCAGATGGACGCCCATGCGAAAAGGAAAATGATCTCCACGTCAAAGATGACAAACAGCATCGCAACCAGATAGAACTTCACCGGGAAACGCTGGGTCGACTCGACCTCAGGAACGATTCCGCACTCATAGGGATCCAGTTTCTCCGGAGTGGGGCGATCCGGGCTGACCATCTTCGACATGACAAGCGAAGCAACTACGAATAGGCCGGCCAAGATGAACATGAGGCCGATGGGGAGATAGTCCGCCAAGGTCACGATTCGGAGCTTAGAACGGGGCCAGCTCGTGAAGTAATTCGCAAAGCTGGCTTTCCGCCCGAGGATATAGAGTCACATGATGGCCAACCCCTCGCCGATGCCCCCAATTGAGGAGATCCGCAGGCATTTTCCTGCTCTCAGCCGGCAAGAAGACGGACGGGAGGTGGCTTACCTCGACGGGCCCGGTGGAACCCAAATGCCGAAGATCGCCATCCAGGCGATGGCGTCGGTTCTCGAAGCTGGGGTGAGCAACCTTGGTGGCGGATACGGCGCCTCGATTGCCGCCGACGATGTCACCGCATCGGGTCGCCACGCGATGGCCGACTTCCTGAATGCCTCCCCCGGGGAGATCGTCTTCGGCCAGAACATGACCAGCCTCACCTTCGCCTTGAGCCGGGCCCTGGCCAACACCTGGAGCGGGGGCGATGCCATGGTCGTGACCAGCCTCGATCACGATGCCAACTACACACCCTGGGTTCGAGCCGCTGCTGAGCATGGAGTCGAAGTTCGCGTGGCCGAGTTCGATTCGACCACAGGGGTGCTCGACCCAGGCTCGGTCATTGATCTGATCGATGACCGGGTTCGACTGGTCGCAGTCTGTCTTGCGTCCAACTCTCTGGGGACTCTGGTCGATATTCCCCCGATCAGCGTCGCCGCCCACGAAGCAGGTGCCGTGGTGTTCGTTGACGCCGTGCACGCGGGCCCACACCGATCAATCGACGTCGAGGAGCTCGGCTGCGACTTCCTCGCCGTCTCGGCCTACAAGTTCTTCGGGCCACATGTCGGGGTTCTGTTCGGACGGATCGATCATCTGGTCGCCCTCGACGCTTACAGGGTCCGGCCGGCACCGTCGGATCCGCCGGGAAAGTGGGAGACCGGGACACAGAGCTTCGAGTCGATCGCTGCCGTGACGGCAGCCGTTGATTACATCGCCGGTCTTGGTGGAGGCCGAGATACCCGTCGGGCCTCCCTTCTGGCGGCCTACGAGAACATCTCGGCGTACGAAACCGGGCTTTCGCGGCAATTCCTGACCGGGATAGAAGGACTGGACAAGGTGCGGCTCTATGGCGTGCCCGAAGCCGGTGATCGCCGCGTCTCCACGTTTGCGATCGGCGTTGACGGATACCCCCCGGACGAGGCTGCCGGGCGACTCCTGGCCGAGGGCCTCTATGTGTGGTCAGGTCACTACTACGCGGTGAACGTGATGGCCAGGTTGGGTGTTCTCGACGAGGGAGGCCTGGTACGCATCGGATTTGCCCACTACAACACCAGCCAGGAGGTCGATCGGGTTCTGGAGGTCCTCGCAGGGTTGTAGT
>CAXMMT010000004.1:0-1548 GCA_964194555.1 uncultured Boseongicola sp. | reverse complement strand
TTGCCCGGGTGTCGGAGCTCTGTAGGAGCCGTGGTGTGCTCCATGTGACCGACAACACCTTCCTCACCCCTTATTACCAGCGGCCATTCGAACTTGGAGCGGACGTGATCGTCCACTCCACAACCAAATTTCTCGATGGCCACAATGCCACCATTGGCGGCGCCGTTGTGGTCAACGATCAAGGGCTCCAGGAGAAGATCGAGTTCGCCCGCATCTCGGCCGGTCTTGTGATGTCACCAATGGTCGCTTGGCTCACACTTCAGGGAACGAAGACCCTGAGCCTGCGAATGGACGCCCAGTCGGCCAATGCCCTCGAAATTGCGAACTGGCTCCAAGGGCACGACAAAGTCGAATACGTCACCTACCCCGGTCTGGCCGATCATCCACAACACGCGATCTCATCAACGCAGGCCACCGGGTACGGGGCAATAGTCTGCTTCGAAGTCCATGGTGGCGTCGAGATGGGAAAGAAACTGATGGACGCAGTCGAACTGTGGAGCCTCGCCGAGAATCTGGGGGCAGTCGAGTCGCTGATCACTCACCCGGTAACAATGACCCATGCTGCGATTCCGCGCCAGGACCGAATAGCCGCCGGGATCACCGACGGCCTGGTGCGACTCTCGGTGGGCCTGGAGTATGTTGAAGACCTGATCAACGCTCTTGACGCTGGCCTAGACCGCATCTAGGAGATTGCGACGAGCTCGGTCGCCAGGAGAATCCTCGCAGCAGCAGCTTTGGTCGCAGGATTACTCCTTCTCCTGGCCACGACTGGCCCCAACCCGGAAACACAGGCATCGGGGACGATCCGGAGATTTGGTGGGGTCTGTCTCGAACTGGAGAGATGGCAACTGTTTGGATGGGGTGTGATCGGACAGACTTCCAGTGTTTCCGACGTCCTCAACGGTATCTGGAGCGAGCCGACTGAAACACCCCAATGCGCAGACGTCCCGCAGCGTATCTGGCTGATCCGTCCCCCGTTCGACGCTCCTGACGGCGCCTATCGAATCTGTCCGCTCGCTGATACCGAACCCTGTGTGGAATTCTCCCGCGTCCCGTTCGAGGGAACCCCGGGGCCATAGGTCCCGCCAACCGTGGGCCTAGGCCCGAGCTCTTACCAAGGTGTCGCGGGCGAAGACCTGACCGTTGTCGGTTTTGACCGGCCTCCTAACCACCTGCGCTTCGATCAAAGTGAGACCGTCCAGCCACGATGTCATCTCACGGACATCCCACAAGATGTCGGGCACCTGCGGCCCGCCGGTGCCGTCCTCGATGTTTGATTGGTCATGCCCAATCATGAACAGCTCGCCCTCAGGTGTCAGCCAGGAAGATGCCATCGACACCACGGACTGCATCTCATCAGGGGGCAGATGGAGGTAGGAGATCAGGACCAGCTCAAATCTCAGGTCGGTAGTCCACGTGCGCACATCACCGACCACGAAATCGACTTGATCGGAAATCGACTTCCCCAGATCCACGGCGACCTCGGAGAAGTCGACCGCCGTCATCGACCACCCTCTGTCAGCGAGCCAAATCGCATTGCGTCCGTCA
>CAXMMT010000003.1:0-3339 GCA_964194555.1 uncultured Boseongicola sp. | reverse complement strand
GCCGAGGGCACGATGAAATGAGAGACACCGTTTCCCGCTAGGGCCCCACAGAAGCCTGCAACTGCGAGCAAGAACAGCGACCGCGGGAGACGACCCGTCCGCTTCTCGGTGCGGCCTTCGCTGTTTCTCGTGGCTGGCTCTGGTGCCGAGATCGCAACGATGAGGGCGAACAGACCGGCAGCGACGAAAGCCCACCGCCACCCAACGGCGAGGCCGATCAACGGGAGTGAGATACCGGCAACCAGACTGGCCATGGGCACTGAGGCCTGTTTCGCCCCGAAGGCAAGACCCTGTCGGCGTTCGGCGACCCCATCGAAGATCGCCACGTTGGCCGACACCTGGGTCACTCCGTTCCCGGTGCCCGCCACCGCCATTGCCAGCAGAATAATCCACCATTCCCAAGCAAAGGCAACGATCATACAGGAGGCAACTGCCAAGAATCCGCCGATGCGCAAGCCTCGACCCGGGCCGATTCTGGAGATCACCCTTCCGGCAGGATTGGCAGTGAGGGCGGCCACGCCAAAGAAGCTGGCCGTTGCCAGCCCGAGTCGGCCCACGCCGAAGTCGATCTCTCTGCCCAGTTGAAGGATCTGAGCGCTGACCAGAAAGAGAGGAAGGGTGACGACCCCGGTATAGACAACAGCCGTCAGGAGGGCGCGTGATGTCAGATAGGCCCGAAGAGGGTTGCGCATATTCAGATGCCCTCTACCCAACTCATGGAGCACTTCTGTCTTTCAGTCGAGTAGCTCTACCGTGACGAACCTGAGAGTGGTTTCTCCCACGTTTTCCAGGTCGTGGATGAGCGCAGTTTCGGGGGTGTGATCGAGATTTCTGGTCTCTCCGACCTGATATTCGCGAACGACGTAGGTCCCATCGGAGAACCGCTGGAGACCACGGCCTCCTTCCACGACGGTCCAGAAATAGTTGGTGACGTGGGAATGAAAGGGGCCACGCTCACCGGGCTGCAGGAGCACCTCCCAGACACGAATCCGCTCATTTTCGAACCACAGGGTGGTGCCGACGTCGAGATTGGACAGGGCCGAGCTCAACTCAGCTTCGTAATCTCCGACATCGAAGCTGCCTTCTTCGACTATCGCGGGATCCGACGCCATCTCAGTTGACCTGGTAGTCGGGACTCTCTCCGGTCAGCACCTTGATCACCTGAGTGGCCGCCTTTGTCTGCGACTCAGCCAATGCCTCCTCGGAGTAATAGGCCATATGGGGAGTGGCAATCAGGTTCGGGATCCCCTCGATACGGCTGGGGTCTAGGGGCTCGATGTCAAAAACGTCCAGGCCTGCGCCCGAGAGCCTTCCATCGACCAGTGCATCGGTCAGCGAGCCGAGATCGACCAGGGGCCCGCGCGAGGTGTTGACGAGGATGGCGCCAGACTTCATCCCAGCGATCCGTTCGGCGTTGATGAACCCGCGAGTTTCATCAGTCAGAGGGAGATGAAGCGACACGATATCGGCCTCGGCCAGAACCTCTTCCAACCCCAGCAGCGGGGGAAGATCGGGACCGGGCTCGAGATAGGGATCGTGAGCGATGATGCGTGATCCCAAGGCCGCCAGCGGAGCAGCTATTTTGCGAGCGATCCGTCCGTAGCCGAGGAGGCCGACGGTCAGGGTCGAGAGCCTGCGGATCGGACGGAAGTTGTCGACGCTCCAGGTGCCCGATCGGACTGATCTGTCCGCACTCACGACCTTGCGAAGGGTGGCCAGGATGAGAGCAAGGGCGTGCGTTGCTACTTCCTCGACCGAGTAGTCCGGAACATTGGTGACCACCATGCCGGCCTCTGAAGCCGCATCAAGGTCGACGTTGTCGAACCCGATCCCGTATCGGGCGATGATGCGGCACTTCTCCAGCCGTCCGATGGCGTCGGCGTCCCAGGGGAGATAAGTGTTGAGGATCGCGTCGGCGTCTCCGGCGACTTCGAGAACGTCATCGACGCCGCCGCTGGCAACGGTCAGTTCGGCGTCGATCCCGGCGAGAAGTCCGCGTTCGATCTCTACCGATGGAAAGACCTGATCGCTGACTACCACCTTGTACTTGGTCATTTTTCCTCCAGGAATATCGTGCCGGCCGCTGGATTTGATCCTATATCATGCACGATCTTCTTCAGAGCCAGGAGGGCCAATGCCACGTGTCCGGATGATCGACGAGATCGAGATGGCATCCCCGAGCCAGGTCGACACTTTCGAGCACATCGTTGAAAGCAGGGGAAAAATGCTCAGGCCCTATGCTGCGATGCTCCACCGACCCGAGATCGCGCGAGCCGCGGCCGCTCTGGGGGCCGTCATTCGCTTCGAGGGAACCATGTCCGATCGCGATCGCGAGCTGGTGATTGCCACCACCGCAGTAGAGCGTGATTGTGAGTTCGAGATTTCAGCCCATTCGGCCCTGGCTCTGGCAGCGGGTCTATCCCAGGAGACGGTCGACTCGGTGCTTCAGCGAACTCCTGTCGACGACACATCGGACGCCGAGCTGGTCGACTTCGTTCGGGAGCTGTGCCGATCGGACAAAGTAAGCGACGCCGTTTTCGAGCGGTCCCGGGCCAGGCTCGGCGAGGAGGGCGTTGTCGAATTGGCGGCGACGATCGGCTACTACTCGATGATGGCGGTCTTCATGAACGCCTGTGAGGTTTGCTGAGCTCTTGTCTGCTTGGGTCTCAACCGACCTTCATCAGCACTTTCATTGAAGAAGGATCGTGCACCAACTCGAATGCCCTCTCGGCCTCGTCGAGATCGAGTTCATGAGACACGATTGGCTCTAGCCGGATGGCGCCCGCTGCGGCCAGCCCCACGCCGTCGGCGTAGTCATCTATCACGGCCGCCCTGGGGTTGTGCAACGTCAATTCCTTGTGATAGAGCTCGTAATAGGGGAGCCCTTTCCCACCACCTGTGATCGTTCCGTAGGCAAGAATCTCCCCCCCAGTGCCGACCAATTTGATCGCCTCGGCGAGGGTGGCCTCGGTACCGACCGCCTCGACCACCAGTTCTGGTCCGTTCCCGCCTGTGATTTCGGTGAGGACGGCTGACGCCTGGGCGGGCTCGGCCACAGCTACCGCTCCCAGATCGCTTGCGAGACTTCGCTTCCACTCAGAACGGGTGATGCCAATCACGTTCATGCCCCGCATTCGGAGCAGCTGGGCGATGAGCTGGCCGGTAACGCCGAGCCCAATCACTGCCGCCACCTGACCCGGGAACGGCTGGACTCGCTTCACCGCGTGAACACACGTGCCGAGCACCTGGAGAAGCCCGGCAGCCTTATCCGAGATGGTGTCCGGTACTGAAACCAGCCGGTTGACAGGCGCGACGGTGTACTCGGTGAAGACGCCGTCG
>CAXMMT010000002.1:0-27816 GCA_964194555.1 uncultured Boseongicola sp. | reverse complement strand
TCGCGCTCCATCTGCTTGGAGAGTCATCACCGTCATCTGGTGGGCGACCACGTCATGAAGCTCACGAGCTATTCGGGTTCTCTCATCGGCCACTGCTCGATAGGCTTTCTCTTCCCGATCGCGTTCGGCTCGTTCAACCCGCTCTCCCATATCGTCGACGCGACGACGTTGCTCGCGAATCTCACGACCCATCAGGAGAGGAGTGACGGTGAGGATCATCGTCGTGACCAGGCTGACGCCGCTGATCGTCTCGAGCGTGGCCACGCCGAGTCCCGTCCCTCCCAGGATGAACAGCGCGGTTATCCCGCCTATGCGCAGCGAGCTTCTTCTGGAGAGTTCGGCACCAATCGTGTAAAAGGCAATGACTAATCCGGTCCAAGCAAGGGTCTCGGGGTAGTCGAGGGCCCGCTCGACCACCCATGCAGCGAGAATGACAAAGAACACAGGTGTCGGGTAGACCCTTCGCAACACCAACGGGACCGTCATCAGGACGATCAGGAAGAGTTGAAGCCCGTCGAACTCACGGGAGAACACAGCAGCAATTTCAGGAGGGATCGCCAAACGACTGACCAAAGCGAGGGTCAAAGTTGCGGCTGCTATCAGTGCGTCGAGTCCCAGCTGCCGCGGTTGGAGTTTCTCGAAGAGTTTCACCAGTTCAATGCTACGACCGGAGCAGCCGCTCAGCATCAGTCGTCAGGAGGATCGTCGCTCGTTCTGAGGTAGGAGAGCTCGACATGGAAGACGGCCCCGTCGCCGGGCCGGTTGCTGGCGGTGATGGATCCTTTGTGTGCCTCCACCAGATCCCGGGCGATGCTCAGACCCAAACCCGATCCGGCGGAGTCCGAGGCCTTCACGAAACGGTCGAACACGAAGGGAAGCTGATCTTCGGGTATACCAGGCCCGGTGTCGGCCACAGTGATCGAGGAACCGTCGACGGTGACTTCAAGACGGCCTCCATCCGGCATCACTCGCAGTGCGTTGCCGACCAGGTTGGAGATGACCTGATGGATCCGAACCGGGTCGATCTCCACCAACTCCGTTCCACTGACCGTGACGTCAGCGACCACACCATTCTCGTTCATCACGGACCGATAGGAGGCAACCACGTCGGTCACCAGGTCTCCGAGATTGGTGGATTCGAGGACCAGTTCGAGGCGTCCGGCCTCGGCGAGAGCGAGGGTGCGCAGGTCTTCCAGGAGACGGTCCATCAACTCGACCTCATCCACGACGTTGTGGAGGCTCTGCGGTTCGTGCACACCATCGAGCACCGCCTCGATCTCACCTCGGATGACGGTCAGGGGTGTGCGCAACTCGTGGCCTAGGTCGGCAAGAAGCCGGCGCCTCCTCTCATCTTCATCTTCGAGCCGCTCCGCCATGCTGTTGAAAGAAGAGGTCACCGCTTGCCAGGGTCCTCTGCCGCGAACCTTCATTCGAACTGTGGCGTCTCCCTCGCCGAGTCGTGTTGTCGCATCGATCAGATCGGACACCGGCGCCCAGGTTCGGCTGAAGGCTCGCTTCATCATCATGCCGAGCACCACCACGACACCCAGGCCGATGAGGAGGAACCAGCCGCGACCGGGGGATACCGCCCAGGCGATGAGTCCGCCGATGATGGCACTCATGACAAACAGGAAGAAGAGGATTCCAAAGATGCGTCGACCCATGTGACGTCCGGGTCGTCGACTGTTGGGTCCCCTTCCGCCCCAATGACCGTGTCGGTCAGTTCTCATCGTTGAACCTGTAGCCGACGCCGTAGACGGTCTGGATGTACTTGTGCGTGCCGGCGTCGTTCTCGAGTTTCCTACGGAGGTTCTTGATGTGTGAGTCGATGGCTCTCTGATATGACTCAATCGAGACCCCACGCAATGAGTCGAGCAGCTGGGCCCGGGTGAAGACACGTCCGGCTGGGGAGGTCAGCGCGACCAGAAGATCGAACTCCGATGTGGTGAGCTCGACCGTTTCGTTGGCGCGTTTGACCTTGCGTTCGCTCAGATCGATTTCGAGATCCTGGACACGGATGACTTCCGAGGTCACTTGTCCCGTGGTACGTCTCAACACGGCTTTGACCCGTGCCACCAATTCTCGAGGGCTGAACGGCTTGACGACATAATCGTCGGCACCCAACTCGAGCCCGATGACGCGATCTGTCTCCTCAGATCGCGCCGTCAGCATCACGATGGGAGTGGAAGAGAATGAACGCACGGCTCTCGTCACGTCAAGACCGTCCATGTTCGGTAGACCGAGATCGAGAACGATCAGGTCTGGCTTCTCCGAACGTGTCAAAGCCACCGCGCCGTTGCCCTCCCGGGCAGTGAGCACGGTGAAGCCCGCCTCGACCAGGTAGTCCCTGACGAGGCGGGCGATCTTCAGCTCGTCGTCAACGACGAGGATCTTGGCCATTCCCTTGATTGTGCCCGATTGTCAGGAGCTGTCGGGGTCGGGCCGGGGCGTTCGTCCGTGCGCCTCGTCGTGCCACCTCGCCATCCGGTCCTCCATCTTTGATCGATAGTGGTCATGTCCCTGCCCGGAGTGGTGCTGCCAATAGCGCCGCCCGAACACGAGCTTGAACAAGAGACCGAAAATCAGGAATACGAAGAAGACCTTGAATATCAAACCGAACACTCCAAATCCGTAATAGCCGGGGTAGAAGGGAGCCGTCACGACAATGTCTGCTGTCGTCTCGACGGTTTCCACCAGACCCTGCTGATAGCCGGCGTTCCAAACGCCAAATCCGACGGCTCCGATGGCTCCGAGTAGAAGCACAATCAGGAACACTCGTCCAAATACACGCATGTCTCTCTCTCCTTTGGGTTGAGACCGGCTTCATCGTCGGAGTGGAATGTGGAGACGATGTGGAGCCGGCGTGGAGATATGGCTCAGAGGATGGGGAGGTCCGGAGACACCGGGCGAATCTCGGCCTATGTCTGCGGCCTCACTCCGGATGCATGCCGTTGAAGGTCTCCTGTGGTGACTCTTGTGGGGCGAACCTATCAGGCACGCGAATAGATAGTGATCCACCGATCGACGTGGGCTTCGATCCAATGGGTGTCGGGGGACTCGCGAAGAATCATCCCCTTGAAGAAGATTCCTGCGACAAGATCGTCTGCCATCTGATGTGAATCGGTCTCAGGGGGAAGTTGTTCTTGAACGACTGCGTCCTCGATCAGACGGCTGATTGCGTCACGTCTGGCCTTCGTGATTTTGGTGTTCAGTTTCGCCATATCCGGGTCCCGTGTGGATTCAGCAAAAAATGACGCGAGGATGCTTCGGGTGCTCTCGTTGCTGAGCATTTCGCCGAGATGGCTGAATGTGATGATCAGGTCGGCCCGCAACTCGCCGGTGTAGCTGGCCTGGATTCGTTCCATCTTCCTGCCCACCGACTCGAAGAGAAGTGCTGTGCGTTCCGGCCAATGTCGGTAGATGGTGGAGCGGGCGACGCCTGATCGTTCCGATATTGCCTCGATTGAGGTCCGGCCGAACCCGCATTCACCGATCAGCTCGGCGGTGGCTTCGAGCACCACCTTCCTGGTCCGCTCAATGCGAGGATCGAGATCAGTCGGAATGGTCATTGCCGATATCAGGTTAACACAACAGGTGTGTTGCACTATGAAACACTAGTGTTCTATAGTCCCCAAAAGAGCGTTCGAAGAGTTGTGATGAGAAGGAGTCGAAGTGGCCCGAATATCCGAGGAGCATAAGTACCAACGACGATGGTGGACTCTTGGCGTCCTCAGCCTCAGCCTTGTCATCATCGGGCTCGACAACACCATTCTCAACGTCGCCATCCCAACACTCCAGACGGAGCTCAATGCCTCGGCTTCCGAACTCCAGTGGATAGTCGATTCCTACGTCTTGGTCTTTGCCGGAATGCTGCTCACCATGGGTGCCTTGGGAGATCGCTTCGGGCGGGCCCGGTTCCTGTCGGCAGGTCTGGTGGTCTTCGGACTGGCTAGCGGATACGCGGCTTTCACTGAGACGGCTGCTGAGCTGATCACAGCCCGAGCAGTCATGGGCATCGGTGCTGCCATGATCATGCCGGCGACCCTTTCGATTATCACCGATGTGTTCCCACGTGAGGAGCGCGGCCGTGCCATCGGTATCTGGGCAGCCGTTGCCGGTCTCGGGATTGGTCTCGGCCCAATTGTCGGTGGCCTGCTTCTCGAAAGCTACTTCTGGGGATCCGTCTTCCTGGTAAACGTCCCCATCGTGATCACGGCTCTGATCTTGGGATATTTCTTCGTGCCCGCGAGTCGCGATCCGGAAGCAACCCCACTCGATCTCAGGGGCGCATTCACCTCCTTGGTGACGATCACGGCGCTGGTTTTTGGAATCATCGAGGGGCCCGCGGAGGGCTGGGACTCACCTCTCGTCATCGGTGCCTTTGCGATTGCCGCAGTGTTCGGAGCGGCGTTCATATGGATCGAACGCAGCGTGGAATATCCGATGCTGAACCTCGACTACTTCCGCAACCCCAGATTCTCCGGTGGTGCTACCGCGATCAGTGTCGCCTTCTTCTCCCTGTTCGGAGTGATCTTCCTGCTTACCCAATATCTGCAGTTCGTACTGGGATATAGCGCTCTCGAGGCCGGGGTGAGAACCGCACCGATCGCCTTGGGAATGGTGATCGGAAGTGCGATGGCGCCACGGCTGGCTGAGAGGTTCGGAACCGCCAAGGTGGTGGCGTTTGGCCTGTTCGTTCTCTCTGCGACTCTTGTTTCATTCACGTTCTTAGGGGTGGCAACCGGTTACGCGGTGATTGGCATATCCATCGTCGCCATGGCGTTTGGAATGGGGAACATCATGGCCCCGTCGACGGATGCCGTGATGGGCGCTGTCCCCGTTGCCAAGGCTGGTGTTGCCTCGGCGACCAACGATGTGACCCGCCAGGTCGCCGGTGCCATCGGAGTCGCCGTCATCGGATCCGTGTTCAATTCTGCATATCAATCCAACTTGGAGTCTGCCGTTGCACAGCTGCCACCCGAAGCGGCGGAGGCTGCCAGCGACTCGATCGGTGCCGCCCTCAGAATCGCGGCCCAGCTCCCCGGGGAGGCTGGAGAGGTGCTGGTGACGGCCGCTCGTCAGGGCTTCGTTGACGCCATGGGCACTGCCATCTGGATCCCGGTCGTTGTCGCCTTCCTGACAGCCTTCTTGATCCTCCGTTTCCTGCCGCCTCAGCATCTACCTGCTGCAGAAGAACCTCGAGCGGTTACCTCCCCGACATCAGTTAATCAGGACTCTGTATGAGTGATTGGAACGAGAAGAGCTGATCGAACCGGGTCGAAGCCGGGCAGTCAAGTCTGGCTGCTTGCTAAAACTGTCCATGTGAGAATTCTCTTTGTCACGGCAGAGCTGGCTCCTCTGGTGAAAGTCGGGGGCCTCGCCGATGCCTCCGCAGGCTTGGTCGGGGCTCTCCGAGCCAGAGGTGTCGAAGTCGACATCGTGTTGCCAGACTACGGCGAACTTCCCTTGGTATCGGATGAACGCCAGGAGCTCAGCGTTCCCAAGTGGGCCCACCCGGCGACTGTTCGTCGGGGGATGCTCGGCGACGCTGAGGTGTCGCTGGTGGCGGTGGCGGGGATGGCCCGCCCCCACCCCTATCTGGATACCGACGGGCGAGCCTGGCCGGACAACGAGCAGAGATTTCTTGCGTTTTCGGTGGCGGTTGCAGCCTGGGCCACGATCACATCGCCCGACGTGATTCATCTGAACGACTGGCACACCGGAGCGACTCTGGGTTTTCTCGACGATCCGCCGCCTTCGGTTCTGACCATTCACAATCTGGCTTACCAGGGTGCCGCTAGTGGCGATTGGCTCGAAACGTTCGTGCGACGCCCCGAAGCGTACGACCGCGGAGGTGAGACCAACCCTCTCGCCGGGGCCATCACTCTCGCCGACCGGGTGATCACCGTGAGCCCTACGTTTGCGGCTGAGTCACTACGCCCAGAGACAGGCTTTGGTCTGGGTGAGCTGCTCGAAGCCAGAGGCGAGGACTTCTCGGGCATCCTCAACGGAATCGACACAGACTTCTGGGACCCGGCAGCCGACCCCCATCTCGGCGCGAACTACGACATCGACTCAGTGGACGGAAAACACCACGTTCGCCGGAGTCTTCTCGCCGAGCTCGGGTGGGAACCGAGCGCGGAGCCATTGATCGGCATGGTGACCCGCCTCACCGACCAAAAAGGTGTCGACCTGGCGCTCGAGGCGACCTCGATTCTCGCTGATGTCGGCGCCCGCATGGTGTTGCTCGGGTCGGGCGAACGGTCTCTCGCAAACGCTGCTCGTCTTGTTGGCAGTCGAGTCGGAGACCGGTTCGCGTTCAGAGATGGGTACGACGAAGGGCTCGCCCATCGCATATTCGGAGGCTCCGACCTCTATCTCATGCCCAGTCGTTTCGAACCTTCCGGTCTCACCCAGATGCAGGCCATGCGATATGGGTCGATACCCGTTGTGACCGACGTCGGTGGTCTCCATGACACGGTTACGGACGCCGACCGATTTCCTACCGAAGGCAACGGCTTTGTCGCGGAGGATGTCAGTGGTCCCGCGATCTGCGATGCACTGGAACGAGCCGTCAGTGGCTGGAGGACTCCATCGCGGCGGGCCGAGATCATTCGTCGAGGGATGAGCCGTGATTGGTCCTGGAGCGTTCCCGCCGGTCTCTACAGCGACGTCTACGAGGAGATCACGTCGGCTCGCTGATCACATCCTGTTTGCCGATGACAACCACGCCACCATCGGAGACATGGAACCGTGCTCGGTCACGCTCCGGATCGACTCCGATTGTCGAGCCCGGGGGCACCACCACGTTCTTGTCGATGATCGCATTGCGTATCGAAGACCCCTTGCCGACGCGGACGTCACCAAGCACGATGCTTCGCTCGATGGTCGAGCCCCCTTCGACGTGGACCCGTTTCGACAAGATGGAGCTGTCAACGCTCGATCCGGAAATGATCACACCGTTGCTCAAGATCGAGTCCTTGACAATGCCGGTCACGCCCGGTTCGGAGACGATCTTGGCCGGCGGCGAGTTTTCACTGGCGGTGTAAATGGGCCATTCCTCGTTGTAGAGGCTGAAGATCGGCTCGGGGTGGACCAGATCCATGCTCGCCTCGTAGTAAGCGTCGATGGTCCCGACGTCCCGCCAATATCCACGGTCACCTCCGACTGAGCCCGGAACGTCGTTGTCAGCGAAGTCATAGACGTGAGCCACACCGGCGTCCACGGATTTCGGAATCAGGTCTCCGCCAATGTCGTGGTTCGAGTTCTCGTCGTCAGCGTCGCTCTGGACGAGGTCGTGGAGAAACTCCGCGTCGAAGACGTAGTTGCCCATCGACGCCAGAATGACGCTCGGATCGTCCGGTACTGGCCTGGGGTCGTCGGGCTTTTCCCGGAACGCTTCGATCTGAGTGGTGGCGCCCCTCTCAATGACGCCGAACTCTGAAGCCTCCTCGATGGGCATTCGAATGGCGGCGACGGTCACCCCTGCCTTGGTCGCGACATGTTGCTCCAGCATCTGGCTTGGATCCATCCGGTAGATATGGTCGGCACCGAAGACAAAGACATGTTCGGGGCGCTCGTCACGAACGATGTTGAGATTTTGGAACACGGCGTCTGCGGAGCCGAGAAACCACCGCTCGCCCACCCGCATCTGAGCAGGCACCGACGTCACGTAATTGCCGAGCAGGGGCGACATCCGCCAGGTGAGCGAGATGTGTCGATTGAGGCTGTCACTCTTGTACTGGGTGAGAACGAGTATCCGCCGGTAGCCGCCGATGACGAGACTGGACAGAGCGAAGTCGACGAGCCGATATTGGCCGCCAAAGGGAACCGCCGGCTTGGCGCGGTCTCTGGTCAACGGCATCAATCGGGCTCCGGTCCCACCGGCGAGAACCATCGAGAGAACCCGGGGGCGGCGCGCTGTCATAACGCCAAACCTACTCCATCGGTCGTCGGGCCTCAGATCGCCGAATCTCCAAACCGAACCTCGATCTGACAAGATGACGTCTTGATGTTTCACCGTTCGTCAGGTGTCCTGTTGCACGTCAGCAGTCTCCCCGGGCCCTACGGCATTGGCGATCTCGGTCCGGTGGCTCACACCTGGGTCGATTGGCTTGCCGACGCCGGGTGCAGGTATTGGCAAATGCTGCCTTTGGGGCCCACCGGGTACGCCGATTCTCCCTACTCATCCCTTTCGTCCGCCGCAGGCAACATCAACTTCATCTCCTCCGATCTTCTCGTCGACGACGGTCTCTTGACAGCTGGCGAATTGGATGAGACAACAGAGACGGAACAAGTCGACTATGGCCGTGTCATCGAGGACAAATGGGCGATGGTCGGCGCGGCCTCGAGTCGGCTTACCGGTGACCTTTCGCACGAGTCCGACCAGTTCCGGCAGCGGGAGGCCGAATGGCTCGAGCCCTACTGCCTGTTCATGGCGCTGAAGGGCGCGCACGGTGGAGGGTCGTGGACCGGTTGGCCCTCCGAACTCCGCACCCGGGATCCGAAGACACTCGACGTGGCTCGTCGAGAGCTTGCCGATGAGATTTCCCGCCATGCCTTGGGTCAGTTCATCTTCTATCGACAGCTTGACGCCCTGCGTGGGTATGCGGCACGACGGCGGGTGGAGATCATCGGGGACGTCCCCTTATACGTCGCTTCGGACAGCGTCGACGTCTGGCTGAATCCTGAGCTGTTCAAGATCGACATGACAACCGGAGTGCCTACCGAGGTTGCGGGCGTTCCTCCTGACAGGTTCTCGGAGACAGGCCAGTGGTGGGGCAATCCGCTCTATCGATGGGAAGCCCATCGTGCTGATGACTTTGCATGGTGGGCGCGCCGGCTCCAGGGTTTCGCTCGGCAGGCGGATGTCCTCAGATTCGACCATTTCACCGGATTCGCCAGGTATTACGAGATCGACGGCTCATCAGATACAGCGGCTGATGGCGTCTGGCGTGAGGGTCCGGGCGTTGTCTTCTTCGAATCGATGCAACGCCGAGTCGGCGACCTCGACATCATCGTCGAAGACCTCGGTCCGCTGGGAGATGTCGTGGAGGATCTCCGAAGTCAACTCGGGTACCCGGGTATGAAGGTTCTTCAGCATGCATTTGGCGCTGACCGGGAGAATCAGTTCCTGCCGGAGAACTACTCCGACGATTTTGTCGTCTACACCGGGACCCACGACAACGACACCGCCCGTGGTCGTCTCGACTCGGGGAGCGAGCGTTATCGCCAACAGGCTCTTTCCTACACCGAAGCCTCCCCCGAGACCTACTCGTGGGCGCTGATCTCTCGTGCCTGGGAGTCGGTAGCCGTTATCGCCATAACTCCGATGCAAGACCTTCTCGGTCTCGGCACGGAGGCTCGAATGAACTATCCGTCGACAACCGAAGGAAACTGGCAGTGGCGCATGGCCGAACATGCTGCGACTGCCGACCTGGCCGGAAACATGGCAGAGCTGAATAGGAAGAGTGGCCGCAGTCGATGACTGACACTCCAGCACGACCCACCACTAGAGTGCCCCCGTTCAATGACGTCGAATACGCCACCGACACGGGTCGGTGGTCTTGTCTTTTCAGGAGATGACGGGTGGATTCTCGAGCTCTGCATGAGGTGCTGCTCCGGCTCGCCACCAATTATCGGTGGACCTGGACGCCATCGTGTCGCAACCTCCTCATGTCGCTCCCCGGAGCTGCTCCGGATCAACACCCTCTAGAGGCCGTATCGGGTCTGAGCGAATCCCAGCTCCATCAGCTGGTCGATGAGGACGAGTTCATGTCCATGGTTCTCAAAGAGTCGGCCGACCTTGCCGGGCACGAGTTCGACTCCTTACCGAGCATCGCCTATCTCTCACCCGAATTCGGGATCAGTGTTTTCGCCCGCCAATACGCAGGTGGTCTCGGTGTGCTGGCGGGAGATTTCTTGAAGGCGGCAACCGACTCCGATCTTCCGCTGGCCGGTGTCGGGCTTTTCTATCACCAGGGGGCGTTCCGCCAGGTGATCGAAGACGGGGAACAGGGCGAGATCTTCAGCACTTTCGAGCCGGTGAAGGTGGGTGCGGTCGACACCGGAATCGAGGTTGAAGTGCCACTTCCGGGCCGTGAGGTCCGGGCCAGAGTCTGGCGAATGGACATCGGCAGTGTGCCCCTGATCCTGTTGGACACCGACGTGGAGTCGAACAGCGCAAAAGACCGAGCCATTACCGATCGTCTCTATTTGGGTAGCGAACAGCACAAGATCTCCCAAGAGATGGTCCTCGGTGTCGGTGGAGCTCGAGCGCTGGCCGCTCTTGGTTGGGACATCGAGATCTATCACCTCAACGAGGGTCATGCCGGCTTCATCACTCTGGAACTGATCGACCGGGTAATCGAGGCTGGTGATCTGACGTCGGCAGTAGCCCGAGTCAGCAAGGACATGGTCTTCACCACCCACACCCCGGTGCCCGCCGGGATCACCAGGCTGAATCGGGACACTCTGGGTCCCTATCTGGGATTGTGGGCTCAACGCTGGAACGTCGAGCTCGCCGATGTTTGGAGCCTGGGCTCCGAACCGGGTGACGGCGACGCCTTCAATATGGCGGTTTTCTGTCTTCGCATGTCGAGCGTCGCCAACGGCGTGTCCGAGTTGCATGGAGAGGTCAGCCGCCGTCTGTTCTCCGATCTCGAGGAGGGGAGTGATATTGGTCACGTGACCAACGGGGTCCACGCCAGAACCTGGACCGGGGATGCGGCGCAGGCGTTGTTCGACGATGTCCTCGGCGCAGGTTGGGCCGAGGGACTCACCGAGGCCTGGGATCGGGTAGACGACATCGACGACGACAGGCTCGTCGAGATGCGCCGGCGAGGGTCACGCCGACTGTCGGAGCTGGTCTCGTCGATGGGTGTGACTCTGGATCCGGATGCACTGATTGTTGGATTCGCCAGACGCTTCGCTCCCTACAAGAGGGCCGGCTTGATCCTCGGACAACACGATCGGCTGGTCGAAATGCTCGCCGATGACGACAAGCCGATTCACTTCTTGTTTGCGGGCAAGGCGCATCCTTCGAATGAAGAGGCCAAGGCGATACTCTCTCAGATCCTGAGATTCTCCGAGTCGAGGGAAGCCAACTCACATTTCAGCTTCATCCCCGACTACGACATGGCTATCGCCTCTCGTCTGGTCCAGGGCTGTGACATCTGGCTGAACAATCCGATCCATCCCAGGGAGGCATCGGGTACCAGTGGTGAGAAGGTGGCGCTCAACGGCGGTCTGAATTGCTCGATCCTGGACGGCTGGTGGGCGGAGATGTTCGACGGTGAGAACGGGTGGGCCATCACCGCGAGCGCAGCGACCGACCCCGAGATTCGTGATTCGGAAGACTCCGAAGCAGTGGTCGACGCCCTTGTTGCGGCCAGGGATGAGTACCACGAGTCACGCGATGTGTTCAACCGCCGGATCAGACACGCCTGGAGAACCCTTGGCCCCAGAGTCACCGCATCCCGGATGCTCCAGGACTACGAGGCCCGGCTGTACGGTGCCACTAGAAGTCGAGCCAGGCCTCTTCGGTGAGCGTGTCGAGGCTGCTCTTCATGATCCCCTTCGAAGACAGTGTGTAGACGCTGTCGCCGATGACAATGGAACGCTGAATCTGGGCTCGCCAGTCCCAGCTCTTATCATCCCCACCGGGATGGACGACCCGACTGACCTCTTTGAGACCACCGTCGTCCTCCACTCGCAGGGCCACTGCGCCGAACCATGCCGACTCACTCTCATCGTTCCACGAGTACTGCTGAACCGGGATCATCGCCAGACCCGTCTCATTCCAGTAGAGAAAGGCGTGATGGTCGTATTCGACGGCTGAGTTGGAGCCCTTGGCCAGGGTGTGTTGATGGACGCGTACCGGATTAGAGATGTCGCTCACGTCGAAGATGGACACTTGGGTTCCCTGAACCCGACCGGTGTCGCTCGCGTCCTGGCCAACCCCCATCAGGAGGCCGTTGCCCAGCGGGTGGAGGTATGCGGAGTAACCGAGGATCTTGAGCTCGCCGGCCACGGCTGGATGTCTCGGGTCGGAGAGGTCGACGGTGTACAACGGGTCGGTTTGGCGGAAGGTGACCACATAGGCAACGTCGCCCATGAAGCGGACCGAGTAGATCTGCTCGGTCTTGCCCAGCCCGTCGACCTGGCCGATCTCGACCAGTTCGCCACCGATGTCACGGAGGACGGTCACCATCGACTCAGACTCAAAACCGCCGCCCCACCATGATGGACTGGTCGTGGAGGCCACCCGCAGCATGCCTTCGTACTCGTCCATGGCGAACTGGTTGAGCAGATAGCCGTCGATGACCCCCGAGGCGATGTAGGTGGTGGTCTCGGTGTCGCTGATATCGAACTTGTGGATGTCGGTTGTGATGCCGTCAGGCTGGTCACCTTCGAGTCGGGACCGTGCCCACTGCCAGGTCTGCCAGTTCTGGGTGGCAACGTAGAGACTGTCCGTTGAGGCGTAGATCGTGTCGCCGTTGGCGAGAACACCGGTCGAATCGACGAGATCGAGGCCATCGCCAAGGTCGATGGTGAGCACAGACAGCATGTTGAGCCCGGAGAACTCCTCGGGATGGCTGGCACGCTCACAGTCGAAGAGAATCCCCTCATTTGTGACGTCGCCATCGGCGTCGGTGACCACGTAGTAGGGAATCCAGTTGTCGGGCTCGGAGTTGCGGATGATCTCCCGGTTTGCCTCGACGGCTTTGCGCTCGGCACGCAGGCCCGACCCACTCGGGTAGGCCCACTCGAAGCCTACGGGCCCCGATGTCATGACCAGTCGGACGCTGTCGCCCACCATGCGGCCGGACAGGAACCGGCCGTCGATGGTCATGGTGCGAACGATCTCGGGGTCGTCGCTGATGTCGACTTCGATGATCTGGATGGTCGGCGTCTGATAGACCGGTGCGAACTCGGCATCGCTCTCCACCAGTGGCCGGAATGTGGACCATTGGGACCCAAACATGAGGACGCGGTCGCCGGAGAGGAACATGCTCTGGATGGAGTGGTTGCCGACGTTGAGTCGACCCGTCACCTCGGGTTCGTCACCGGTGACGTCGGCGATGATCAGATTCCCCTCGGAGAGGATCACGATCCGTCTGCCGTCGGTCTTGACGATGTCGGGCTCGTCGACGCCTATCACCTGAACATTGGTGTCGGAGTAGTTCGGGACCGAGCTGTCACCGGCTGCGGATTCGTTGGCTATAGCCGCCTCGTCCAGTGCCCTCAGTTCCCCACCGAACCACGGGTAGATGCTGGGGTCATCGAGGCCGTACGGGCCGACCATGTCGACGGCGTGGGAGATCACGTAGTCGAGGAAGGTGTCACAGGCGTCAAAGACGACCAGGGCGTTGGAGGCGAGAACGACTTGGGGACCGTTTCCTGACCCATTGCCCGTTGACGGCGGGGTGTTTGGTTCGGTCGTCGAGGACGTGGTGACGGTGCATGCCGTGACGGTGACGGCAAGGACAACCAACAGGCTGACAAATCGGCTGGCAAAAGGTGTAGTCCGGCTGAGCATCTTCTTCCTCCACTCGGTTGTTCCTCTTTTGATGCCCGAACGGACTGAAACGGTTCCCGAAGTTCGCGGATCGAGACGTGGGCGGAGTAGGTCTGCCGGGGGTTCGAGTTCCGGGTGATGCTCAAAGGAGCGCCTCTGGAATGGGGAAGTGTTGGAGGTCTAATCCAGGCCCTTGAGGAGTTCACGCGCCTGCCCTGTAACTCGGAGGTAGGTGTCATTGAGGCCCAATCCGGGCTCGAGCTCTGAGCGTCGTTGCACCTCTCCGTCAATCCATTCCCAATCCACATCGTCGTAGACGGCAACCACGAGCCTTAGGGCTTCGTCGAAAGTGACACCAGTCCCATCAGTTGCTTGGAGAAAACGATCGACCACCAGCGATTCGAGGCGGATCAGGTCCAGTTTGTCGTGTGCGCTCAGGCTGACTGATGAGACATCACCGTCGACTCGGGTGGCGGGGAACTCGAGAAGCCAGACTTCCCCGTCTGCAAATTCGAACGAGAAATGGTCGCCCTGGGCATGGCTAAAACCGAGTTGCACCAGGGCCCTCCGGTCCGACTCGTCGAGATAGGCACACATGTCGATGTCCGTCGGCCGATAGGAGCCCGTGTGCAGATTGACCGCGGCGCCGCCGACCAACACCGCGCGATCCTTGATCGCATAGTCGGCAGTCTTGGCCAGCCAGAGACTACGTCTGACACCGTTGGGTTCCGCCTGAGCCCGATCGAGCGCAGCTAGAGCTTTGTCTCTCATTCTCACAATCTGGTGCCCAGTGCATCGCGCTCGGCATCGACGTCACCATCACGATCGGCCTTCCTTTTGAGTCTCGCCAGAGGATCCGATGGGCCCAGCCCCACATCTGCGATTCTTTGAGCCCCACGCTCGGCTCGCTCGCCGACGTCGTCGATGGTGACTGTTTCGCCGGGGTACGGCTCGAGGTCACAGAGGCCAGCGTCGTAGCAGGAGAGGAGTCTGGCGACGGTCGAAATCCTCGGGTCGGTCTTACCGTTCTCAATGAGCGAAATCTGGGCTCTGCTCACACCAGTCAGATTCGACACATCGGTGAGCGACATCCTTTTCTCGGTTCGGAGTCGGCGAAGTCGCTCGGTGTTGAAATAGCTCATTTGGTTAGCGTATTGGATAACAAGCGTTAGTCAATAGGCTAACGGCATTTCGGTGTCTTACAGCCTGGCGATGCGTTCCACCAGGAGGTCGAAGAAGCCGTCGGCGTCGATTTGGTTCATCACCAGGGCATTGGGCTCGCGGTCGGTGACACCCCACCAGTCGACAATGGTCATCCCCTGGGACGGCCCGGGGGCGGTCTCGATCTCGACCGCAACCTCCTTGCCACCGAAGAGCTCGGGTTCGAGGAGGTAGGCGATCACCGTCGGGTCGTGCAGCGGCCCGCCAGGGAGACCGTATTTCTCCATGTCCCAACGGTCGTAGAAGTCGAGCATCCCGGCCACCGCCACGCCTGCGGCGTTGCCGATGGCGCTGAACCGTTCGAGCCGATCAGGTGTGGTCAATACCTGGTGGGTGACATCGAGCGGCATCATCACGATGGGGATCCCACTGGTGAACACGACATGGGCGGCGTGGGGGTCGACGTAGATGTTGAACTCGGCGGCGGGTGTGGTGTTGCCGCCTTCGAAGATCCCGCCACCCATCATGACCAAGCGGTCGATCTTGTCGGCGATCCGGGGCTGGCGGACCAGGGCGAGTCCGATGTTGGTGAGAGGGCCCAGGGTGCAGACGGTGACCTGATTGTCACTGGCCATCAGGATCTCGACGATCTTGTCGACGGCGTGCTCCGGCTGAGTCTTGATCGTGGGCGGCGGAAGACCGGCCCCGTCGAGTCCGGTTGGCCCGTGCACGTACTCCGCCGTGACCAGGGTCTTCACCATTGGCCGGACCGATCCGCGATACACCGGGGCATCAGGGCGGCGTGCTAGTTCGACCAACGACAAGGCATTGGTGGCGGTGAGATCGAGGGGAACATTGCCCGCCACCGCGGTGATGGCGAGGACATCGAGGTCTTCGGGGGAGGCGAGAGCCAACAGGATTGCCACCGCATCGTCCTGGCCCGGGTCGGCATCGATGATGATCGGCCGTGTGATGGCTGCGAGATTACTCACGCCTGCAGGAGAGCCTTTATGTCAGCAGGTGTTGGCATCGACGCTTGAGCGCCATGCCGGGTGGCGGCGACCGCACCAGCCACGACTGCCCATCGGGACGCCTCGAGAAGGGTCTGCCCTTGACTCAGTGAATGGGCGAGCGCGCCGCAGAATGCATCACCGGCGCCTGTTGGATCAACGGCTTCGACGTGAGGTGCCTCGACGTGGGTGATGGTGTCTCCATCGATCACCAGCGCTCCGTCTGCGCCCAGCGTCACCACCACCGCACCGGAGAACCGCAAACGTGACGCGGCTTGCTCGACCTCATCGATGGTTTGGGACAGGGGGATCCCGGTCAAGAAGGCAAGTTCGGCGCGATTGGGTACCAGCACGTCGACCCGGTTGAGCAACTCATCGGGCAAGGGTCGGGCGGGTGCCGGGTTGAGACACACGAGGCCTCCCGCTCCCTCGGCCGCGGCGGCCACTGCCTCCAATGGCACCTCGAGCTGGGTGAGCATCACCTTGGCTTCCGCTATGAGATCTCGACGGGTGGCGATATGGGCGGGGTGGAGACGCATGTTGGCCCCGGGGCTGACAACGATGGTGTTCTCGGCGGCGTCGTCGACGGTGATCACAGCGAGACCTGTCGGTGTCTCCTCGGCGATGCCAATACCCGTTGTGTCGATCCCCTCCGACGCCAGATCGTTGATGAGAGCGGCGCCGTGATCGTCATCGCCGACCCGTCCGATCATGCCAACCCTGCTTCCTAGCCGGGCCGCCGCCACCGCTTGGTTGGCACCCTTCCCCCCACCATCCCAGTAGTGACCCATGCCAAGGACGGTCTCTCCCGGCCCGGGATGTCTCGAGGTCCTCACGGTCAGATCGCGATTGAGGGAGCCGACGACAGCGATATCGATGTCCACCCTTCAACGGTAGAACATGGGCCCCTATGCGCCGCCGCGTTTGCGAAGACCATTGCTCAGCTGACGGCTGTTCCCAACACCCGGATGGTCAGCACGTTGCCCTCGATGTCAAGTCGCCAGGTCTGATCGTCCATCTGCCATTCGGCCTGGTGCGACACGTTCTGGAAGTCGACGAGGTCGCCGTCGGCGAGTCCCTTCTCGAAGTAATTGTCGATGCACTCCTGGGAGTACGGGTTGAGCATGAAACAAAGATGCAAGTACATCTGGGCGGTCGCCTCGTTGCTGAGCTGGCCAGTTGCCACCAGGGCATACACCGCGTTGGTCGAAGGGTCATACGCGCCGGCCAGCCGCCCCCAGTCACCGAAGCGGTAGATGAAGCTGTCGTACTCCCCGGGCTCGGTGTTGTGAACCAGGCCGCGGGTGATCTTGGGGGGTTCATCGAGAGAGTTCCAGAGATCGGCCATGTCAGTGATGTTTATGCCAAGCGAACCGGGCACGGGGGGTGGGGGAGCAGGGGAGGTACTCGCGACGTTGGCACTTTGCTCCGTCGCGGGATTGTCAGCGCCCCCTATGGCACTGGCAAGAATGATCACGACCACCGCGACACCTCCGGCGATGGTCATCCAACGCCCGCCCTTCACCAAGGTCGCTCCCAGCGACGGGATGGCGACGATGGTCACCAACCACGAAAGCAACCCCAGTGAGCTCGCCAGGAGGAGAATCGCCACTGTGACCAGGAGGACTCCGAGGACGACCGGTGAGAGGTCAGTTCGCAGGTCTGGCCACCGGACGCCTCCAGGCTTTTCGTCGTGGTCCTTTGACCGGTCGAGAACGGCAGGCTGATCGTCGTTTGTCTTCAAACCCACTCCTGGGGCTGGCTCATCGCATTTATCGACCAGGGGACAGGGAATCCGAAGCGGCGTTTAGCCTCATCCACCCCCCAAGGCGTAGATGAATCCGTCACCGCCGGCCATGAACACGACCCCGTCGACCACCGCAAGGGCGCTGCGCACAAAAAGCCCGGTTCTCCAGGTCCAAAGTGCCTCACCGGTTTGTGCATCGACGGCGTATACGACACCGTCCTCGGACGCGAAGTACACGGCATCACCGGCTACGACAGGCGGTGACGATATGTCTGCCTCGGCGACTGCCACAGTCCCGGGTGCCCACAGGAACTCGTCGGTGGCGAGGTTTCTCGCGTACAGAAAACGTCCTTCGGGCATGTACATGATGTCGCCGACTATTGCCGGCGCCACCTTGACCGGGGCGTCAACGGTATATGAGAACCGGCGGTTGGCCACCGAGCCGTTATCGCAACTTCTAGGCGGCAGTGTCCACACATTCTGACCGATGGTTCCAACGTAGACCACGTCGTCCACGACTAGGGGATTGACCTCGATCGGGCTTTTGGCATCGAACACACAGATCAGTTCGGGCGTCTTCGACGAGACATCGATGACGTGCAGGATTCCTTCTTGAGTCCCCACATACAGGGTTCCGTCGTGATAGGTGAGATCTGCCGAGACCTGGCCGACTCCCTCATCACCGACGGGGTACTTCCACAGCACATCGCCCTCCCGGAGATGTAGCCCGTAGATGAAACCCTCTGTCGTCGCCACGATTGCGACGCCGTCGACAACCACCGGGGATGATCTGATGCGCTCTCCCAACGGCTCCATCCACAGAACGCCCCTGTCGTTGGTTGCGTCATGACCTCTGACGATGCCGGCGTCGTCGACTACGACCATGATTATCGGATCGGCACCCTGGCCGATGTCGAATCGTCCGAAAGCGGGTGCCACCGAGATGCGGCCTTCCGGATTCATGGTCCACCTTTCGTCTCCCGACGTCTGGTCCAGGGCGTAGAACGTGCCCTCGGTGGAACCTACGTAGACGTTCTTTCCGAATGTGACAAGACCTGCCTCGATCGGACCGGCGGTCTCGACCTTCCAGTAGTAGCCGGCTACCTCCCTCGGTCCCTGCCACTCGAGAACGCCGCTTCGCCCTGGATCGCCACGATGTTCTGCCACCCCGAAGAAGAAATCCACGCCGGCCGGCTTGGGGATCTGTGTCTCTTCCAGCGTCGGGGCCACCGTGGTAGTCACCTCGGGGGCGACCGTCGTTGGTGTCGGCGATGCCACCACCTCCACCCTGGTCAATTCAGCCACTCCCAGGGCGGTCCCGCCGGCCACGATGATTATTCCAAGGGTTGCGGCGATAAGTTGCAGTGGGTGAAACCTGCGGGATCGCCGGACCAGGCCGCCGCTTCGGCGTTGGGCGGGGCTGAGCACCGTATCCGTCCCGGCGAGCCCGGCTTTCAACAGAGCTTCGTCCATGGCGGCGGTCGCATCTTCCATCGCCTCACCGTCGGTTGGCTCCGGAGCGGCCATTGCAGCGTTCACCGGTGCCAGCGCCTGCCAGGTGTCCTCCCATCCCTTCGGCATCTGCCTCCCGGCGGCACGGATTGCGAGAATCGCATGTGCTGCCGCAGGGTCACCCCACAACGATCCTGCTTGAGCTGCTCTTGCAGCCACCATCGGGCGTCCTATGTGAGATGCCAACCCGAGCGCCTCCGAAGCCGCATCCTTGCGTTTCCCGTGTTCGGCGATGGCACACAGCATTTCGGCTGCCCAGCCATAGAGACGCGACTGGAGCATCAGGTCGGCCAGATCCTCCGCCTCGTTCTCGGGCCACTTCGAGCCGGCAGCAGCGGTGATCTCCATACGCAGGGCCTGACAGCGGATCCGCCATCTCCAGCCATTCGCTCCGGATGGTGTGACTTCGAGGGCTCTGCCGATTTCCGCCAGTGCCTCGTCGACACGACCGAGGCGCAGAAAGACGGTGGCTCGAAGCGACCTCGCCATGTTTTCCCATGCCGGCAGTTGCCGCTCGACGAGATCGAGCACCCGCTCGGCAGCTTCGAGAGCCTCTTCGTAGCGTCCGTACGCCAGGCCGCCCTCGGTCAGTGCGAGCTGGGCAAGGAAGAGGGGAGCCTCGACCTCTTCCCGCATCGCCAGTTGCTCGACGACCTCGATGGCTTCGACTGCTTCACCCGGGTGTCCGGACGCGAACAAGGCGCGAGCCCTCCATGCTTCCTTATCCGCCACCGAGGCGTCGCCTTCCAGTACTCGGGCCTCGTCACGTAGCTGGGAGAATGCGGCCTCGGCCAGCCGGGCTTCTCCCCGGTCGAAGTGGATCCATGCCTCGTTCACCTTGGCGGCGAACTGCTGGGCCGAGGAGCCTCCTTCTTGCAGAAGAGTTTGTCCTTTGGTGAGTGCAGCGTCGGCCTCGCCGGCGAATCCGATTCGATTCAGAACCCGTGCGTGGAACGCGAGCAGAGATCCGTGCCCGGTTCCTTCTCCGAGCCGGATGGCCTCCAACTCGGCCATGGCGATCAGACGCTCGGCGTCCTGAGGATGCTGACTGTCGTCGGCGGCGTTCGATGCGAGTCTGAGGGCTTCGACTCTTGCCGGTCCTTCCAGGCGGGAGGTCGCCTTCTCCAGATGGATGACAGCCGACGTGGTTCTCCCCGCTGTGCGAAGGAACCGGCCGCAGATCAGGTGCAGGTCTCCGATTAAGCCTCCGAGTTCTGCGCTGTCGGTCAGGCCGGCCTCCTCGGCAGCTTCGAGAGCAGCTTCAGCCAGATGGAACGCCTCGCCGCCGGCATGCCTTTCTTCGGCGTCCTTGGCTGCTTCGGCGAGGAGAGGGAAGGCTTTGTCTGGCTTTCCGGCAGCCATGCGGAGCGTACCGATCACAGCATCCTCGCCGTCTTCTTGCTCCATCGCCGTTGCCAGCCGATCGGCGACGCGTCCAATGCGCGCTTCTCCGGCGGCAACTCCGGGTGCGCCCGGCGTCGGCACATACCCGCTTCGAGTCTGACCAAGCAGATCGCGAGCCACCAACGCTTCGCCCGTCTCGAGCATTTCCTCTTCGTCGAGGTCGAGAAGACGTGAGGCGACCGGGACCGAAAGTGGCCCGGTGATCAGCCCGGTGGCAACGATCAGATCAACATCTCGTGAGTCCAGCGCCTCGACAGGTTCAGTAGTCGAGTCTGCCTCCAGGGCAATCTCGAGGAGGGATGCATCACGGCGAGCAGCGACGGCGAGTTGGTCGAACCACCACCCGTCGACGTCGGATAGGGGTCGGTGGGCGATGATGAGAAAATAGGGGTGGGGGCCATCTTTCACTAGACGCTGGAGGCGTCCCAGAGACGTCGGGTCGGCCCACTGGGCATCCTCGAGGACGACGACTCCACCAGAGAATCCCTCGAGTTGGAGGCTCTCGGCGACGCCTCCCACCAATGCTCGACACGAGAAAGCACAGTTCACCCGGGAGTAAACTTCGACTTCTCCCGTTATGAGGTCAACGAGCCGGGCCGCCGAACCATCGGGCGCTTCGGCGATGACTACAACCGACTCGCCGGCGGCTGCCCGCGTCGCAACATCGGCAAAGGCTGCTAGGGCACTCTCATCCGCCTCTGGTGGCGGCGCTGCGACAGAAGGCGATTCGGTCATCTCTTCGGTTTCTCCTCTCCTCGGAGTGAAAACTAGTCAACCAAGCTTTCATATGCCTTTCGGTTGGCCGAGAGTTTCGAGCTCGCCCGGCCCCTGTCAAACCCTCGGCGCAGCCTCGTCGAAACTCGATGCCAGTCAGCTCATCCTCGGAGACGGGTCTAGCGTGCCGCCGCGATGGGTGAATCGATCCGGCTTATGACCACAAACCTTCTTCACGGAGGCGCTGATGTTGGTGCATTCGTTGAAGTGCTGGATCGGTTGAATCCCGACGTGGTCGTGACCCAAGAGCTTGGCTTCGAGTATGTCGAAGTCCTGACCGAGCGTTACGACAATCGCTCTCTCCACCCTTCCGACGACTTCACCGGGCGTGGGATTGCCACCCGTCTCGAAGCGGTGTTCGGTGATATCCCGATGCCTGCCCGGTTTGGCACCTCGGCGACGCTGGATGTCGGCGGCAAGCTCTGGGACCTGGCCGGGATACATCTGCTCAACCCGATCGACTTCCCATGGTGGACCTCGGTCAAGACGAGACGTGAGCAGCTCGAAGCCATCGACCGCTGGAGTCAGACGACGAGGGGACCGTCGATCGTCGCCGGCGACTTCAACGCCAGTCCCAGATGGCCGGCTTACCGTCACATGGCGGAGCGCTGGCATGACCTGGCCGCAGGTCATGGGTCGGTTTCCGGTGTCCGACCGGAGAGGACATGGGGTTGGCGGCCCGGCTGGCCACGTCTGCTCCGAATCGACCACGTATTTGGCCGCGGACTCATTGCCATCGACGTATCTGTGGTTCCTATCAACGGGTCCGATCACCACGCGGTTGTGGTGGATCTGGTCGCAACCTGACCGATGAGGATCTCTTACTACCTTTGAGCCATGCCAGTGAATGACGATGGAACACAGAGGTTGATGAGGGCAGCGGTCCTCAACGAGTATGTGGGAACTGCTGGTCTCGTGGTCCAGGACGTTCCGAGACCGGTCCCGGGGGCCGGAGAGGTCCTGATCGAGGTTGCCCCGCCGATCAATCCCTCCGACCTCGCCTTCTTGGAGGGCAACTACTCACCCAGGCCGCCTCTGCCCACCAGAGCGGGTCTCGAGGGATCGGGAACGGTGGTGGCTGCGGGGCCAGGGGCCATGGGCCGCTATCTCTCAGGCAAGAGGGTGGCGTTTGTTGCTGGTGGACGCGGTGGTGAAGCCTGGGCCGAATACGTCGTCGTGCCCAACCGTCTTGCCCTGCCTCTCAGCGATGAGGTTTCTTTCGGCTCCGGGGCGATGTCGGTGGTCAATCCGCTGACGGCTCTCGCTTTCCTCGAAATCCCAAATCGGGCGGGCACGGAGGAGTGGTCAACACGGTACGACCCGGAAGCGACCGACGATGCAGCGACGTTGGAGACGCTCCGAACCCTGGGGACTCATCAGTGTGAGTCATCCTCTCGGTCCGACCGTGGACTGGAGGTGCTCAATGGCCTGTCCGATAAGCACTCGGCTGGGGCTGTGCTGACAGAGACGGACCACGTGATGATGCCCCGGCTGTTGGAGCGCTTCGAGACCGGATTGGCCTAATGCCCGCTGTGACATCGCCAGGTCCGGAAGAACTTGGTCGATCGGTGGTTGTCGGCCCTGGCGGTGAAGTACCGCCGGCTTGGGCGGATTGCGATCGAGTATCCATCGGATGGGCGCTGCTTGCCGATCCCGACCAACTCTTGGACGTGGTCAAAGATCTGCAACGACGCTATGTGCGACGGATCCCCACCGTGTTCGAGGTGGGCGTCGCCGATGCCGAACTGAACACACCGGAGTCGACGAGCTTGGCTCCTTTCGAGCTTGGAGCGACCTTCACGTTCCTGCGTGAGCGATTGGCCAAAGCGGTCTGGCACAACTCCTACGACGCAAGAACCGACCAGCTGATCTGGTGGTGGTCCAGCAAGGCCGAGGCGCGTCTGCAGGTTTCGGTTGGTGGACCGGCCGACGTTCGCCTCCCGAACGATGCGGCGGCTTGGATCGACGGCGGGCCACGCCAGCAATTGGACCTCGCTGAGATAGTCATACACCACGAATCGGTCGGTCTCGGCCTCCAGGAGTCTTCGCCGTTCCCCGTGATGCCGGTTCAGGATATGGCCCAGGACCAGAAGGACGCCGTGTTCCATGGTGTCGGCCCTGCGCGCATTATCGCTCCGGCAGGATCAGGGAAGACCAGAGTGCTCACCGCTCGGATGCGACATCTCATCGAGGACCGTGGGATCGAGCCTGAGATCGTCACCGCTGTGGCGTACAACCGTTTGGCGGCTGTTGAGATGAAGGATCGAATTCCGGGGGCGGGTCGTCTCAACATCAGGACGATTCACTCGCTCGGGTGGGAGATTCTCCGAATGGCGAACCCTCATCTGCGGCTCATCGACGAACGGGAGCAGCGGCAGAGGCTTCAGTCGATCGTCTCTGCTCCTCCTCGGGCGAATACTGATGTGATCGGCCCCTATCTTGAGGCGTTGGGCGAAGTCCGGGTTGGTCTTCGATCTCCCGACGTTGTCGAAGAGGCCCGGGACGACATCCCTGCGTTCGCGGAGGCTTTCGGTCGGTATCGAGAGGCTCTCGACTCTCGAGGTGAGGCAGACCACGACGAACAGATCTACGGGGCCATAGAAGCCCTTTGCCGTGATCCTGACCTGCGTGCTCACTGGCAGGCTCAATGCCAGCATCTCCTGGTCGACGAGTTTCAGGACCTCACCCCCGGATACCTGCTGCTGCTCAGGCTTGTTGCCAGCCCTGGGATGAATGTGTTCGGAGTTGGGGATGATGATCAGGTCATCTACGGGTATGCGGGAGCGGACCCCGAATTTCTGATCGGGTTCGAGGACTTGTTTCCGGGTGCCGGAACGCATGCGCTCGAGGTCAACTATCGGTGTCCGGCGGATGTCGTTGGGGCCGTGGCGACACTTTTGAGCTACAACTCGAGAAGAGTCGACAAGGTAATACGAGGAGCGAGCGAGCGTGAAGGACTGGAGGTCGTGCGCGGGCCGGGGGACGACCTCGGGGTTGTTGCAGCCGACCACATCGAGAGCCTGCTGAAAAAGGGGGTATCCCCCCGCTCGATAGCCGTTCTTTCGCGGGTCAATTCCACGCTCTTGCCTGTCCAGGTCGCACTGGCAATAAGAGAGATCCCTTTTCAGTCGATGCTGACCGCCAACGTCCTTAGCCGGACTGTTCTACGGGCTGCTCTTGCGTGGGTGCGTCTTGGCATCGACCCGAAATCGATGAGCCGTAGCGACCTTTTTGAGGCCGTCCGGCGACCAGGCCGGGGCATCAACCGATTGTTCGGTGAGTTGATCGGGGGAAGGAGGGGACCGTTCTCGATTGAAGATCTTCTCGAGATCGGGCGAGACCTCGAAGGCCGGAGGCTCGAACGGTGGACAGGGTTTTGCGATGACGTTCTGGCGGCGGCGACGGCAGCCGGTTCGACACCCCGATTGCTCGAAGTGCTCACAACTCAGATCGGACTCGATCGAGCAGCCTCCGCCCTCGACGCCGGGCGCTCCCGGGCCGACCGCGCTTCCCAGAGTGACGATCTTGCGGCGCTGCGACGACTAGCAGCCCTGGGCCCAGAACCCGAGTCGTTCGAACCATGGCTCAGGGAAAAGCTGTCTGTGCCGTCGTCACCAGATGGTGTGACGCTTTCGTCGGTTCACAGAGCGAAGGGACTGGAATGGGATCACGTCTTGGTGTTCGGCGCCGACCGCGGGTCAATGCCTCATTCGTTGTCCGACGACATCGAAGAGGAACGCCGGGTGTTCCATGTGGCGGTCACTCGGGGGAGAGAGTCAGTGGTGGTCCTCTCCGACAAGGACAGACCGTCACAGTTCCTCGCCGAGTTAGAAGGAACAGCGCCGGTTGTCGATGACACTTCGCAGCCGAAACCTCCCCCTCGTCGTGTTCACCGTGAGGACGTTGGTCTGTCCGTGTCCTTGGGTGATTTGATTTCCGTTCTCGGAGGGTACGAGGGAGTCGTAGCCGAGATCGAGTCGACCGGGGTGCTGATCCGGCTCGGAAAAGGCGGAGGCGAAATGCTGATCCCTTGGGGAGAGAGAATCAGCGCTGATCGGCGTTCCGGTGAACTGGTGCCCGGGCTCGACTCTGATGAACGCGACTTGTTCGCGCAACTCAAGGCTTGGAGGCTCGAGAGGGCACGGTCGCAGGGAGTGCCGGCCTTTGTCGTTTTCAGCGACCGAACCCTGGAGGCCATCGTTTCGGCGCGCCCCACCAGCCCTGAGGCCCTACTTGAGGTCCCCGGGATCGGTCCCGCCAAACTCGAAGCCTACGGCGACGATCTGCTCGACCTTTTCGCCGATGCCTGGCCGACGAATAACTCCGATTGATCGGTCTTGGGGAGACAACCTTGGTTACGGCGAGGCGGTTGAACCCCCACGACAAACGCGCAGTTTGGAACCAGGTCGGTTGATGTCGAGATTCCTGTCCGGATCGGCGTACATGCTCTCGGCCCCTGGACAGCGGTGGTCGGCGCCGATGGTGCGTACGAGTGGGTTCAGCTCATTACGAAGTCCGGTTTTTATTACTTAGATCTTGAGGAAACGGCTTGCGATCAAGCATCGGTTTGATCTGGGGCGGCTTCCGATCATGCCCGAGGTGTAGGAAGAGGCCAAAGCCCGGAGCGTGGAACTGATCGCCCTACCCACTTCCCAGGCATGCGAGCTGCTTCGCTCCATCGATGAGTCTCCGGTCAACGCCATTCTTCACGTCACCTGCTAAGAGTTCGCCACAGACTGCGTGGTCAGAATCACTGCGTTGATCGACTCGATGCCACCGTCGGTGTCCTCGGTTGTCACGACCTCATGTCAGCTTCTGCTCCACTGGGTGTGACACATCGCAGGTTGTCTATGGGGATCAGGCTATGCGAACGAAGGCAGTGGCGACTATCAGTCTGAGTGGTCCGTTGGCGTTACAGGGGCGTCAGGCTGCCCGCGGCCTCGAGATATGGGCTTCAGCTGATCAGATCGATTTGGAGATCGTGGACGACGCTGGCGACCCGGCGACGGTTTCCGATGTTTATCAGAGTTGGCTCAGTGCTGGGACCGATCTAATGCTCGGTCCGTACGGAAGCAATCTTGTGCGCCGTGTGGGGCCGATCACATCGGGGGTAGGGGTATTGCTATGGAATCACGGTGGTGCCGCCGACGACCTGACACGCCCTCTCGTGGTCCAAATCCCGGCTCCAGCCTCAACCTACTTCTCGGGTGTGGTGGAGCTTGCCCACCGGCTGGGTTTGAGACGAGTAGTCCTCGCCAGAGGCATAGGGCGGTTTGCGGCCGCAGTGACAGCCGGAGCTCGAGAACGGTCAGCCGAGCTTGCTTTGACCTTCCGGGCGGTGGATCTTTCACATTGGTCCGTCGAGGGACCGATGGACGATGCCGCTCTTCTAATTGTTGGAACCTTCACAGAAGATGTGACTCTCGTAAGAAAATTGATTACTGGCACCCGTCCCGGTCTGCTCGGTTGTGTGGCTGCCGGCCTACTCGACTTCGGAAACCGGCTGGGACGGGCATCGGAGGGGATCGTGGGTCCCACACAGTGGATCCCCTCACAAACCACTCCCGAGGTCGGTCCGGCTGCAGCCGACTTCATCCTTCGCTACAAACGAGCGTATGGCGAGTCTCCCGGGTATGTGGCGGCTCAGGCGGCTGCGGCCGGGTTTCTCTCCGCCGAGGCGAACCGACGAGGCTACGACCACGATCGAGTGAGGCAGTGGCGAACCACGACACTGCTCGGCACCTTCGCCCTCGACGAGTCGTGGCGGCAGGTTGGGCACACGCCCATCACAATCGAATGGCGAAACGGACGACAGGTACGTGCCAGACGACGCGATTAGAGGAGTCTGTAGGCTGAACTTCCAACGGTGATGCTCGAGTGGAGGTCGTCGATGCCCGGTGAGATAGAGGTTTGTCCGGCATCTGAGCTGACCTCTGGGGTGGTAGTCGGCGCCGGTTCTTGGGCAGTTGGCAATGCTGACGGTGATCTTTTTGCGGTTTCACGTCGTTGTCGTCACCTATACGCCGACCTCGCCGATGGCACCATCGACGATGACGGCTGTCTGACATGTCCCTGGCATGGGTCGAAGTACGACGTGAAAAGCGGGCGCATGGTTCTGGGACCCCAAGGTGGGTACGCCAAGATCCCCGGTCTCGGGGTTGCCTACAAGATGATCACCCGCATACTGCCGCTGCGCCGCGGTCGAGTCGTCCGCCGTGACGAGGTCATCTACGTCGAATAGACCTAGCCGAGTCCCATGAACTCTGTTTGACGCTTGTTTGACCCCAGCTCACAACCCACCGGAATCCCCAACAACCACGGGCCTTTCAGGCCCAACACGTCCTAGTGCGGAGGTCCCTCGCCTCGACCGACGGGCATCATGTCGTATACGAGTGATCTCAGAGGCCATACGCGTTCATCGAGCCAGCCCTGAGCCCCGTGGTCCTCGTTGGGAAGAGATTTTGCCAGCGCGATTCCCAAAACCGTTGCTTTAACGCGCGACCTGGAATTTTCTTCAGCGACCAAAACCCTACTCCGTGACCAGGGGTTTCGCGAAGGGGTGGTCGCTGGGGTCAAACCGATCTCAAACAATTTCCGGACCCGACCCCATGGAGGATGTTCACCCCATGGAGCAAACCGGTTTTGAGCGGGTTTTCCAAAATCTGGCAGGAAAGGTTGTTGCTTTCGTC
>CAXMMT010000001.1:0-3469 GCA_964194555.1 uncultured Boseongicola sp. | reverse complement strand
GCTGTCGGGCGCAGGTATTGCCCGATCGTGATGATGTCGATGCCCACCGCTCGCATGTCTGCCAGCGTGGTCATGACCTCTTCTCTGGTCTCCCCCATTCCGACTATCAGACCCGACTTGTTCAACCCCTCCGGTTTCATCTGCTTGGCACGCCACAGCAACACCAATGATCGGCCGTAGTTCGCCGAAGTGCGAATGTCTCTCTGCAAACGGAGCACCGTCTCGGTGTTGTGGTTGAGCACTTCGGGTTGGGCATCCATGACAGTTTGCAGGGGCTCACGCTCGCCTTTGAAATCCGGGATCAACACCTCAATCTCGGTGTCCGGGGAGCGACGACGCGACTCGGTGATGGTGTGGGCAAAAACACCCGCTCCCCCGTCGTCAAGGTCATCGCGGTTGACCGACGTGATCACCGCATGTTTCAGATTCATCTTGTGGATCGCCTCGGCAGCGCGAAAGGGCTCGAAAATGTCGTATTCGGTTGGTTTCCCGGTCGTCACATTGCAAAAGGAACACGCCCTTGTGCACTTGTCCCCCAGGATCATCAGCGTCGCCGTGCCCATCCCCCAGCATTCATAGATGTTGGGGCAATTCGCCTCCTCGCACACGGTGTTGAGCTCGAGACCACGCATCAGCTTCTTCATTTCGAGGTAGTCGGAGTCCATCCGTGCGGTGACCTTCATCCAGTCAGGTCTCACAGGTTCTCCCGGGAGTCGGCCGTTGATCAGGACTGGCTCTTCCGATCGCTTCTCCGGAGAGAAGGTGCCCGCTTCGAGCAGACGGTCGACTTCGAAAGACGATACCCGACCCTGGCCACGCGCAAAGGCGGCCATCTGAGTCTCTGAGTCTCCGTACCCGAACACCGACTCGAAGTGAGGCACCAGCTTCTCGACAGCCTCCTCGAGGGTCACCTTCTTCCCCACCAGATCTGACAGGTTTGTGACTTCCCGATCGGAGATCCCACAGGGGTTCATCATCGAGAAAAAGTCCATATCCGGATGGAGGTTGAGAGCAAACCCATGCATCGTGACCTTGCGAGCCACACGAACCCCGATCGCCGCAACCTTGCCCTTCTCGGTCCAAACACCGGTATATCCGTCCTCAGCCCAGCCGGCGACGCCGAAGTCGCCAAGTGTGCGGATGAGCACCTCTTCGAGCCGCCGTACGTAGGGCACGATCTGCTTTGGATCATCCAGCTTCAGAATTGGGTACCCGACCAGCTGACCGGGTCCGTGGAAAGTGATGTCACCGCCACGATCAATATGGTGAACCTCCACACCTCTTGATGACACGTCCTCGCGCTCGACGAGCAGATTGCCGGCGTCACCATTGCGCCCGATCGTGAAAACGGGAGGATGCTCCACCAGTAGTAAGTAGTCGTCCACCGAGCGACCCTTGACCCGCCCCTCGTGAAAGGCGCGCTGGAGGTCCCACGCCTCGGTGTAGGGAAGCCGGCCTAGCCAACGTGTCCGCAACAAGGTCAAGCCAGCTCCTGGGTCCAATCCCAGGTCTCGAGATTCTCTTGGATCCGCTTCAGGAACAACACCGCCGTTGACCCATCGAATGCCCGATGATCCCAGGTGAGACCGAGATATCCAATGTGTCGAATGGCGATCATGTCTTGCCCGTCCGGACTGGTGATCACCGTCGGTCGTTTGGTCACCGTATCCGTTGACAGAATCGCCACGTTGGGCACATTGATGATCGGAGCCGACATGAAGGACCCAAATGGACCCGGGTTGGTGATGGTGAACGTCGAACCCGTCACGTCATCGACGCCAAGATTCCCAGAGCGTGCCCGTATGGCCAGATCTCGTATCTCGCGAGCAATTCCGACGAGACGCAACCCGTCGGCGTCTCGAACGCGTGCCACGACAAGGCCGCCTTGGTTGAGGTCGACGGCGATCCCCAGATCGACCTTCTTGTGGAAGGTGGCAGTCTTCTCTTCGAGGTTGAACGAACTGTTGACCACCGGAAACGCTTTGAGCGCATCGATGGTCGCCCTCGAGATGAATGGGAGATAGGTCAACGAAAAGCCTTCGGACGACTTGAACTCCTCCTTGTAGGTCTGGCGCACCCGCTCAACCCGTTCGAAGTCCACCTCTACCGATGTCCACACATGGGCAGCGGTCGCTTTCGCTCTGACATTGTTCTCAGCGATACGAACCCTGAGACGATCTAGTTGGACGATTTCGCCGTCTGAGTCAACCGGGGCTGCGGGTGCCGGCTCTGGTTTGGGAACTGGCGCTGGAGGAGGTGTTGCCACCTCGGCGACCGGCACAGTCTCGACTGCGGGCGCAGTCTCCACCGTCGGAGTCGAATCTATCTGGGCGCCATCCTCGAGATAAGCCTCGACATCGTTGCGGGTGATACGGCCGGCTTGGCCGGTCCCTTGGATCAGGGCGATGTCGATTTGGTTCTCACGCACCAGACGTCTCACCACCGGTGAAAGCAGCTGAGGTTTCGGCTCATTCTCAGCCGGTTCAGCGAAAAAGGCTTCCACCTCATCGTCGCTGGGTGGCGCGCTCGCCTCCAACCCGGCAGCCGCCGACACCTCAAAGCCGGAGTCGGGGCCAGCGGGTGTTTCCGACGCTGGATGGAGATCGACGATCGGCTCAGGTGTAGGTGCCATTTCGGGTGACGGTTCGGGTTCAGAAACCGCCACTTTTTCATCCGCTTCACCGATAACAACCAGATCGACACCAACCTCAACGGTGTCGCCTTCCGATACGAGGATCTCGAGGATGGTTCCGCCAATTGGAGACGGAACCTCTGTGTCGACCTTGTCAGTCGAAATCTCGACGAGGACCTCGTCCTCGCCGATGGTGTCACCGACTTGCTTCGCCCACTTGAGGATGGTCCCTTCAGTGACCGTCTCCCCAAGTTGGGGCATCGATACCGTTGTGGCCAAAACTTCTCCTCTCAGTGCAGGCTCTTGCCTGCCGCCGACATCAGTGTCTCACCAATCGCCTCTGAAAGCGTGGGGTGTGCGTGAATGAAAGCAGCAGCTTCGGTGGGTAGGGCTTCCCAACCGACTGAATACATCAATTCGTGGATCATCTCGCCTGCTTGGGGACCGATGATGCTGGCGCCCACTATGGGACCGTCTTTGATGGCGACGATCTTGGCGTGGCCTTGATTCTGTCCCAGGATGATTGCCCTGCCGACCCCGTTGAAGGCATGTTTGGTGGTCTCGACAACTAAACCTCTTTCTTCGGCCTGCGCGGCAGTGAGCCCGACCTCGGCCACTTCCGGGTGGGTGTAAGTGACACGGGGTATGGCGTCGTAGTTGACGGGCTGGCTCTCGCCCGACGCGATGTGGGTGACCGCCGTTATCGACTCGGCAAAGCCGACATGAGCCAACTGGGGTGTACCAGCCACGATATCGCCCACTGCGTAGAGACCTTCTTGAGCTGTCTCCATGTTGGCGTCGACCTCGACGAACCCTCTGTCAACCACGGCTGAAGTC